>CAKUXM010000008.1 GCA_934700335.1 uncultured Candidatus Melainabacteria bacterium | reverse complement strand
AAGTTACATAGAAAATATTTTTTCTAACTACTTTTCTGTTAAATCCGTCAAAATCAGTAAAATTAATTGCTTTAGAGATTTCTCTTGCTCTGTCAGGTCTGTAATTAAAGAAAATAATTGCATCATTATCGTGAATTCTTGAATCTTCACCACCACAAACGATAGGTTCAACAAATTCATCTGTTATTTTATTGTCATAAGATGCTTTTACACCAGCAATAGCGTTTTCAGCCTTGTTACCTTCACCTAAAAGCAAGCAGTTGTAACCCTTTTCAACACGTTCCCAACGGTTATCTCTATCCATAATCCAATATCTGCCAATTACAGACGCAATTTGTGGAAGATTATGTTTCTTCAACTCGTCTTCTACAATTTGCAAGAATGTGCAAGCACTTGCAGGAGGAGTATCACGACCATCTAAAAATGCGTGAACGTAAACTTTTTTCAAACCATTTTCACTCGCTAATTTAATTAATGCCAATAAATGGTCTAAAGAAGAATGTACGCCACCTGTTGAAACCAAGCCATATAAGTGTAAAGCTGAATTATTCTTTTTAACATGTTCAATTGCTTGTAAAAATTTTTCGTTCTTGAAAAAGCTACCATCTTTTATGCTTCTATTAATTTTTGACAAATCCTGATAAACAACTCTGCCTGCACCTAAATTCAAGTGTCCAACCTCGCTGTTACCCATCTGACCTTCCGGCAATCCAACAAATTCACCATCAGCATGAATTTGCGTATATTTTTCTGTTTCTTTTAATTTATAAAAATTAACAGGATTAGCTAATTTTACGGCATTTGTTGAATCGTTTCCATGAGCTAAACCCCAACCGTCCATAATACATAATAATACTCTGTTTTTCATATTAAATCCCCTCAAAGTGTGCATTTATCTAGTAAATAATAGCAAAAACATACCCCATTTTCAATAGGATTTTTAAAATAAATGTAAAATTTTTGTTAATTTAGGCAATTTTTTCAAAAAACATGTTTTAATATATGTAAGAAAGGATTTTGATTTTGGATATTTCAGCATTACACAACAATCCATTTGCTAAACCAATCAACGGCGTTCAAGGCGTTAACAAGTTCCAACCAGTAACAGCAGTTAAAAGAGCTGGTGCTGACGGTGGTAATCCTTTTGCTAACGAAACTTCTTATGTTGGATTAGGCATCAAAGACGGTGCTATTCAAACAAGCGCACCTCAAATGGGTAAAAAAGCAATGCCTATGCGCCAAATCGGTATTGCATAATTTAATAGATTTTAATGTAAAAGCCCGAACCTAAAAGGTTCGGGCTTTTACATTGTTTATAAAATTTTATTAATCACCTGCGTTATCAACATCAAGAGATGGGTCAATCTGAATTGATTTAGTAATCATTTCTTGTGCTGATTGGTAATCTCCTTGCGCAACTTTTACACGAGCATATCTCAAATAACATTTTACAAGATATGAAACACCTAAAGGATCTAAAACATTACCCCCTTGCTCATCACAAAGCGATAACATCTTTTCATAATATAAAGTCGCGCCATTGTAATCTTTTTTCAGCAAGTAAATATTTGCCAATCTATAATAATACTCAATTTCATCTGGTTTTAATGAAATTGCTTTTTTATAATCTTCGCTTGCATCATCAATTAAACCTGATTTAAATTTTGATAAACCTCTCATGCCATAATAAGTATCTTCATTTGGACCTAATTCAATAGCACGGCTATAATCTAAAATTGCATCAAAATAATTGCCTAAATCATATTTTATCATGCCTCGATTACTGTAATAATAATCAGAATTTGGATTTAATTCAATTGCTTTTTCAAATGCATCTAAAGCATTTTCTTTATTTCCAATTGCATCTTCTGCCATACCTAAATTACAATAATAATCAGCTCTTGGAGAAAGTTCATTAGCTTTATGCAAATCTTCAATAGCATCTTTATATTTTTTAAGTTTAAACTCTGCAAGACCTATAATGCCATAATAATCAGCTTTTACGTCAATTTCTAAAAGTAATTTTACATTTTCCACGATTTCTTCATATTTTTTTTCACCTAAATATTGAACTATTTTGGTTAAATAAAATACTATCTTATCGTCTTTTTCTTTCGCACTTAATTGTTCCATTTTTAAATTCCATGATTGTACTTTTTTACATAATAACACAAATCCTAAAATAAAAAAAGAGCCTATCAAAAGACAAGCTCTTTTTTGTTATATTGATTAATCAAAGATTACTCTTGAATTTTATCAACAACACCAGCGCCAACTGTTCTACCGCCTTCACGAATAGCAAATCTCATACCTTCTTCGATTGCTACTGGAGCGATAAGTTCAACGTTCATTACAACGTTATCACCAGGCATTACCATTTCGCCTTCGAATTGGATTGAACCAGTTACGTCAGTTGTTCTGATGTAGAATTGTGGTCTGTAACCAGGGAAGAATGGAGTATGACGTCCACCTTCTTCTTTAGTTAAAACGTAAACGTTAGCTGTGAATTTTGTGTGTGGGTGGATTGAACCAGGTTTTGCTAAAACTTGACCACGTTGAATATCAGTTTTATCAACACCTCTTAATAAAGCACCGATGTTATCACCAGCTTGACCTTGATCAAGAGATTTTCTGAACATTTCAACACCTGTTACAGTTGTTTTCTTAGTTTCGCCTAAACCAACGATTTCAACTTCATCACCAACTTTAACGATACCACGTTCTACTCTACCAGTAGCAACTGTACCACGACCAGTGATTGAGAATACGTCTTCAACTGGCATCAAGAATGGTTTGTCTAAATCACGAACAGGTTCTGGGAAGTATGTATCTAATGCATCCATTAATTCCCAAATTTTATCAACCCATTTATCTTCACCACGTTTAATTGATGGATTTGCTTGAACTGCTTCTAATGCTTTTAAAGCAGAACCGTGGATGAATGGAATGTTATCACCATCGAATTCGTATGAAGAAAGAAGTTCTCTAACTTCCATTTCAACTAATTCTAATAATTCTGGGTCATCAACCATATCACATTTATTTAAGAATACTACTAAGTTTGGAACACCAACTTGTCTAGCAAGTAAGATGTGTTCACGAGTTTGAGGCATTGCACCGTCTGTTGCTGCAACTACAAGAATTGCACCGTCCATTTGAGCAGCACCTGTAATCATGTTTTTAACGTAGTCGGCGTGGCCTGGGCAGTCAACGTGAGCATAGTGTCTTGTTGCTGTTTCATATTCTACGTGAGCTGTAGAGATTGTTATACCTCTTGCTTTTTCTTCTGGAGCAGCATCGATTTCATCAAATTTCTTTAATTGTGCTTGACCAGCTGCTGCTAATGTTGCAGTAATCGCTGCTGTTAATGTTGTTTTACCGTGGTCAACGTGACCAATAGTACCAACGTTAACGTGTGGTTTCGTTCTTTCGTACTTTTCGCGTGCCATTTTAGTGGTCTCCTTTTTTCTCTTTAATATGTACTATTTTCTAACTTATTCTATTAAGCTATACTTCTATTCTATATGCTAATACTTTCATGTCAACATAATTTTTATTTGTAAATTTTTGTTAACTCCAATAGCAAAAAATATTTTTACACTCTTTATATGGACAGCTTATTACATCACAAAAAGGAGTATTTATGGCTATATCACCTATTAATGCGGCACAGCCTAATATGAGCGTACTTAATGAACATATTTATGGATATAAACATGGTATTAGACCTCTTGTTCTTCAAGTTGAAAGTATGAAAGATAAAGATGTAATCGAAAAACGTCTTAAACGTGATAACTTAAACTACATGCTTAACCCTGCACCTGGTGGCAGAAATCTTAATGTGTTCTTTGGTGATAAACCATGTGTTGATGTTATTAAATCTTTCAACCAACCTGAACTTGGTAAATATACTCCTGAACAAGATTTTATTCTAGGCGTTCTTCTTGGCTATGACAAAACTAAACAATGCGAACGCTATCTAAAACTTAAAGAAAAAGAAAATCAAAAGAAACAAGGCTTGAACCTTGTTGCATAGGTAAGTATTTTATAAGGAGAGGCGAAGCCTTCGGCTTCGCCTCTCCTGTTTTAAAGACAAGATTTTAAGGGCTAATTTTTCAATTGAAAAATTAGCCCTTCTTAGATATTTATTATTTTTCAGAAATTAATTATTCTTCAGAATCGTCTTCAGACCCTTCTGCAACTTCTTCAGACACCATATCTTCTTCATCAACACCTTGTTGATTCATTTCTTCTGCGATTTCTTCATTAATTTCATCTTCATCGTAGTTAGCTTCTTGTTCTGGAGCTTCATCTTGATATTCAAAATTTCTTTGAGCTTCAGCTTCGGCTTTTTCCATTTGAGAAACTGATTTAATATCGATTTTCCAACCAGTTAATCTGTGAGCAAGTCTAACGTTTTGACCTTCACGACCGATAGCCAATGATAATTGGTCATCTGGAACAACAACCATTGCTTCGTGAGCATCTTCATCATCTGCTAAGATATCAACTGATACAACTCTTGCTGGTGATAAAGCGTTAACGATGTATTCAACTGGGTCTTCTGAATATCTTACGATATCAATTTTTTCGTTTTTCAATTCGCCAACAATTGTTTGAATTCTTGAACCTCTTGGTCCGATACAAGCACCTACTGAGTCCACTTCTGGATCATTTGACCAAACAGCGATTTTTGTTCTGTAACCAGCTTCACGAGAAATTGATTTAATTTCTACAATATTATCTTCAATTTCTGGAACCTCTAGTTCAAATAATTCTCTAACGATTTCTGCGTGTGCGTGAGAAACGATTACTTGAGGTAATCTTGTTGTTTCTTTTACATTTAGAACGAATACTCTAATTCTGTTACCAGGTTTGTAGTATTCACCAGGAATTTGTTCTTTTTGAGGCATGATAGCATCAGTTTTACCGATATTAACAATAACGTTTCTGTTTTCAACTCTTTGAATAATACCTGTTGTCAAAGTTCCTTTCTTTTCTAAGAATTCATTAAGAACCATGTTTCTTTCAGCTTCTCTGATTCTTTGAGTGATAACTTGTTTAGCTGCTTGAGCTGCAATACGACCAAATTGTTCAGGAGTAACTTCGATTTTAACTTCATCTTCAAGTTCAACCTCTTCGTCAATTTCTTTTGCTTCAGCTAAAGAAATTTGTTCATCTTCCATACCGTCTTCTACTGATTTAACAACAACTTTTGTACAGAAAACACCAATTTCGCCTGATTGTTCATCTAAAAGAGCTTCTATATTAGCGGCGTCTTTTACTCTCATATGTTTTTTGTATGCCGCAACCATTGCATCGCATAAAGAAGAAATCAATACGTCTTTAGATATTCCTCTTTCTTTTTCAAGTTCTTCACATGCTTCAAATAATGCTGTACCTATTTTAATCATTTTTCCTACCTTATTCCCTTTAGGGAATACCTTTCTATTAAATTGTATCTACTTTCAAATTAAATTTTGTCTTCTAAATATAATTTTGTATTTTTGATTTTGTCTAAAGGAAGTAAAATTTCTTTTCCGTCCTCAAGTCTTTTAACTTTAACGCCTTCATTTTCGTCAAAATCAAGTAAAGTTGCTTTAAATATCACATCTTTCATATCTTCTAAAGGTTCGTATAATTTTATACTCACATTTTTACCTTTGAAAATTAAATATTCTTTGTTTGATTTAAATTTTCTTTCTAATCCTGGAGAAGAAACTTCCAAGTAATATTTAAAATCAAATAAATCATCTAAAAATTCATTTAAACTTCTGCTAAATTTTTCGCAGTCATCAATTGAGATTGGTTTTTCATAAGAAAATAAGAAAACTCTGATAAAGTTTTTGTGATTTTCTTTTGTGAAATCAACTTCAACAGGGATAAAGTTAAATCTCATAGCCGTATTTTCAACCAACGGCATCAATTTATCTAAAACTTCTTTTCTATTAATTTCAGGTTTCATAAGAGAGTCCCCCATATATGTAAAAAAAGAACGGATAATTCCGTTCTTTTTTAAGACCTTAACTACATTATACATGATATAATAAATTTGTAAACCCTCTTAACTTTGCACAAAAATATTACTTGATTATTAATATAGTAAGTAAGAGTTATTGACAAACCTTTATGATTACAATATTATTAGAATACAGGTTATGGCGACATGGCCAAGTGGTAAGGCAGAAGCCTGCAAAGCTTTTATCCCCCAGTTCGAATCTGGGTGTCGCCTTTTTTAATGAAAAACGACTTCTTTGGAAGTCGTTTTTCATTGCAATTACTTCTGTTTTAAGAAAACATTTTTATTAATTTTATAATACCCATTTTTGCAACTTGACGATGTGCAGAAACATTTTTTCTTTTTAAAATTTCTTCTTTATTTTTCTTATAGTATTCATAAGCTTTTAAAAGCATTTCTTCATTCTTTAATGTTGGTTTAAAACCTAATTCACATTTTATCTTTGTTGTATCAAAAATAAAATTTTCGCAAATCATCTTGTATTGGTAAGGTCCAAGTGGTGAAACACCAAACATATATGCAATTTTCATTCCTATTTTCATGAATGTTTTTGGCATATGCACTAATTTTGATTTTGAGTTTGATTTTTTAATAACATATTCATATATTTCATTAAAACTTTTTACATCATCTGAGCCAATATTAAAAATGTCAGTCTTATCATAATTTAAAGCCTTTATACAAGAAGTTGACAAATCTTTTGCATAAATGAATTGATATCTATTTTTTCCATCGCCAACCATCCAAATTTTACGATTTTCTTCTATAAATTCAAATAAAATACCTAATAGTCCCAATCTTTCTTCATCTATAATTGTTGGACATCTAAAAATTACAACATTTATTTTATCTTTTGCTGATAATAAAATTTTTTCTGCTTCTAATTTAGATTTTCCATAAATTTCGATTGGATTTGGATTTTCATCTTCTTTAACTAGCTTATTAAAACCTTGACCCCATAAGCAATTTGTAGAAATAAAAATAATTTTTTTAACATTATATTCTTTTGCAAAATTAACTACATTTTCTGTTCCGTTAACATTTGAGCTCCAAAGATTTTTTAAATCTTTTTTTACATGTGCTAAAAAAGCAGCACAATGAAATATCGCATCAAACTTATATTTTTCAAATACACTTTTTAATAAACTATTATCTCTAATATCTCCTAATATTGGAATAAAATTTTCGTGTTGATATTTATCTGATTCAATATCAATAGATACGCATAAATATCCCAATTTCAATAATTCTTTTTTTAATATAGAGCCGAAAAACCCAGCTCCACCTGTAATTAAAACTGTTTTATTCATTTATTTCGCCTTATTTTTAGGAATACATAGAGTTACCGTTAAATCTTCTTTAAATCCACCTTTAGATATTAAATTAGCTTTAAAATCTATTATATCATATTTTTCATTTATATATTTTTTCAAATCTTGTTTCTCAGAATTTTTAGACATTTCAGACTTACCAAATTTATCAAACAAAATTATTGGGTTTTCTAAAAAGTTAATATTTTTTAAAGTATTATCTTTCCAATACCAATAGGCTTTTGGAGTATTACTAAAAACATTTTTTTCAAAATAAGGATTGACAACTATCGTATGAAAATACATACCTATAATTTTATCTTTTTCGAGATTATTCTTTTTTATATATTCAGCAACTTTTGCTCCAGAAGAATATGTAAAAAATATTTCTAAAGCAGAACTACTTAAAGTCCAGAAAAGTTGAAAAGCTAAAACTATTGAAAGAAGTATACAAAAAGCCTTATTACTTTTAAAATCTATTTTTTGAATGTTATTTGCATTACACATTACAACAATTGAAAATATTATAATTAAAAATTCATAGCCCAAATGCCAATCATTACAATAAAATACGCATAAAAGAGTTAAAAATGAAAAATTTAGAACATACAATAATGTTTTTTGCGATTTATTTATACAAACAGTATTTATCATACCAATTATAAAGAATATTGTAAAACCTGTGAGAACAAGACTTAAGATATTAGTTGGCTCATATGCAGAAGGGACATTAAAAAATAAATTTGAAAATCTTTCTTTTACTTTAAATATAAAACTTTGCATATTTATAATATTTGCCGGAAATGAACAATCTGCTGGTTTTTGTAAATATAAATATGTTAATACATAGTTTAAGAAAGTAATAACAATTGGTATTGACTGTTTGAAATTTATTTTTTTAAATAGACTTATTACAAAATCTATAAATAAAATAAAACTTATAAAATATCCATGAAAACTAACAGCTGCCAATAAAATTAGTAAAAGTGAATATTTGATAATACTTTTTTCTTTCTGTGGATAAACTATAGAAATCAACATTAAAATTGGAAAAATAAGACAATGATTTCTTGCAATTATCGAATATTGATAAAAAATATAATAACAAAATGGTATTGTTGCTTTTAAAAATAATGGCGTTTTTGTTTTAAATAAAAAAAGATATACACCCAATGAACCAAAAAATAACGAAATAAGGTTTATATTATCGTATGGAAAATGAAATATTTGAACGAATTTTAAAATCAAATACCATAAAATAGGGTGCCCTTCATATCTCAACGTATTAAAGATTAAATCTTTAATAGAACAATCCCTTGATATAAGCCAAGCTTGAGCTTCGTCAGCCCAAGGTTCATGAAAATATCCAACATAAAAACATGAAATAAAATATGTTAAAAATATTCCTATTAAAAATAATGTTGTCTTATTAAAATTAATTTTATTTTGCATGTAAAAAGTATAACATAACAAATTTTGTAAATTATTCCAAAATTATTTTTACATTTAACTCATAAATAAATTTTTACTCTGGTAACTATTACCTAGAGCTAATTTCATCTGTCAAGTCCGTAAAAATACTTACGTAAAAATACGGACTTTAAAATTTTTCAAAATTCGTCATAATAAAAAAGTCTCAAACAAGAAAGGGGAACAATGTAAATTGCTAAACGAAAAGCATTATAACAAAGTATAAATGTAAAAGGATTAAAATTAAAAATGAGGCAAAACCCAGAATTTGAAACCAAAATATAAATTTTGAGTTTAAAAATTTTTCACTTTTTATTCTTATGTTATATATTCTCTCAAAAATATAAATTATAAGAGATACAAAAGAAGCAATATAAAAACAAGAAAATAAAAGAACAAGAGTAATAAAAAAAGGAAAGCCATATGCGTCGTAAGTTTTAAAGGCTAAATATAAAAGTGAAAAATATTCATACACTAGCGTAAAAAATATAATCAAACTAAATATAGCTAATATGTTAAAGCTATATCTGTTTCTAAATTTTGCGTTTTTAAATTTATCTAAAATCATAAAAGTATCTTACACAAAATAAGAAAGGAGAACAATAAGATTTATGAATAGCAATTTAAAATTTGACAATGAAATAAAAGATTTATCAATGTGTGTTTATAAAAGAAATGAAAAATACAAACCAAAAGATTGGATAAAATTTGATGAACACAATGCAAATAATGGTTTTCATGGCGAGGCTTTTTACAAAAATGACGTAATAGTTATTTCTTTTAGAGGAACAGAGCTTACTGACAAAGATGATATTCTAAATAACGGACGAATGGGTTTAAATCGCTTACCTAGCCAATACGTAGATGCACACAATTTTTACCTTCAAGTTAAATCAAATTTTCCTAATAAAAAAATAGTTTTCACAGGTCATTCTTTAGGTGGTGCATTGGCACAACTTATGGGTGCTGAAACAGGCAATGAAACAGTTACTTTTAATGCTTATGGTGCTGGTAACTTAATGCAAAAAAATAATATTAAAGAAACTAATATTAGAAATTATGGGAATGTTGATGACACAGTATTTAACCTTAATTTGAGAAATCAATTGGGTAAAACTTATATTATTGGATATGCCAAAGGTTCTGAGTATATAACAAAAAGTCCTACTGGTGATTATTTAGGAGGTAGATATCTAAATAGGAAACATAAAATTGAAGATATGGGCAATCTTGAAAATGCTGTTGAATACAAAAAGCCAGAAGATGTTGAATCTAAAAAATTAACTGGTGGTATTTCTTATGATATCAATGTTCGTGATATTGATAAAAAACGAGTTATCACAAGAGAAGAAATTGCAAAAATGTCAAAAGATGAATTTGAAAGAAATGAAAATTTTATTAATCAGCAATTAAAACTTGGTAACATCATGTCAAAAACACAAGCAGATGAAAAAGTTAAAACTGGCGATTTGATTTGGGTAAATTCGTACAATCGTGATGACGGCACAAAAGTTTGTGGATATTACAGAAGAAAATAAATTTGAACAAAAAAAAAGAAGCCCTCCAGACTTCTTTTTTTATTATTCTCTTGTACTTATAAATTCTCTATCCTGTGTTTGTTTATGTTTTTCTCAATCGTGTTCTTCTAATTCGTTGTCTTGGATTATTCGGGTTGTCGCGGGAGTAACGTCCCGCTCCACCTTTCGGGCTGGGTTCGCTACGCTCACACGGCGCCCTTCCGAAAATCCGCTAGTTAATTGCAACTAACATTGTTTTTACTCCTTGTTCGTTAGTTAATGTTCTTGCAGCTGCCATAGCCATTGAACGTCTTTTTTTAGCTCCTCTTAAAACGAATTCTACTGAATTATCAACATTATTGCTTGGCATTTCGATTTTTCTTAACATAACACACATTCCTTTTTCTTTTGTTTTATTGCTTACAAGTTTCATATCGGACATGTTTTTGAAAAACTTTAGAGACTTGAATTATTATGTTAAGTTTTTGTTACAATCAAGCTGTCAGAGGGCGAAGATTAACGTAGGTCGTGTTGAACGACTTAATTCAACACGACAAATCTTGAAAACTGTCGGGTTCAATGAAATTGTTGAACCCTACCTACTTATTTATACTCACCATTTCCCCTCTCCACGAAGGAGAAATGAGATTTTTTGCACGAACTTATGAGTACATAAAAATCGGTGAGGGCTTTTGTCATGCTTAACCCTCATCTGTCCTTCGGATATCTTCTCCCATTACATTGGGAGAAGGGAATATGCTCTACTCACTTCGCGCTGTCTTGCTCGTTCGCATTAAACGGGTCTACGATTAAAGATTTTTCAAAATTTTATTTTTCAAAATCTTCAAGTCTTCGCCCTCTGCTCACTCACGCTACTCACGTGTTTTTTTAATAAATAAATTTATTGCTTCTTTAAAATTTTTAGGGGTATCAAGTGTGTTTTCTTCTACATCAATTCCAAACTCTGGTTTACCAGATAATTTTTTATATGAAATTAATGAAAAATAAATAATTAAAGATGAAATAACAACCCATGCAATTGCGATAAAGAATTTTAGCAATATGTTTGAATTTGGTTTTTTGAAAGTATCATCATCTTGAAGATCTTCAATATCTTTGATTGTTATATCTTCATCAGATTTGAGATTTGCAACTGGAACTTCTGCAACTGGAACACTATTAGTTTGTGTTGCAACAGATTTTGAAACTATTTCAATTTCATCTTCTGGTACAGCAAAAGCCGTAATGCCACAAGTTAGTGGCATTACTATTGCTATTAAAATTAAAATGTTTTTTAATTTTTTAATCATTTTTATTCTTCTTCTGTTAATTTCTTTTTAGAAGTTGTTCTTTTTTTAGTGGTTTTACCAGCTTTACTTGCACCTCTGTTTGGTCTTCTGCCTCTTTTTGGTGCTTCTTCTACTGATTTTTCTTCAACTTGTTGAGCATCTGTTTCAACTTTTGGTTGTTCTTCAATTACTGGTGCAATTTCTTCGTTTGGAGCCATTACAACCTCAGCTGTTTCAACTGGTGAATTTTCAACAAATTCTTTTACTTGTTGTTTTTTATTATTATATTTTTTATTTTTTTGTTGCTTCTTTTCTTTTTTAATTTGTGTTGTTTCTTCTTGAGCAACTATTGATGGATTTTCGTTATTTTCCAAAATTTCTACTTGTTCTCTTTGAGGTCTATCATTTTGATTTTGGTTTTTGTGATTATTATTGTTGTTATTATTTTTCTTAAAGTTGCTTACAGGAAGTTTCATTTTAGCAGCTTTAGCTCTGTATTCACCTTCTGCTGTTGGAGATGAGAATTTGAAATCTTCCATTATATATCCAGCACCCTGACAATGTGGACATTTTTTAGCAAAGATTTCTGTCAAGCTTTGACCTTGTCTGTGTCTTGTCAATTCTACAAGACCTAAATCTGATAATTGACCAACTTGAGGTTTTGCTTTATCTTTTTCAAATGCGATTTCAAGTTCTTCCATAACAGCTAATTTGTCAGCTCTTGAAAGCATATCAATAAAGTCTACAATTACCATACCGCCGATGTTTCTCAATCTTAATTGACGAGCTATTTCATGAACGGCTTCAATATTTGTTTTCAAAATTGTTTCATCTTGAGTGCCTGCACTTACGAATTTACCAGAGTTTACGTCGATTACTGTTAAGGCTTCTGTTTGTTGTATAAATAAGTATCCGCCTGATGGCATATTAACTTTGATTTGTAGCGCTGCTTTAATTTCTTTATGAATATTTGTCGCAATTAACAAAGGTTCTGTACCTTTGTATAATTCAACTTTGATATCTTTGCTCATGTGCCAGTTTTGCAATAAAGTTTGAACTCTGTTTAGCGCAAACGCTGTATCTACAAGAATTTCTTTTACATCTTCTGTACAAGCTTCACGTATAACTCTATATAACAAGTCTTGGTCTCTTGATAATAGATTTGGAGCTTCAAGAGATTCTGATGCTGTAATTATATTGTTCCATTTTTCTAACAAGATTTCTAAATCTTCTTGAATATCAGCTTCTGTTTGATTTTCAGCTTCTGTTCTGATAATTACACCCAAGCCAACTGGTTTTAAAAGGCTAACGATTGATTTTAATCTTGCTCTTTCTTTAACTGATTCAATTTTTTTACTTACATTAATACCTGCTTCAGAAGGAATTAATACTAAAAATCTACCTGGTAAGCTTATTTCTGTAGTAACACGTGGACCTTTGTGTCCTGTAGGTTCTTTTGTAACTTGTACAACTAATTTTTGTTTTGGTGATAATTTATCTTGTAAAGCACCTTTACCCATTACGTCTTGAGCGTGCAAGAAACCCATTTTGTCATATCCAACATTTACAAATGCTGCGTCAATACTTGGTAAAATGTTTTCTACTGTTGCTAGGTAAACATCACCTAATAAAACTTCGCCTCTGTTGATAAAAAATTCACTAACTTTTCCATCTTCCATTAATGCAGCTATGTTATCTCTTTCTGCAATTACAATCTTTTTTCCTTCTTCGTGAGAATTTCCTTGTTTTTTCATAAAAACCTTTCCTTTTTATAGTTAAACTTCTTTTAAATTTTCATCTAAAAATTTTGTTCTTTTAATGTCAAATATAGTATTTTGGTCGATAAGGTTCATAAGAACATCTGCTCTAACGGCTGGTATTTCTGACTGTTGACCTGTTTTTAGGATAATAAGTAGTTTTTCGCCTTCAAATCTATATGATTTTATAGATGATTTTATATTTAATGTTTTCAGTAAACCTTTTTTGTTTTTCTTCTCAATTAAAATTTCTGGAGAAGATAAAACTCTATCACAATTATACATGAAAGTTTCAAAATCGCAAACAGAGTTATTAAATAATTTTATTTCATACTCTGCCCAAGCAACGGTTGTATCAATAGAATTTGCGTGTCTATCAATACGTTTTGCCTCTTTAACTTCACAATGTTCAGGAAGAACTCTTTTTAATTCGTTTTTAATTTCATCTTCTGTTAAATCGTTATAACATTCAAAATCAACAAGTTCGCAATCACTTTCCACAAACAATGGTAGCGCAACTCCCATAGAAACCTTCATTGTAGGGTTAAAGCCTTGAGTGAATGCCATGTCAAAATTTGTACGACACATTGATTTGATAAAGAAATTTTGAAAATCTAGATGTGAAAAATATCTTAAATTACCTGATTTAGTAACCTTTAATCTGTATCTATAAACAACATCTTTATTAATTTCTCTATGTTCAGAAGAAACCTCTTTTGGAGTATATTTTTTATCATAAACTTTTTTAACTTTTAAATTTCTGCAAACACCGCAGTTTACACAATGTTGTTCACAAGTAGGAGTAAAACCTTCTTTGTTAAATGCCTTTTTATAATCATCAATAAGCCATTCTTTATCAAGACCTGTATCAATAAAGTCCCATGGTAATTCTTCATCTAAAGAGTATTGATGATTTGCTAAATCTTCAAGGTCAAAACCTAAATCTTTTGCTGTGTTTTTCCAAACATCTTGGTCAAAATATTCGCCCCAAGCATCTAAATAACAACCATTTTTATAAAGAGCTTCAATATATTTACAAAGGCTTGCATCACCCCTTGTCAAAACTGCTTCAACTTGAGAAATAAATGGTTCGTGATAATTTATTTTCACACCTTTGATTGTTTTTAATTTATCTTTTAAGTAATGAATATGTTCCATAATTTCGTCAATACGCATTTGAGGTACCCATTGAAACGGAGTATGAGGTTTTGGAACAAAAACTGATAATGTACAAGTTATATCAAGAGAATGTTTTAATCCCAGTTCTTTTTTCATCACTTTTTGTTTCCAACGAATTGTTCCCAAAAGATTTGCCATTTCTTCCATATCTTCAAGAGTTTCACTTGGAAGTCCAGCAATAAAATAGAATTTAATTTTTGACCAACCATTTTTGTATAATTCAAGTGCAACATTAATAATTTGTTCACGAGAAATATTTTTCTTGATTACATCACGAAGTCTTTGGCTACCGGCTTCTGGCGCTAGGGTCATTGCGGCTTTTCTTACCTCTTGAGTTAAATGTGCAAGTTCAAGGTTAAATCCGTCAATTCTTTGACTTGGCAAAGATACAGAAACTTTTTTGTCTTTAAATTCACAGTTCAATTCTTTAATTACTTCATTGATATTTGTATAATCATTTGAAGATAATGAAAGTAAAGAATATTCATCATATCCAGTATTTTTAACAAGCTCTTTTGTAATTCTTATAACATCTTCTGCTTTTCTTTCACGAACAGGCAAAGTTACGTGTCCCGGTTGACAAAAACGACACATTCTAGTACAACCACGACGAATTTCTATAATTGCTCTATCGTGTACTGAAGTTGAATATGGTACAGGATATTTTTTAAGTGCATTGTCATAATTTAGTTGAACAAGCCTTTTTGTAACTTTTTTAGGATATTTTGCAGACCAAACCCCTTCAAGCTCACAAAGTTTTTTAATCTTTTCATCACGAGGTGCGTTTTTGTATTTTTCCAAAACTTCACAAACTTCTATGATTAATTCTTCTCCGTCTCCAATTAAGAAACAATCAATGAATTCACTCATAGGAAGTGGATTAAATGCACAAGGTCCACCTGCTAAAATAATTGGGTCTTCATCTGTTCTATCAGAATTTTTGTACGGAATTTGAGACATTTCCAACATTTTTAGAACAGTTGTGTAAGCTAATTCGTACTGAATAGAAAAACCAACCACGTCAAAATCTTTAATAGGTCTTTTACTTTCTAAACCATATAAAGGTTTTGGCTGAAAATCTTTTTCTGGAGCGTAAACTCTATCTGCCATGAAATTTTCGTGTTCATTCACAATAGAATATAAAATTCTTTGACCAAGATTACTAATACCGATTTCGTATTTATCAGGAAAAGCAAATGCAAATCTTAACTTTGCATCATCAAAACTTTTATTGAATGACAAAAATTCGCCACCAATGTATTGATATGGCTTATTACAATGATATAGGCTCTCGTGGTATTTTTCTATAAAGTCCATTACTATGCTAAATCTTCTGGGAAGTATTTATCTATTTCTATAATCATTCCATTAAGAGTATTATTTTCAAATTTTTCTAAAAACTTGTATAAATCTGTATTTGGTACGTCATAGTTGTATAAAATAACTTCGTCGTCAACCTTTCTCATTACTCTAACAATATAATGACAATCTTCTGCATATTGTTTTAAGTAATCATATTTGAATTTTTTACCATTTTTGTCTCTAGAAATTTTTACATAATGAAAACCTTCAAAAAACTTGATAACATCATCGTGTTTATCGTTCTTTGAATGACTGTGTTTTTGAAACAAATCTATTACTTTTTCATTAATTTCGTCAGACATTAAAAATTCCTCTATAAATTAATGATATTAAAAATCTAAAAAGATGTAAAGAGTATAGCCAAAAATTTTAAAAACAATTATAATTGAAGAAAAAGAGAGGGAGAAACAATGTTACCATTAATAACAGAAGAACATTCAACATTGACTTATGCCGAAGTCTTTCAAGATATAAATGCTTGGAGAAAACAAATGGTGCAACATTTAAAAGAAGAAAACCCAGAAGTTAATTCAGCAATTTTAGAGGTAGCAAATAACACAGATTTAGACCCAAAAGCCGTAGCACTTGGCGCATTTATGACATATCGTATGCTAGAAATGGCTATGGAAGAGTAGGCGTGAGCGAGCAGAGGGCGAAGACTTGAAGATTTTAAAAATGAAATTTTTGAAAATCTTCAATCGTAGACCCGTTTAATGCGAGCGAACAAGACAGCGTGAGCCGGTGTGAAGTAGGTTGGGCATACTTGCCCAACAAAATCTATTCACTATTCACCACTCACTAAATATTTTGTTACATACTACTTACAATAAACCTTATTTAGGCTATTATTAAATAAAAGGGGTTTATTATATGGAATTAAAATATAAAAGAATTTTATTAAAGATAAGTGGCGAAGCATTAATGGGTAAACAAGACTTCGGTATTGATTATGAACCTGTTCAAATGATTGCTCAAGAAATTAAAAATATTCATGAAGAAGGTGTTGAAGTTGCCGTTGTAGTTGGTGGCGGAAACATTTTCAGAGGAATGAAAAATAGTACAAAATTAGGTATGGACAGAGCTTCAGGCGACTATATGGGTATGCTTGCAACTGTTATGAACGCTCTTGCTCTTCAATCTGCATTAACTCAAATCAACGTTGAATGCAGAGTTCAAACAGCAATCGATATGAACCAAATCGCTGAACCATACAGAAGATTTAAAGCTCAAAGACATTTAGAAAAAAATCGTGTTGTAATTTTTGCAGCAGGTACTGGTAACCCATTCTTCACAACTGATACAGCATCAGCATTAAGAGCTTCTGAAATTGGTGCTCAAGCTATGTTAATGGCCAAAAATGGCGTAGACGGTGTTTATACAGATGACCCAAATGTTAACCCAGATGCTAAAAAATTAGACAACATCAATTATGATGAAATCATTAAAAACGGTTTAAAAGTAATGGACACTTCGGCTTGTTCATTATGTAAAGAAAACAATATTCCAATTATCGTATTCGATTTCAAAGCTCAAGGTAGCATTAAGAAAATCGTTTACGGTGAAAAAGTTGGAACTTATGTAGGCGCTTAATATAAAAGCTCAAATTCAAAAAGAAAGTTATTATTTAAGAAAGAGGTAAATATGTCATTAGATGAATTATTCGTAAACGGCGAAGAAAAAATGGAAAAAGCTATCGAACAACTTAACCGTGAATTCAAAACAGTTAGAACAGGTAGAGCTAATCCAAACATTTTAGACAGAGTACACGTTGACTACTACGGAGCTCCAACTCCATTACGTCAAATGGCTCAAGTAACAGTTCAAGACGGTACAACTTTAGTTATCGCTCCATTCGACAAATCAATTCTTAAAGAAGTTGAAAAAGCTTTAACAAAAGCAGAATTAGGCGTTATGCCAAACAACGACGGTGTTGTTATCCGTATGATGTTCCCACCTTTAACTGAAGAAAGAAGAAAAGAAACAGCTAAAGACGTTAAAAAATTCGGCGAAGAATCAAAAGTTGCTATCAGAAACGTTCGTCGTGATATGTCAGACGCTTTAAAAAAACTTGAAAAATCTGAAAACTTACCAGAAGACGTAGTTAAAGATAATCAAGACAAAATTCAAAAATTAACTGATAAATATACAGGTAAAATTGAATCTATGGTAAGTGAAAAAGAAAAAGAGGTTTTAACTGTATAATGGAAAACACAACTCCTAAAAAATCAGCAATACAAAGAATTATAACTGGACTTATTATCGGTTTTACTGCACTATTTTTATTAATAGCAGGCGGTTTACCACTACTAATGTTAATAACAGTAGTCGTAATTATAGGTTCAATTGAATATGTAAAAATACTTCAACACAAAGGATTTTATCCAAGTTTGAAGGTAATACTTGTTGTAAACACAATATTTGCAATTATCGCATATTTTAATTGCTCAAGATTAATGCCTGTCGCTTTAACAGCAGGCTTAACAATTGCATTTATGTGGGTATTGTTCAAAGGTCGTCAACCTTACATCGCTAACGTTGCAACGACTGTTTTAGGATTTATCTACTGTGGTTGGTGCCCACTATATCTTTTGTTCTTGAGAGATTTGGGTTCTCAAAACAGTACATCATTACAAATGATTTTAAAGACAGACATCTTTAACGCAGGTCTTGGTTACGTAATCTTTTTACTACTTTGCGTAGTTATGACTGACGTTGGGTGTTATGTTATCGGTAAAAACTTTGGAAAACACAAACTTGCACCAGTAATTAGCCCAAACAAAACTATTGAAGGCTCTGTTGGTGGTGCAATTTGTGCTATCCTTTTAGGTTTGGTTATTGCATATATTATTAAATTACCTTTCTATCATGCAATAATTATGAGTATTTTAGTTACAGCATTTGCTCAAATTGGCGATTTGTGCGAATCATTGATTAAACGTGATGCAGGCGTTAAAGATTCTGGCGACATACTTCCAGGACACGGCGGTTTTTTAGATCGTTCTGATAGTTATATTTTAACTATTCCTATTCTTTATTACTACTGCGCATATTTTGTTCAATCAAATGATTTGATAACAAATATTTGCAACTTTGTTAAAGGATTGTTTTAGTGAATATTAAAGATTTAGAAAAAGTTTTTGGTATTGAAATCACTGATGAAGAATTATTTAAAAAAGCAGTTACGCATTCTTCATACACAAAAGAAAACTCTCTAAATTCACTATTAAACTATGAAAGATTAGAATTTTTTGGAGATGCAGTTTTGAAATTGGCTGTATCTGAAATTTTGATGAAAAAATTCCCAAATTCTAACGAAGGTGAATTAACAAAAATTCGCTCAATAATAGTTTCTGATGCGACTTTATCAGTTATAGCAAAGGAATTGGGATTATCTAAATTTTTAATGCTAGGCAAAAATGCCGAAAAATCAGGCGAACGCACAAGAGCATCAATTAATGCTTGTGCCGTTGAAGCACTTATTGGCGCATACTTTTTGACTGGTAAAAAGAAAGAGATTGTTGAATTTTTAGGCAAGATTTTTGAACCTAAAATTGCAGACGTAAAAAGTAATTTTGCAAAATATAATGCAAAAGAAATTTTACAAGAATACACTCAAGGCAAAACTAGAGAACTTCCACAATACCATTTGGTAAGAGAATTTGGACCTCAACATGACCCAAGTTTTGAGATAGAAGTTATTTATCAAAACAGAGTTTTGGCTTGCGAAATAGGAAAAACAAAAAAAGAAGCAGAACAAAAATGTGCTTATGAAGCATGTAAAAAGTTAGGAGTTATAAATGAGTAATGTAATAATTTCACCTTCAATATTATCAGCAGATTTCACAGAATTAGGACGTGATGTTAGAGCAATCGAAGACGGTGGCGCAGATTGGATTCACGTTGACGTTATGGACGGACATTTTGTTCCAAACATTTCTATCGGCGTTCCTGTGGTTAAATCATTAGGTAAAGTTGCAAGAATTCCTCTTGACGTGCATTTAATGATTGAAAACCCAGAAAAATATATTGAACCATTTGCAAAAGCAGGCGCTCATATTATTACATTCCACTACGAAGCAACACAAGATAAAACAGACGAAGTTATCGAATTAATTCGCTCTTTCGGTTGCAAAGTTGGTATTTCTATCAAACCAAAAACAAACCAAGATGTATTAATTCCATACTTAGACAAAATCGATATGGTACTTGTAATGACAGTTGAACCTGGTTTTGGCGGACAAGAATTTATGGGCTATTGCGCACAAAAAATTCCTTATATCAGAGCAAAAGCACCTGAAAGTTTAATTGTACAAGTAGACGGCGGTATTAACGAACAAACTGCAAAAGTTTGCAAAGGCTTAGGAGCAAATTCACTTGTTGCAGGAAGCTACATCTACGGTAGTGATGATATTAAAGCTTCAATCGAAAGCTTGAGATAGCGAAAATTCGGATAAAGCAGTCAAACAAGTTCAGAATGACACGAAAGGTATGGCAAAAACAAAAATTGTAAAGATTATGTAACATAAATAGCAAATTATTTTTTTAGGCGCATTATACCGTTTGTATAGAAGAAAAAGGAAAAATTATGCGCATACAAGCAATTACCCCTAGTTTTACGGCTAGAACTCAAACAGCACAAAATAATACAAAAGTTATAACTCGTCCAATTGAAAAACCAATGAAACAAATAGATGTTCAAACTCCAGTTGCACAAAAAATGGAGTTTAATTGGTTTCCAAGTATTTTCAGTTCAAAAACATCAAAAGATATGGACGAAATCAAAGCTATAAAAAATGACCACGGGTTTCAACGTTATGATAAAGAAGACCAAAAAGAAATTAAAAAATATTTGAAAAAAGGCGAACTTGACGTTGATACAGTAAAAACATTTGCTCAAACTAATTTGACTATCAAAGGTATGAGCGAAGCTTATCAGTTTGCAAAAACAACAAAATACCCAAAAACAGAACAACAAAACATTTTAAAGGCTGTTGTTGAATTTGAAAAACCTGAAATGAAAATGCCTCAACAATACAAAGAATATAGAACAGAACTTGAAAGAGGAAAAAATTCGACATATAAACTTACAAACCATGATGGTTCACATATAGCTACATATAAAGCTGAAAGTAAGAAAGTTAGTGAGTCTAAAGTAGAAGCTGGACCTTATTACACAACTCCAGAAAGTTCTTCATCATCTTCTAGTTCAAATGGTTCTACTACAACAAGTAATAACGATGATTTTTGGAATCCAATGAATCCAATGAGCCCAATTAGTCCATTAAATCCAATGAATTGGTAATAAAAGAATTACATAACAGAGGGCGAAGCCGTTGGCTTCGCCCTCTGTTTGTATAAAATAAGTTGTTATAATCTATTCATTACCTTTATCTATCGCTAATTCAGACAAGTCTCTTATTGTCAAAATATTAGTTTTATCAGTATTATCTGTTTCTATCATTAAATCACATAGAGATATAATTTGTTTTAAGTACATTTCAATATCAATTTTATAATCCTCAATTTGCATACTTACTCCTTTTTGTAACGTTTTAGACTACATACATATAATTAATTATATATGAAAATAAAAATATGACAAATGAGGTTACAAGACTTGAAAAATTAGGTGCAAATATTCGTAAATTGAGAAAAAGTAAAAACTTATCCCAAAACGAACTTGCCGAAATACTTGATATTTCAAGAGAACATTTAGCAAAAATAGAAACCGCAAAAAGAAGAATCAGTATTAAATTGTTATTTAAATTATCAGATGCACTACAAGTAACTGAAAAAGATATTTTTGATTATTAAACAGAGTGGCGAAGCCTAAAGGCTTCGCCCTCTGTTTTATGAAATAATTTGTTCAAAACTTGTCATACCTTTTATGTCATTCTGAACTTGTTTCAGAATCTTACTAACGTAGTATGTTATAATTAATCTATGAAAAAATCTTATTTTGTGTATATTTTAACCAATTTTGAAGAAACAACATTTTATATTGGTGTAACAAGTAATCTTCAAAAACGTATATGGGAACATAAGAACAAAGTAGTAGAAGGTTTTACAGAAAAATATAACGTAGATAGATTGGTATATTATGAGCAAACAGAAGATGTAGAAACAGCATTAAACAGAGAAAAACAATTAAAACGTTGGCATAGACAATGGAAGATAAATTTAATAAAAGAATTTAATCCAGAAATGAAAGATTTATTTGAGAGTATCGTTTAATTTATCTATTCCGGGCTGGTAAGATGCTGAAACAAGTTCAGCATGACAGTCAATAACAAGAGGGGCGAAGCCTAAAGGCTTCGCCACTCTTTTTGTTTGTTTTGTTGTGGTAAAAACCCCAACCTACATTTTTGTACACCGACTAAAGCTATTCATTAATCGCTTCAGAGCAATGTTTGCAAATACCTTTTTCATTTAATTCAGCATATTTCCAGCATCTTGCACATTTTTCGCCTTGTGCTTTTACAACCCAAACTGTTGTTTCTCCTTCTGTGTATTCATTCAATACACCGGCTGGTTTTTCATCTGTAACGTGTGCTTGAGATGTGATATAAATATTGCATAGCTCATCTTCATTTGCTTTCAATAATTCAGAATCAGGAGATTTGATATAAACCGCAACTTCAAGGGCACTGCCTACTTTTTTATCTGCTCTTAATGGTTCAATGGCTTTTGTTACAATTTCTCTTGATTTCAAAATTTTTGCAAAATCTTCTTCAAGTTGTTCATTATTCCATTCGTCATTTTCTTTAACCCAGTCAGATAAAAGAATTGAATCTAAGCCTTGACGTTGACATTCAGGAATATTTTGCCAAATATCTTCTGCTTGGTGAGGCATTACAGGAGTTAGAACTCTTACTAATGCGTGCATTGTTTCGTACAATACAGTTTGACAAGCTCTTCTTGATAAGGATTTTTTGCCTGATGTGTAAAGTCTATCTTTTACAATATCAAGATAAAATGACGATAAGTCTACTGCAGCAAAGTTTTGCAAGCATTGGAAATATTTGTAAAACTCATAGCTTTCAAATGCTTCTGTTACTTCAACAACTAATTTATTTAATTTTGATAATGCAAATTTATCAATACTCTTTAATTCATTGTAAGGAACATAATCTTTTGCAGGGTCAAAGTCAAACAAGTTGCCTAGTAAAAATCTTGCAGTATTTCTTGTTTTTCTGAATATTTCAGAAAGTTGTTTAACAATGTTATCACCGATTTTAATATCGTTTCTATAATCAACTGATGCTGCCCAAAGTCTCAAGATATCAGCACCATAGTTTTTAATAATATCATCTGGTCTAATGTAGTTACCCAAAGATTTAGACATTTTTCTACCGTCTTCACCAAACACGAAACCGTGTGTCAAAACTTGTTTGTAAGGTGCTTTACCTTGAGTAGCAACAGATGTTAGTAATGAAGATTGGAACCAGCCTCTATGTTGGTCAGAACCTTCTAAATACATATCAACAGGAGTATGATTTAATTCATCAGCTCTTGCTTCAACAACAGCTTTCCAAGACACACCTGAATCAAACCAAACGTCCATGATATCTTTTTCTTTGCGGAAGTGTGTTTTACCACATTTAGGACAAACAAAACCTTCTGGCATTAATTCTTTTTCAGAATATTTAACCCAAGCATCAGAAGATTCTTTTTCAAACATTTTTGCTACGTGTTCTATCGTTTCGTCAGTAACGATAACTTCGCCACAATCTTCGCAATAAAATACAGGAATTGGTACACCCCAAGCTCTTTGTCTTGAGATACACCAGTCAGTACGACCTTCAACCATATTTGAAATTCTTGCTTCACCTGAAGCTGGAATAAATTTAACTTTTTTAATTTCTTCAAGAGCTTTATCTCTGAATTTATCAACTTTTACGAACCATTGAGGAGTTGCTCTGTAAATAACAGGTTTTTTACATCTCCAACAATGTGGATAACTGTGTTGAATGTCATCTGATGCAAGCAATGCACCGCAATCTTTTAATTTATCAATAACAATTGAATTTCCTTTGTAGTAAGGAATACCTGCTAAATCACCTGCTTCTTCTGTCCAAACACCTTTTGAATCAAGTGGTGAATAAACACCGATTTTATATTTGCAACAAACTTCATAGTCTTCTAAACCATGACCAGGAGCTGTGTGAACAGAACCAGTACCAGCATCTAATGTAACGTGTTCACCACAAAGAATTGGTGATTTTCTGTCATACAATGGGTGAACTGGTGTTAAGTTTTCTAAGTCTTGACCTTTGCAAGTACCTAAAACTTTGATATCAGCTTCGTTCCAGTCAACATCTTTTAAGAAGCTTGCCAACAATTCTGTTGCTGCATAATAAATATCATTTTTGTATTCAAAGAATGTATATTCAAATCTAGGGTGTACACTGATTGCTAAGTTTGAAGGAATTGTCCATGGAGTTGTTGTCCAAATTACAGCGTACATATCTTTGTCTGTATTTAAGAAATCAAATTTTGATTTCAAAGTATTTGAACTTTCTTCGTCAAACTTAAATCTTACATAGATTGAAGTTGAAGTATGATCAGCATATTCAACTTCTGCTTCTGCTAATGCAGTTTCACAAGATGCACACCAGTAAACAGGTTTCAAACCTTTTTCAATATAACCTTTTTTGTACATTTCGCCAAATACTCTAACTTGTTCAGCTTCGTATTTACCGTCAATTGTAAGGTATGGGTGTTCCCAATTCCCTAAAACACCTAATCTCTTGAATTCTGATTCTTGACCTTTTAAACTGTTATGAGCGTATTCACGACATTTTGCTCTTAATTCAGCTGGAGTAACTGCGTTACGACCACCTTCAATATTTTTTACAACCTTGTTTTCAATAGGCAAACCGTGTCCGTCATATCCAGGAACATAAGGAGCATAGAATCCTTTTTGAGATTTATATTTGATTAAAATATCTTTTAAAATTTTGTTTAAAGCTGTACCAACGTGAATTTTTTCAGAACTCAAATATGGAGGTCCATCGTGTAAAATAAAACTATTAGCTTTATCACGTTGTGAAGTCATTTTTTCATAAATATTATTTTCTGCCCAAAATTCCTGAATTTCTGGTTCTCTTTTTGTTGCATTTGCTCTCATTTGCAAAGTCGTTTGAGGCAAATTCAAAGTATCTTTGTACTCGCTTTTTTTGCTATCTTCTGCCATATATTTTTCCTCTAAATTAGTATATTAAAACTAAACTTTTACTACAGCTTTATTAGCTCTAAATCTTGCTAGTAAGGCTTTTCTACGTGATTCTCTAGAAATATAATGTTGCATTTTTGTATCATCAAATTGCCCTTCCCAACGAGCAACAACAACCGTTGCAACGCAGTTACCAATCAAGTTAATTGTTGTTCTACCCATATCTAGAATATGGTCAATACCTAATAAGATAGCAACACCGATGATTGGATAATTGAATGTTGTTAATGTCCCTGCAAGTACGATTAATGAAACTCTTGGAACACCCGCAATACCTTTACTTGCAAACATCAATGCTAACATAATAGCAAGTTGTTGTTCAATATTCAAATGAATACCAACTAATTGTGTTGAGAATAATACCGCAACAGAAACACCCAACGTACTTCCGTCCAAGTTAAACGTATAACCCGTTGGCATAACGAAACTTACAATATTTCTTGGAACTCCAAACTTTTCCAAAATTTCCATAGATTTTGGTAATGCTGCCTCTGAACTTGTTGTTGTAAATGCCAGTAATATCTGATCTTTAATCGCTGACATAAGCTTCCAGAACGGAACTCTAACAATATGACAAACAACATTTAATATCAAAAATACGAATATTATTAGTGCACTATATAAGCAGAAGATTACTTTTCCATAACTTTTTAAAACGCCAATACCATTGATACCAATAGCTGAAGCTACAGCTCCAAAAATACCAAATGGTGCAAAATACATAACATATTCGGTAAATTTAAACATAACTTTTACAGTAGCATTAAGCACGTCTAAAACAGGTTTTGCAGATTTTCCAACTGCACAAATTGCAACCGCAAAGAACAATGAGAAAATAACTATTTGTAACAAATTGCCATCTGCCATAGCTTTTACTACAGAAGTCGGGAACATTCCAATTATCATATCTGCAAAGGAATTGTTCGGATTGATTGTAGCCAAATGTTGTGCTGCTTGCATATCATGAGCACTTACAGCAGTGTTTATAACTCCTTCTCCAGGTTTTACAATGTTACCCATTGCAAGTCCAATAATCAATGCAAATGTTGTTACAATTTCAAAATAAATTAATGTTTTTAATCCGATTTTACCAAGTGATTTAATATCGCCATGTCCTGCAATACCAACAACTAATGTTGAAAATAACAATGGAGCAATAATCATTTTAATCATATTTAAAAAGATTTTTGCTAAAGGTGCAGTTTTAACTGCTAAAGAAGGACATAACCAACCAAATAATGCTCCTAAAATTAGCGCTGAAAATATTGCAGTAGTTAATTTTGAGTTTTTCACTATTGTTTCCTTTCCTTCTTCCAATATGTTAATTATATTATAAAAATTCTTTGAAAAAGCATTCCTTGATATAATTTTTACATCTTTGTAATTAAATTTTTACGTTCGGAAAGAAATTGTGGCAAATCATTAGTATTTTCAAGTACTGTAATAGCACCTTCTTCTAATAATCTTAATTTTAATTTTTCACTTTTATCTCTTGGTGGAAGTATCCCAATACCGTTAACTTTTGAGTTTCTAGCGCAAATCATATCATCTACAGTATCGCCTAAATAATAGATTTCATCAGCAATAACTTTTTCTTTTATTATTGAAACACCTTTTGTATCTGGTTTTTGGTGATTCCAACCAACATTTTCAAATGTTATCATTGGATAAAAATATTTTTTGATATTCCATTTATTAACGGTATATGTAGCAGAAGCTTTGTCTCTGCCTGTAAAAATTGCCAAATTATAATTTTTAATCAATTCTTCTAAACAATCTTCTGTTAAAATCAAAGTTTCATCATCAATCAAACCGCCTTTGCCGTCAAAGTAAATGTCCATATAATATTTTGCCATATCTTCAAACTTGACAGTAAAATCACGTTCATCAAATAAATACATCAAAATATCCCAATCGCTATTAAAACCACCTCTATACTTAATTTCATTTATTTCGTCAAAAGTAAGTTCTTCACCTGTAAAATGTTTATAAGTTTGACAAGTTGCAACGGGGAATGAGTCGTTTGTATTCATAATTACACCGTCCATGTCAAAAATTATAAGAGGTCTTATTGCTACTTTTTCTATAAATTTTTGTATTCGTGCTAACTCTTGTTCATTTAAAATGAAACATTTTTTTTCATCATTAAAGTCTATATCTATTTTATGTAATTCAACAATATGCTTGATAAAATCCGTCTTTTCGTCAAAGTAGACTTCTACAAGTCCATTATCTTCAATCATATTTGCGTTTAATTTTTCTAATTCTAATTTATAGTCCATAATTCATCTCATAGTTTGATGTAAATTTCTCTTTAATAGTATAATATCATAGTATGAAAAATGTTTGCAATAGAATTTTAATTGGGTTACTTATTTTGTTCATAGGACTAAAAGTTTATGCCCTAAATGTTATTTACCCAACTTCAAAAACAATGAACACAAATGCAACCTCAACATTTTTTGTAGGAAACACTGACCCTGACGATGATTTGTACATAAATAACTTTAAAGTAGATATTCATAAATCAGGCGCTTTTGCACAAAAGGTTCCACTTGAAATTGGCAGAAATATTTTCACCCTAAGAACTTCTCTTGGTGAAAAAACCTATACAATCAATAGAAAAGCCGTATTAGGCGTATCTTATGAAAACTCTAATTCTTTAGCAAATTTTAAACCATTCAAAGAAATAAAATATTTCTACGTAAAAAATGACGGAACAGCTTTAAGAAAAACACCCGTAGAAAGTGGCATAAACAGACTTGTTCATCTTGAAAAAGGTATCATACTTAGAGTTGACGGTGAAATGTATAATTTGTACAGAGTAAAATTAACAGATGACAATTATGCTTGGGTAAACAAAAGTTCTGTTTATCCAAAACCCGCCGGAGAAGAGATTACACCTGCAACACTTGTAGCTCAATATTTTGACCAAAGCAAAAACTCCTATTTTTATAAATTTAATATGGATAAAAGAATTCCATACTATGTTGAAGAAGGAAAGCCACTAATTCTACACCTTTTCAACACCGACGGCAAAGAAACAGTTCTACCATTAAACATCAAATACGATTTAATGGGTTACGATGCGTACTACCGAAATAATTATCTGATTTTAGAGGTAAAGAAAAAACTAAAATTATACCGCTTTAAACCTCTAAAAGACATAACAATCGTAATTGATGCAGGACATGGAGGTGCAGAACGCGGTGCAATAAGTTGTCTTGGAAATGACGAAAAAGATATCAACTTGAAAATAGCCCTTTATCTTTTTGATGAATTATCAAAAAAAGGTGCTGAGGTTCACATGACAAGATTTACAGATGAATTTGTATCACTAAACGATAGAGTAAAATTTTCTCATCACAAAAAAGCTGATATTTTCATAAGCATTCACGCAAATTCTCTACCAGACGGAAAAGACCCTCTAACTTCAAGAGGTTCAAGTATTTACTATTATTATGATGAAGCAAAACCCCTTGCAGAAAGCATCTTAAACAATATGGTAGACAGATTAAAAGTTAACAACGACGGAATTTATCAAAGAAGTTTTGCTGTCGTTAGAAATAGTCGTGCTTTGAGTGTACTTATTGAAACAGGTTATGTAATAAATCCAGAAGACAATGTTCTCTTAAACAGCGAACGCTTCCAAAAAAATTGTGCAAAAGCAATTACAAAAGGTGTTTTAGAATATCTAAAAACAACTCAGTCAAAATAAATTTTAATGTATAATGATTAAAAACATTTAAGGATTTTTAATGAAAAGATTAGCAATATTTGCCCATTTTGACAAAAACAACGTAATAGACGATTACGTTGTATATTATGTTAATCAATTAAAAAAATATTGTGGAAAAGTTCTATTTTTAAGCCTTTCAGACTTACCGCAAAAGGAACAACAAAAGCTAGAAGATGTTATTTTAGTAAAACATAACGAATATGATTTCGGCTCATACAAAAGAGGTTTTAACTATGCAAAGGAAAATGGCATGCTTGAAAACCTTGATGAAATCATATTTGTAAACGATAGCGTATATTGTGTTAATTCTCTTAGTAGCGTTTTTAACAACGAACCCCATTCAGGTTTTTGGGGAATTGTAGAAAATAAATATGGTTTTAAAAAATACGGCAAATTATGTTTATCAAAAAAATCTCCGCATATTCAAAGTTGGTTTTTAGCATTTAGAAAAAATATATTTGAAAGTGAAGGATTTCAGAAATTTTTAAATTCAGTAAAAGAAGAAAAATGTAAAAATGACATAATTTCTAATTACGAAATAAAACTTACTCAAACACTCATTGATAAAGGTTTTAAATATGAAACCATTTTAAAAAAGTTCAAAAACTCTTACAATCCTTCAATTTATTATTGGAGAGAAATTTTAAGAGAAAATATACCTTTTGTAAAACGCTCTGTATTACTAGGTTTGAACCGAGATAAAACAACAATTGTCGATTACGAAAAAGAAATTCAAAATAAAGAAGCTTTATTATTTATCAAAAAAAATACAGGTGAAATAAAGATAAATAACTTTGCACCAAAAATCCTTAAAATATTGATGTTTAAAGCATTAAGAAACTGTCCAGATATTTTGAGAAGAATTTTGACAAAAATTTTAAAAACCTTCTTTGGATTTTTATTTGATTAATCGTCAAACAAAGGTGATTGACGCTTTTTAATATGCAAAATATCTTTTATTTTTCTAATCAAAACAATGTTATAAAATTTTGCTCTGGAAAATAACATTTGCACAATCGAAAAAGCCAAAAAAGGCAAGAATTTAACACCTAAATTCTTTGTTTTATATACGTCCAAATAAGCCTCAATATTTGCCATTTTAAATTTTAATTTTTTATTTCGCATGATATAACTTTGTTTGTGTTGGCGCCACTTAGTAAATTTCTCTTTTATGTAATAAGCCTCTGTATTATACGCAATATGAATGTAAAGCCACCAGTCAAGAAGCGCATCTATAGGTGTTTCAAAGCTAATCTTTTCAAAAAGTTCACGCTTAATCATTACAGACGAAAAAGTTAAAATCAGATTGTGAACATTGATATCATAAAAAATATTTTTAGGAAAAGTCTTTTTACTTAAAATTTTTCTTACTCTATCAAAATTATTTTTAACAGCAAATAGCCATTTTTCATCACCAATTTCCAAAACATCATTAAAAATAATACCAATTTGAGGGTATTTTTCTGCACATGCTAATCTTTTTTCCAAAGTATCGGGAAGCCACAAATCATCACTTTCCAAAAAAGCAATCCATTCTCCAGTACAACAAGAAATAGCTTTTTGCATAGAATTTTTTAAGCCTAAATTTTGTTCATTTTGAATAAATTTAATACGTTCATCTTCAAATTGATTGATTATATTCACAGAATTATCAGTTGAACAATCATCAATAATAACAAGCTCAAAATCAGAATATGTCTGATTAAGAACAGACTCTATCGCATCTTTTATATACTTATCGTAATTGTAACTTGTAATAACAACTGAAACCTTCATACATTTATTTTACTAAAATTCTTTATTTATAGCACTTTTTAACCTAATTGTAACAAAATCGTAACATGATAAACCAAATTTCTAAAGAAACATGAAAAATCTGCCGATAAAAAATATGTAAGCAAGATAACTAATAAAGGATATGTGAATATGTTAAGAAAAATCGAATTACCAACTACTAATATTGATAACAGTGTTGAATTTATTTTGAGAGGAGCAAAAAAACGCAGATCAATGGCTATGGCATCTGCAAGAATGCTAACTAATGAACAAGGCATTCAAACTATGTTGGTTGCAGTAAAATAATAGAGTGTGTAGAGAACCGAGAAATCGGGTGTGTAAAAGAAAAGCAACCAAAATGTGTGAGATAAGATGATTAGAAAAAAATCTTAGAGGCGACCGAAAGGTCGCTTTTTTATTGGAAAAATTTTTATTTAATAACACAAATGTAGGTCTTGTTAAACAATTTCATTTAACAAGACAACCTTAAAAGTAGGGTGGGAATTTAAAATTTTCATTAAAATACCACATTAATTAATAACTTTTCCCACCGTTCAATTAAAACAAAAGGGGCGAGATTGATAAATCAATCTCGCCCCTTTTTATTAAAGAACCTTCTAAATTATTCTTTTGTGTATTCTGCATCAATGATGTCATCATCATCTTTGTTATCAGATTTTGTTTCTTCTGTTGATGAAGTGTTTTCTGCGTTTGGAGCTTCTTCTTTTTGAACTGCTTCATAAGCTTTTTGAGAAATTGCAAAAATTGTTTGTTGCAATTCATCTGATAATTTTTTAACTTCATCGCTTGATTTATTTTCGTCAAGAGCTTTTTGTAATGCGTCTTTGCCTTCATCAAGTTTTTTCTTATCATCATCTGTAATTTTGCCTTCAAAGTCTTTAACGATTCTTTCAGCAGAAGTAATCATGCTAGCTGCGTTATTTTTAATTTCAGCTTCTTCTTTCTTCTTCTTGTCTTCTTGCGCATTAGCTTCTGCTTCTTTAACCATTTTATCAATATCAGATTCAGATAAGTTTGAAGAATTTGTAATTGTAATTTTTTGTTCTTTGTTAGTTGCTTTATCTTTAGCAGATACGTTAACAATACCGTTAGCATCGATATCAAATGTAACTTCAACTTGAGGAACACCTCTCATTGCAGCTGGGATACCATCAAGTAAGAATTTACCTAAAGATTTGTTATCTCTAGCCATTGGTCTTTCACCTTGAAGTACGTGAATATCAACTGCTGTTTGGTTATCTTCTGCTGTTGAGAATACTTGTGATTTAGAAACAGGGATTGTTGTATTACGAGGAACTAATGGAGTCATAACGCCACCAAGAGTTTCAATACCTAATGTTAATGGAGTTACATCTAACAATACGATATCTTTAACTTCACCAGCAAGTACACCAGCTTGGATTGCAGCACCAACTGCAACAACTTCATCTGGGTTTACTGATTGGTTAGGATCTTTGCCTGTGTAATCTTTAACTAATTGTTGAACTGCTGGAATACGGCTTGAACCACCAACTAATACAACTTCGTTTATATCAGATTTTGAAATACCAGCATCTTTGATTGCTTGTTCAACTGGTTTTTTACATCTTTCTAATAAGTCGTATGACAATTCTTCAAATTTAGCTCTTGTTAAAGTTAAATCTAAGTGTTTTGGACCATTAGCATCAGCTGTGATGAATGGTAAGTTGATTGTTGTTTCAAATACTGATGATAATTCGCATTTAGCTTTTTCAGCAGCTTCTTTAATACGTTGCATTGCTTGTTTATCGTTTGATAAATCAATACCTTCTTGTTTTTTGAATTCTTCACAAATCCATTTCATGATTTTTTCATCGAAATCATCACCACCTAAGTGAGTATCACCTGATGTTGAAAGAACTTCGTGAACACCATCACCGATTTCAAGGATAGATACATCGAATGTACCACCACCTAAGTCGAATACTAAAACTTTTTCAGCATTTTCTTTTTCAAGTCCATAAGCCAAAGCTGCTGCTGTTGGTTCGTTTACGATACGAAGAACGTCTAAACCAGCGATTTTACCAGCATCTTTTGTTGCTTGTCTTTGTGCGTCATTAAAGTATGCAGGAACTGTGATAACAGCTGAAGTAACTTTTTCTCCCAAATAAGTACTAGCATCATCAGCTAATTTTCTTAAAATCATTGCAGAAATTTCTTGAGGAGTGTAATCTTTTCCGTCAATATTTTTCTTGTAATCTTCGCCCATGTGTCTTTTGATTGAAGCGATTGTTTTATCTGGGTTTAAGATTGCTTGTCTTTTTGCTAATTGACCAACTAATCTTTCACCTGTTTTTGTAAAACCTACGATTGAAGGAGTTGTTCTTGTTCCTTCTGCGTTTGCGATAACAGTTGGTTTACCACCTTCCATTACGGCAACTACTGAGTTTGTTGTACCTAAGTCAATACCAATTGTCTTTGCCATTTTTCTCTTTCCATTCTGATTTTATTCAGAACGCCTTTCTCTATTTAATGTTATACTATTTCCTTTTTACAATTCTAATTTAACACCTTTTTTTTGAAATTATTAAAAAATAAACAAAAAATTAATAATTCATTTTTCGTGTATAATAATTTAGTAAATTAATGAGGAAATTCTATGAAAATTGCAATATACCCTGGGAGCTTTGACCCAATCACTAACGGACATTTAGACGTATTAAAAACAGCCGCTGCTATTTTTGATAAAGTTATCATTGCTGTCGCTTACAATGCAGAAAAAAAAGGTGGATTTTTGACTGTTGATGATAGGGTTAATTTAATAAAAGAAGCTGTTAAAGATTTTACAAATGTCGAAGTCGATAGTTTTCACGGTTTAACAGTGGATTATGCAAAAGAAAAAAATGCCAAAGTCCTTATTCGTGGTTTAAGAGCGGTTTCTGATTTTGAATTTGAAATGCAACTTTCTCAAACAAACAGTGCTCTTGATAAAGAAGTTAAAACAATTTTCTTAACTACAAGACCAAAATACAACTTTATTTCTTCAAGTTCTGTAAGAGAAATTATTGAATTTAAAGGTGATATAAGTAAGTTTGTACCCGAAAATGTTAATAAATTTTTAAAAGCCAAATTCCTTTGATTGTATTTGACTTTTAACATTTTAATTGTAAAATAATTAGTAAAAATACACTAGAAAAAAGCAAGGAAATATATATATGAGCATGCAATCATACGATCAATTATTAAAACCGGTTTATGACCTTTTAAAAAGATTAGAACTTTGTTTAGAAAAAGGTTTTCCAATTTTACCAAACTACTTAGTAGCAGTAAAAGTTAAAGATATTGAACCATTAATTGACACAATTTATGCAACACTTCCACAAGAAATTCAAGAAGCAAGAGCTTTATTGAGACGTAGAGAAGAATTACAAATGGAAGCTCAACAAAAAGCTGAAAAAATTATCGTTGATGCTCAAAACGAAGCAAGCAGATTATTAAGTGAATCAGATATTTTAAAAGCTGTTCAGAATGAAGCTGAAAAAATTAAAGAACAAGTTATTTCTGAATGCGAAGAAATCAAACGTAGAGCAATAGAAGATGCAGAGAACGTAAGACTTCAAGCAGCAGATGATGCTATGAGAACTCGTGATGGCGCAAATGTTTACGTTGAAAGAGTTTTCTCATACCTTGAAAATATTTTCTCAGAACAACTTCAAACAGTTAAAAATGGTCAAGTTTACATGGACAAATTAAAATCAGATGTTGATAGCAATTTTGACCCATTAAAAAATAACTATCCAACATCTCAATCAGCTGATTTATCAAATAATTTCAAACTTGATTAATAGACTAAGATTAATTATATTTTGTCCTCAAATTTTACGGCAACTTTCCCAGCTTCAGGATTCATAATTTCGATTACGATTTTATTAATTCCGTCAGTTAGACATGTTGTATCGGCAATCTTTATTGTGCCTTTTTGAGCCAATCTAAATTTTAAAGGATTTGATTCAGAAACCTCTGTACCTTTAATTTCTTTGCCGTCAGTAATAAAAATTACATCGTCTTCTGTGTATTTTTTATCATTGATTTGAACATAATTAAACCCACTGATAAATCCTGGACCCAGAATATTTTTCAATTCAAAAGTTACGCTACCACCATTATTTTTTAGCGTACCTTTTTGGTAAATCTTTTTCAACAAAAATTCTGGAACAATCACAGGTAAACTCCTTTAAAATAATTGAAATCTTTTTACATCTCCTACTTCCAGTATAACATTTTTCATTTCGTTTTTAAAGTCCCATGAACCATGGATATTTCTAGCTTTTTGCCATACAACAATATCTATTTTGTTATGCTCTTTTAAGAAAGCATTTATCAAATAGAATTTGTCTTGAACATTCGTTCTTTTAATATATCTACCTATTTTTATACCATTTAAAAAGATTGTTGCACGACGATATGGAAAATCTTTTAGGTACAAATATTTAGAAAAAGTTTCATCTTCTCTAAATGTTACATCAAATTCAGCCGAAATCTTTGCTAGATAAGGAGAATCAGATTCTCTCAAATCTCCACGTTCTATAGAAAGTCTTTCATTGACGTAAAACTCTACATTACATTTAGGTGATGTTTCAAATGTAACTAACCCACGTGGGTGATTTGTCTCACCGGAAAAACCTTTATCAAAACCAAGATTTTCTACAAGAATTGTTAATTCGTTTTCCTCTTTGTTTAAGATTTTCTTATCAAGAGGTATTTGAATGGTTTCCGGTATTTGTTGAAGTTTTTCGATTTTGTAACTGTTTCTGCTCAAAACCTCTTTACCATTAATATAAACGGCAAAAAGATGTCTGGCACTTAATGTTATTTCTTCAATATCGTTTGGAATTTTTCCCTTGTAGAAGGTGAATTCGTCAGATAAACCACAAGATAAAGAGTCAAATTTATCACCTTTGATTTTTCTCCAAGATGAATAATCATAATCTATATCTATTTCAGGTGCACAAAAGGATACCTCAAGATTTTTCAAAAGTTTTTTATGGTCTGTTTGTGGACGGGTTTTGAAATATTTTCTTGAAAAACCGTGTTTTAAATCATAATATGCAATTTCTGCACTGTGTTCTAAAGCAATAGTATCGTTTTTTGCAACATAGTCAGCATTAAAGATTGCTCGTTTGTCTGTTATCCAAGTTTTTCTTGTAGTTTCACGAGTTAAAAATACAAATCTTGTTGATTTACCGTCTTTTTCCAGCTTAAAAGTATCAAAATCTTTTTTGTTACCAGAAATTTTATCACCATTTGAAAGATACATTGATGTATTTTCATCTGCAATTAAAAAGATTGTTTCTTTTTCCTCATTTTTAAGTCGGGCAAAAATTTCTATATCTGAAAACTCAATTTCGCAAGCGTAAAGTTTCAAATTTATCGGACAAATTTTCATATCATAAGGTTTTATTGTTGTAGAAAATTTATCTAGAATATTTAATGTTTTAGCATCAGGGTTAAGATTACGCAAAAACAACCATTTACAGTCGTTTTCGTTATCTTTTCTAACTTTTGTATAAATACATTCTTCATTTATATCCAAATCTTCATCAGGTTCAGTATTAGTCAATCCGAAAGATTTTAAGAAATAATTAATTTCTTTGGCTTTAAAATAATTATCCTCTAAAACACCATATTCATTGATAGGTGCAGTAAAATCATAACTTGTATAAACTTCATCACAAGCAATATTGTCCCAAGAAGTTCCGCCACAGCACATGTAATGATTGAATAATGTTACACCTTGAGAAATAGCTGTTTTAGTAACCAAATTTATATGTTGATCTGAAAGTTCTTTTCTAATATGTTCATAACCCGAACCGTCCCATTTATCAAACCAACCCGATTGCATTTCTGCAATAAAAGCAGGTGCATTTTCTTTGCATTCAAAAACGCATTCAAGATTATCCATTGTGTCAAAACAGAAATTGTCTTTTCTCCAATCTTGATTAGGATTGATATATAAATATGTATCGCAAGCATAAATATCAACGACATCTGCCCACAAACCCCATGGAGCAGCATCGTTATGATAAATTGGACATTTTACACCACGCTCACGAGCCATATCGTATAATTTACGCATGTAAGTCTCGTCCATTTCATCATTTGCATATTCATTTTCTATTTGGAAAAGAATAATGTTATCAAATTTATTTACAATAGGAATAATTTGGTCATACCACTCTGTAATATATTCCATGTATTTTTCACTGTAATGGTACTCTGTACCAATTCTATTACGAGGAATGACATCTTTATCCTTCAATAACCACAATGAAAAACCGCCAGCACTAACTTCACTATTAATAAATGGTCCAGGTCTACAAATTACATATAAACCGACATCTCTTGCCATTTCAAGAACTTTTTCAACATCTTTTATACCAGAAAAATCGTATTCGCCTTGTTTTTCGCTATGGTATTTCCACCAAAAATAAATCTCTACTGTATTATAACCGCCCGCTTTCATTTTCATAAAACGGTCTTTTGCTAGTTCAGCACTAGGAGTTCTAAAATAATGAAACGCACCACTTCTGATAAACTCTCGTTTTCCGTCAATAATCAAGGAATGCTTGTCAAAAGTTACGTTCATACTATGGCTCCTAAGTTGATTTTGTTGGGGTAAAAACCCCAACCTACAATATATTGTTGAATTTTAACCAAAATTCTAAACTCCTACAACCTCTAAATTGAGGAGAAATTTTCTTGGATTATTCGGGTTATCGTAGAAATGTAGGTCGGGTTCGACAATTTCATCGAACCCGACAAAAGACAGAGGCGAAGCCTTCGGCTTCGCCTCTGTTGTTATAAATTAAAATTATTAATTTTTTCTCATTGTTGGGAATGCGATAACATCACGAATTGATGGAGAATTTGTTAATAACATAACAAGTCTATCAATACCCATACCTAAACCACCGCATGGAGGTAAACCATATTCAAGAGCTGTAATGTAATCTTCATCAATATCACATGCTTCTTCATCACCATTTGCTTTAGCCTGAGCTTGTGCTTCAAATCTATATCTTTGGTCGATCGGATCAGTTAATTCAGAGAAAGCATTTGCGATTTCCCAACCGTTAACACGTGTTTCAAAACGTTCTGTTAATCTGTCATTATCTCTATGAACTTTTGCAAGAGGTGATATATCTCTTGGATAATCAATGATGTGAATTGGTTGAATTAAGCTTGGTTCAACTTTTTCTTCAAATACTGCATCAATAACTTTACCCCAGTTATCTGCTTCATCAGCATGAACACCAATTGATTTTGCTCTTTCTTTGGCATCTTCAACTGTGAAGCAATCGCTGAAATCAATTCCTGTGTATTCTTGGATAGCACCTAACATTGTTTTTCTATCCCATGGTGGAGTTAAATCGATTTCGTTTTCGCCATAAGTAATTTTAGTTGTTCCTAAAACTTCTTTAGCAACGAAAGCAACCATATTTTCTAACAATGTCATCATATCGTTATAATCAACGTAAGCTTGATATAATTCAATCATAGTGAATTCTGGATTGTGTCTAATATCAATACCTTCGTTTCTAAAACATCTATTAAGTTCAAAAATCTTTTCGCTTAAACCACCTACCATTAATCGTTTCAAGTATAATTCAGGTGCAATTCTTAATGTCATATCCATATCTAAAGTGTTATGGTGAGTCAAGAATGGTCTAGCGTTAGCACCACTTGCTTGAGGGTGAAGCATTGGTGTTTCCACTTCTAAGAAACCTTGATTACATAAAAATTCTCTGATTTTTTGGATAATCAAACTTCTTTTTCTAAATGTATCTCTAACTTCGTCATTAACAATCATATCAACATATCTTTGACGATAACGAGTTTCAACGTCTGTTAAACCGTGAAATTTTTCTGGTAATGGTAATAAAGCTTTTGCTAAAAGTTTGATATCAGTTGATTTGATAGAAAGTTCGCCTCTTGGAGTTCTTCTAATTTTACCAGTAAAACCAACCATATCACCAATATCTAACATTTTTAAAAGTTTAATTTGCTCTTCTGGAAGATTTTGTTTGTGTGAAAAGATTTGAATTTTTCCAGAATCGTCCATTAAATCAATAAACATGCCTGTATTTCTTATAGCCATTACACGACCTGCAACTGAGTATACATCTTCTGTTTCTGTATCAGCAGGAAGATCTTTATATTTTTCTTGTAATTCTGCAGCTTGTGCTGTTTTAGGAAAAGAATATGGATATGGATTAATTCCTCTTTCTGCACATTCTGCAAGCTTTTGAAGTCTTAATTGACGGATTGTATCTTTTGCCGAAACCGGCTCATGTTTTTGTTTTTCTTCTGTCATTTTCGTTTCCTTTTATATCTTAATTCTAATTTGTTTTACGTCTTAAAATGGTGAAGCCATTGGAATTGGTGCAAGTTTATTTGCATCTTCAATAATTTTATCAGCAGTTTTTTCTACTTGTGGAACAGGAGTAGGTGCTGAGGCAGGTTTTCTAGCTTCTTTTTTCACCACAGGTTTATTAACAGTTTTTGGAAGTGCAGATTCAACTGGAGTTTCATCTACATAATCATTTGAACTATCTTTTTTCTTTAATTCTTTTTCTTTTTTATCAAATGCTTTTTGAACGGCATCTGGAGAAATAATTTTGATTGCTTTGCTACCAGCTTTAAATGGAGTTAAGTCATAAGATGTGTATTGGAAATCTGCGCTACCATATTGTCTTGTAGCAACTCTCATAACATCTCTCCAAATCAATGCAGGAACAGTACCACCTTGAACGTTACCATTTCTAGAGTTGTCATCATTACCAACCCAAACACCTGCAACAACATTAGGTGTGTAACCCATAAAGCAAGCATCTTTTGAATCATCTGTTGTACCAGTTTTACCAGCAGCTGGTTTACCAATGTTTGCTGCTCTACCAGTACCGTTTGTAACTACTGTTTTAAGCATTGAAGTCATTTCACTTGCTGTACTTAAATTCATAACTTTAATTGGTTTTGCAGTAGGTGCTTCATATACAACCTTACCTTTAGAGTCTTCAATTCTTTCAACTGCATAAGGTTCTACTTTGTAACCACCATTTGCAAAAGCACCATAAGCTCTTGTAAATTCAAATAATTTAACACCATTTGAACCAAGTGCGATTGTGTAATCATAAGCGATTGGAGTTGTTAAACCTAACATACGAACCAATTGAATTACTGGTCTAATGCCTGTGTATTCAATCATTCTTGCTGCACATACATTTGATGAAACCATTAATGCTGTATATACAGGAATGTTTCCTCTGTATTTATTACCATAGTTTTTTGGAGACCAATTACCAATTTTTACCGGCATATCTTCAACTATATCATTTGGTGTTATACCTTTTTCTAAAGCTGCTGCATATACAAAAGGTTTGAAAGCCGATCCCGGAGGTCTAACAGCCTGTGTAATTCTATCGTATTGTGATTTAGAATAATCTTTACCACCTGCATAAGCTAAGATTTTACCGTTAACGTGGTTGTAAACAAATACTGCAGCTTGGTTTTTATCTGCTCTTAAACCGTATGCGTTCATATTGTTAATAAGAGCTTCGTTTGCAGCAATCTGTGCACTGTAATCAAGTGTAGTTGTAATTTTATAACCACCTTGTGAAATATCTTCTTCGTCAAAGCCTAATTTATCAAGTTCTCTCATAACATAATCACAAAAGTAAGGAGCCTTGTTATAAGTATAAACATTAGGCATATGATTTAATTTTATTGTCGCTTTTCTTGCGCTTAAATATTCATCTTTTGTGATAAAGCGCATTTTGTACATTCTTTTAAGAACTTGGTTTCTACGTTTTTCAGCTTTTTTAATGTCGTTAAATGGTGAATAAACACTTGGCGCTTGTGGTAAACCTGCAATCAAAGCAATTTCTGGCAAAGAAAGTTGTTTTACAGATTTGTTGAAGTAGATTTGAGCTGCACCTTCAACACCGTATGCACCCGAACCTAAATATACATTGTTCAAATACATTTCTAGAATTTGGTCTTTGCTGATTGATTTTTCAATACGAGCAGCAATAACAAATTCTTTTATCTTTCTGTTAAATGTTCTTTCATTATTCAAGAATAAAATACGAGATAATTGTTGAGTAATTGTACTTGCACCCTGTACAACTCTGCCAGCCATAACGTTTGCAAGGATTGAACGAGCTAAACCAAACATATCATAACCGGCATGGTGATAGAAGTTTTTATCTTCTGTCGCAATGATAGCCTGAATTAATGTATCTGGAATTTCTTCTAACTCAACCTTTTTAAATGTATAAGCTGTAAATGTCTTGATGATTTCTCCGTCATCAGAATAAATCTTTGTAATAATATTTGGCTTAAAGTCTTCTAAATTATGAATTGGAGGTAATGAAAGCAAGTATAGTTTAAAAGCAACAAACGCTGCTAAAATCACTGCCATTACAAAAACACAAAAATATCCAAAGCCTGTATAATTTCTTTTTTGTTTCACTTTTCTTATTCTTTCTGGGACTTGAAATTGATATTTATCACTCATATTTCTTTATAATTTGCTCCGTAATGATTTATAATATATTATATATTTATTAAAGCACAAATATTAAAAAAAACATGTTTGATTTTTTAGAAACAATTGTAAATGAATTAAAATCGTATTTCGTAACTGAAAAAATAAGTTATGAAATCACTGGCGAATGCAAAAAATGTGGTAAATGCTGTAATTACATGTATAGTTTTGATACTTACACAGAAAAAGAGTTCAAAATTATGCAATTTCTTTTTCCGGCATACAGAAGATTTTATATAAAAGGAAAAGACGAAGACGGTAATTTTATTTTTGCATGCAAATATGTTACTAAAGAAGGACTTTGCTCTGTATATAACAAAAGGCTTAAAATGTGCAGAAGATATCCTGTAAAAAGAATTTATAGACCAATGAAACTACACGAGGGTTGTGGTTATAAAGTTGAAGAAAAAAAGTTTGAAGATTACTTAAAAAAAGGAAAAGAATAAATGAAAAAAATTTTTATAATATTTTGCATAATGTTTTTATCAATGCCAGCATTTGCTGGGAATAACAGCATCTATACTGATGTTTCAAGAACTACATCATATTATCCAGCATTGTTAAAACTTCAACAAGAAAGAATAATGATTGGATATGAGGACGGAACTTTCAGACCGAACCAAGCTGTTACAAGAGCTGACTATTCAAGAGTAATTACAAAAGCTCTGAAACTTGACGGCAAAATGGTCGTATCTGGCGTGGAATTTTATGATTTACCACAGGAAAACCCTAATTACGATTCTATGCAAATTGCGCTATATTATGATTTAATCCCTGTTACAGATGGTTCAAAATATATTTATCCAAAAGGAACAATTATTAGAAAATACGCTATTTTACCTGTAACAAAATTTCTGAGCGACAAAATTATTAATGTTACTCAGGCAAAAAATATTTTAGGTAAATACAGAGACAGAGGAACTCTTAGAGATTCCGACTTAATTGAATTTGCAAAAGCTGAACTTATGGGCTTGTTACCAATAACAGGCAATGAAGTCAAAATTAACGCCACAACACCTTTAACCAGAGCTGATTTAGCTGTTATGGTTTATAACATCTCAAATCAAGAATACGAGTTATACAACAAAAAAATTGAACATTACGGAACTAAGAAAAAAGCTATCGGTTCAAGAATAAAAGAAGCTTATGTAAAAGGAGATTACGCAACAATCCCTGTGCAAACAGAAATTCCTGTACAAATGACTACAAAAGCTGATTCACAAAAATCACAATTAAATGATATTCATCAGGCTGTTGTACCTTGGAATTTGGTAACAAAAGAACGTTATTTACTTATCAAAGCAGGTTCTAAAATTGAACTAAAAGTTGAAGATGTTCAAAAAAGAAAATTGTTACGTAGAAATGGCGAACTTAGAGTTGTATCAACCAAAATAACAACTCCATTCAAACAAACAACCTCTTTCCCAGCTGTTTTAGTAGTAAACGATAAAATTGGACTTGGAAATAAAATGTTTAAATTCAAAAGAATCAGAACAACAACGAGCGAAAAATCTTATCTAAAACTTCTTCAAGATGTAAAAATTGATTTAACATCTAGCATAATTGTTAACGAAAGATTGTAATAATCTTACTTAGAAGCTTTTGGATTAAGCATTTTTTCAATGACGTTTTCGCCTGCTTTCATGCGAATTTCAAGTTCAACACGTCTACTCTTATTGAAATCTTCTTTGCCATTTGTCAAAATAGGTTCGGTATTACTCTTACCTTCAACAATCAAGACTTTGTGTAATTTTTTGCTATATTTTTTATTATAATTTGTTTTAAAAACATAATTAGCAACCTCAGTTGCACGCATTGAAGATAGTTCTAAATTTTTTGTATATTGTTCATCAGCAGAATTTAAACCTTTGAACATTTGAGAGTCTGTATGACCTTCAATGATTAAGTTTTCAACCTTATCACTAAGTTCTGAATTAGAAAAAATTGTATCAATATAAATTGGGAAAAACTTATCCAAATAAGCCTTACCCTTTGCAGATAATTTTGCACTGCCAATATCAAAAAGCTCTAAGTCAGAAATTTCAACTTGTCCTGACATTTTGTCAATATTCACATCAATTTTATTATTAACAAGTTTTTTCGCTAATTTTTCTGCCATCTCAGTTTGAGCAGATTGTTCAGCAACTTTTGCTTGAGAAAAACCAACCATTGACATGATAAAAAGAATTAAAAAGATAATCATCAAACCTAACAATAAGTCTGACATTGTTATCCAGAAAATATTTTCTTCATTGTAATCTGTTTTTGATATTTTTTTGTACATTTTTACTCCTAAAATAAATCATCAACAGACTCTATAACTGTTTTTTCAACAGTTTTTGAATTATTCTCTTTAATCTTATCTAAATTGTGCATAATATTATCCAAATACGGAACAAGCACAGTTGCTAAACTTTTATCAAAAGCTTCTTTAAATTTATCTGGTAAATTCTTCATTGAAGAAGTCAAAGAATGGTTTTGAAGTTTTGTAGTTTTCAACAATTCAATTAGGAATTTTTCTGAAGTTACATTATCAAACATTTTGTACAAATAAGCTTGAACTTCATTTAAAGGAGTTTTACATTTAAAGTTGTACATCAATCTTTCAATCATCAAGAATAATAAAGATTCACCAACGGCAAAAACAGAACACAATGCTGCGATTTGCATATTAGACATCAAGTTTTCAATAGTCGCCATTGTAGAATCACTTGTTGTAAAATCAATGTGCGCAAAAGCAAAAGCAATGTGCATAAAAGTAAATAATGGCCCCATGCCGGTCAACAAGGTTGGTGTTACTTGAATAAATTTATAATTTAATTTTGAAGTAATCAAAGCTTCTTCGTTAAAGAAATAAGAAGAATCGACTGTTGTCTGTATTCCAGAAAGAGCTTGTGAAGCATTTTCAAAACTAATTTCTTCTTTATCATTTTCTATGGTAACTTTGTCATTAAATACAAGTGTATTTCTAAATTCAATCCAGATATCTGAAACATAAGGATTTGAAGATAAACCTTCATCAAATTCTTTAAATCTATAAGTTAAATCTGATTTTTTGAAAGTTTTTAAAAAATCTAATAATTTTACTAATTCTTTATTGATATATTGATATTTATATACACAATAGCCAACAGAAAAAGCGAAAAATAAAAAGATTAACATTAACGCAGGGTTCAAAATATATTTAAAAATTTCCATAAAAACTCCTCTTTATAAGGGATTATATCATAAAAAATTGATTTCTTAAAATAAACTGATATAATTTACTTATGCAGTGCCCAAAATGTAAACACGAAATATCTCAAGATACCAAAATATGTCCACATTGTAAAAAAGTTTTACAGCTAGAATGTCCTATTTGTAAGACATTGAACAGAACTAGCATTTGTTCTAAATGTGGTTATACAATCTTGAGTAAATGTCATAACTGTGGAAAAGTTAATTTAACAGAAGTTGGCACTTGCCCTAGTTGCGGTATGGATACTCAATTAAGTATTGCGCTTAATGAATCTTCTATCCTAAATTTTGCATGTGTAATAATAGAATTTCCAAACATTGCAAAAGTAAAAGAGATTTTTAATTCAATAGAAGCTTATAGAAAATTCAAAACAAATTTATACAATTTGATTATAGGTTTTTGTTCTCAGGTTGATTTAAAATGGCAAATCATTGATAACGCTTTTGTAATCAAATTCAACAAAGAATCCTCTTTTGAAGGTTCTGTATACAAAGCTCTTTCTTTTATAATAGAAATTGCAAAACCTATAATGAAGCTTAATGTAAAACTACATCATATGCACAACGCTCTTATAAGATGTAATTTTTCTTTGATAAAAAAAGATATCAATACGAAATTACATGACTTCAAGGCTGGAATAAATATTAAAATGATGTATAAAGATACCTCTCAAAACCAATTCCACAATGCTTTACAAGTATTGCTAGATGGTAGCACTGCAGATGTTTTAAGAAACAAAGTCAGCATTTCTCAATTAGGAACAGCCTTAATTAAAGATAAATTGGAAATGTTCTTTGAACTTGAATTGAAAAAATATATCGCAATTCCAAAGGAAGAAAACGAGCCAAAAGACGAGTATATTAAAGAACGTCTAAAACAACTTTCTCTAGAAGATTTAAACCAAGAAAAAGAACTTGAAGAAGATGACACTATTATTCATAACATCAAAAAATTAAACTTTGATGCACAAGTTTGTAATTTTATAACTACTGAATCTGGTGATTTAGAAAACGTTATTTTTGACCTGTTACAAAATAATAAAAAGAATATTATTTCTGTAAAAACAAGTAAAAAATATTATCCTCTATCTCACGAAATTCCACTATTGTGCATAAATAACAACTTATGCGACACCGTTATAAAAGTTGCATGCACGGAAGATACTATTAATAGACCTTACGGATTTTTCTATGAACTTTTATCTTCAATGTTCAAGTTTTCTATTTCTGCAAAGAATTTCAACAAAAACGACTTTTCAACCTTTGAAAAGCTTGATAAATCTGGCGTTATAAAAGCACTTATAAATTTAAAACCAATTCCTAATACAAATCCAGAAGATATAAGAGATACTTTATATAACATTTTTACAATCATATTTAGTTCTCTACAAAACTGTTTAATTTATGTAGAAAATTTTGAAAAGGTTGATATTACTTCTTTTGAAATCTTGCAATTGCTGTTGAAGGATTTTGACAAGTATAACTTAAATCTTGTATTCTTAACAGACGAGAACTTTACTCTACATAAAAATTCTCATTTCTTGTTATCAAACTCTGATTACACAGAAATTATGGTAAAAAGCTCTAACTTTGAAAAAACAATTTCTCCAATTGTAAGTTTGTATTCAAATGTTTTAGATTCCTTCTATATGGAAAAAATTGCACAAAATATGAAAGGAAGCATTCTATATTTGACACATGCAACCTTATATCTTGTTGAAAATGAAATATTTGAATTTAAAAATGGTAAATACAACATCTTAAATCAAACTTCAATCGTTCTTCCAAATACAATAGAAAAACTTATTGAGACGAGATTTAGATTTTTATCACACGACAAAAGCACTTATAGCGTCCTAATGTTGTTACTGGAACTTGGACCACGAATTGATATTCCAACATTACAGACTCTAAACGTTCCTAATCTTGGAAACACTTTAAGCCTTCTTGATGAAAAAGGTTATATTTATTTAGAAAATAATGTTATTTACTTCAATAACTATGACTTGTTAAAAACAGTTTCTGAAGTTTTATTAGATAAAACTCAAAAAGAAAATATTGCAAAATTCTTGCTAAATAATATCGTTGATGAACAAGTTCCATTACCTGTAAACTTGACTGTTTATAATATTTTGAACGACAAAAAGAAAACTCAAAAATTCTGGAGAGATTTATCAAACGTAGCATTGCTTCTTGGTGATTTCAGCTCTTACTTGAATTGCAGTATTTTATTGTTGAAAATAATGGAAGAAGATTCAGACGAAGAAACTCAAAAATCTATCAATGATTATAAAATGATTATTTACGATAACATTTCAAACATGTTATATAAATTTATTCCAACGAAATTATACAACTTCTCTAAATTGGTGTTAGAAAATATTGAACACGCAATGGACGATAAAAAAGTTATCAATTTGTGCAACAAAATCTTACAATGTTGCTTGAGAACAGGTAATTACACTCAAGCGATAACTTTGGCAAACAAAATTTTATCAAGACTTCCAAAATCCTCATTCAATCCTACAGATAAGGAATTCAACAATGTATTGTTCTGGATTTCTATGATAAAAGTAAATATTTTCTTTAACACTGGTAATTTGAGTGAATGTATTTCTTTAGGAAATGATTTGATAGAAATGTTCACCCCAGAAAACATTTCACTATTAATTTCTGACAAAATGCCTCAAGAACAAGTATTTGCTTCAATTTATGATACTGTTGGATATATTTGTATGGCAAAAATATTCCAAAATGAAGATTTAAAACCACTACTTAAAAAGGTTAAAGAACAATTAGAAATCATTCCAGAATCTTACGCATTGTTTATATACTTGCAAAAATATATTAGAGGCGAAGAATTCGCTATGGACATAAATGTTGAAAACTTATCTGATTCAAATATTTTCGCAAGATATATTTACTACATTTTGAAAGCATTTGAAAACATTAACTTTGATATAAAATTGTTTGCAAAGAATATCTATCAAGCAAAACTTTCTGCTAAAGAAAACAATTTAACACAATTAGATTTAATCTGCGACTTGTTAATCGGTTATTCTTATGAGGTTCTTGGAGAATACGATAAATCACAAAAGATTTACCAAAACGTAAAAGAAATCAGTACGCAAAATGGTTTAATAAATGTTTCTCTATTAGCTTGGTACTTTATTGCAAAACTAAAAATCAAACAAAAAAGTGTTGATACAGGTATTGGTATAGCTAAGAATACTATGTCTTTCTTGGATAAAAACCCTAAATCAAACGTTATCCTATCTATAATGTTTAATTTATTGTTATCAAAATTATTCTTTGAAAAAGAAGATGTTGAACAATCTAAAGCATATAAACAACAAGCTTTGTTACTTATTGAAAAAAATAATTTAAAAAACAATCCTTTGTTAAATGACTAAGATTTTGTGTTTTTTTCGGCAATATCAATCCAACCGTCAATTAGGGCTTTCAATATTATGTTTGTCCTTCTGGAAACACCAAATTTTTGTAAAATTGATGCGACATGAAACTTTGCCGTATGAATACTTATAAATAAATCATTGGCAATTTCAGTATTATTTTTACCATTAACAATCTCTATCAAAACCTCTTCTTCTCTAGATGTTAAAATATTCTTAGGTCTGTTTAAACCTAATGAAATTAGATACATAAAATCCTCCTCTTTTAAATAAACATTAAAAATAAACCCTAATGTTACATGTATCTTCGTTTTTTAAAAATAATTAGAAATTCTCAAGACGGGGGTATTAAAAAAGTATTTTTTTTGGCATAATAGAGGAATGAAACGTGCTTTATATGTAATTTTAATAATAATTTTTGTTTTATGTCTGCTAAAAGCCTGTATCAGAAGAGATATTCCCGATACAGAACAGAATAAAACAAGAATAAAAACAGAACAACAAAAATTTACTTTTCCACCAAGAGCTAAAACCGTAACAATAAAGGGTATAGACTTTTTGCAAAGTCAAGCACCAGTCGGAAAATTTGGCGGAGAATTAATATTATCAACTTTTGGTGAAGGTCCAAAAACTTTTAATCCGTTTACATCAAAAGATGCTACATCTTCTCAAATGGCAGGCATGATGTTTGACGGACTTTTTACAACTGACGCAAAAACTGGTGAAATTATTCCAAAACTTGCCAAAGGTTATGAAATCAAAGGTAATGAGTATTATGTATATTTGAGAAAAGGTTTAACTTGGTCTGACGGAAAACCTATTACAGCAGATGATGTTATGTTTACGTGGAAAGACATAATTTTTGCAGGCATGGGAAACACTTCATTGAGAGATTCTTGTATAATAGATGGAAAACTTCCTACAATTACAAAGATTGATGATTATACAGTTAAATTTACTCTTTCAAAACCATTTGCACCATTTTTAAGATTACTTTCATCTGAAATTGCACCAAAACACGTTTTTGAACCAGCAGTTAAAAAAGGTGTAAAATATTTTGACAGTTTTTATTCTACAACAACACCGCCTAGCAAATTTGTAACTTCTGGGGCTTTTAAGTTGAAGGAATATTTACCAGCTCAAAGAGTAATTTTTACAAGAAATCCTAATTACTACGAAATAAATACTAAAAATGAAAAACTTCCTTATTTAAACAAAGTTGTTTATTTAATTGTTGGTGATGCGAATAATGAAATATTAAAATTTGAAGCAAAAGAAATTGATATGATTGGCTTAAAAGGTTCAAATGTCGCTAGATACAAAGAAAAAGAAGCTTCTTCTGACTATAAAATTTATAATATTGGGGCAGATACAGGTACAATGTTTATTGTGCTAAATTTGAACAATAGAAAGAATGCTGAAGGTAAATACTATGTTCAGCCAGAAAAACAATTCTGGTTTAATGATTTGAATTTCAGAAATGCTATTGATTATGCAATTGATAGAGATAACATGGTTCAAAATGTTGCAAACGGTCTTGCAACACCTCTTTTCACAGCAGAAAGTTTGAATTCTATATTCTTAAATGAAAAAATTAAAGGTCATAAAAGAGATATAGACGTATCAAAAGAATTTTTGAAACGAGGAGGCTTTTCTTACAATAAAAACAATAAACTTATTGACAAATATGGCAACAATGTAGAATTTGACCTATACACAAACGCTGGCAACACTGAAAGAGAAGCTCTTGGCGTTATGGTAAAACAAGACCTTGAAGATTTAGGCATGAAGGTTAATTTCAAACCTATTGAATTTAATACACTTGTAAACAAAATGGTCAACACTCTTGATTGGGATATGATTTTAATGGGTTTAACAGGTTCACCACTAGAACCGCATAACGGCAAAAATGTTTGGAATTCTTATGGTTCTCTACATTTATTTAACCAAAGACTAGAAAAAACATCTTATGACGATAGATATGATTTTGAAAAACAATTAGATTATATTTTTGACGAAGCTTCATTAAAAACTAATTTCAATGAAAGAAAAGCTTTGTACGACCAGTATCAACAAATTGTTTATGATAACAAGCTTATAATTTACTTGTATTCTCCTGTGAGAATAATCGCTATAAGAAAGAAATTTAAAAATATATACCCTTCACCTTTGAACGGTATGGCTTATAATATAGAAGAAATTTACGTGGATAAATAAAATGCAACAAATACCAATTTATATATTAAAAAGAATACTTCAAACTATACCATTATTAATTTTGGTATCTTTAATAAGCTTTTTTATAATTAGATTAAGTCCCGTTGACCCACTTGCAGAATTAAAACTTAATCCTTCAATTTCTAAAGAAACACTTCAAAAAGAAACTGAAAGACTAGGTTTAAACAAACCAATCTGGCAACAATATTTGTTGTGGGGAAAATCATTTATAAAAGGTGATTTGGGTGTAACCTCAACTGGTGAAAGCGTTGCAAGCAAATTAAAAGAAAGAATACCAAACACGCTTCTTTTAACATTAGTCGTAATCTTTATGACATGGTCAGTTGCAGTACCGCTTGGTATGCTTGCTGCAATCAAATGGAAAACTCCGTTTGATAGGTTCTTAACCTTTATAACGAGTATTGGTATGGCAATTCCGTCCTTCTTCTTTGCAATATTATTGTTAATTTTTGCCGTAAAAACTGGTTGGTTTCCAGTGGGCGGATTAACAAGTTATAATTTTAATGAAATGGGTTTTTTCCACAAAGTTTTTGATATTGCATATCATTTAGTTTTACCTGTAACAGTATTATTTACAATATCTTTAGCAGGACTACAAAGACAAATGAGAGCAAATATTCTTGATGTTCTTGATTCTGATTATATCAAATTTGCAAGAGCAAAAGGTTTGAGTGAAAACAAGGTTTTATTTAAACACGCATTGAGAAATGCCGTAAATCCTATGATTACACTTCTTGGATTTGAATTTTCTTCATTACTTTCTGGCGCAGCGCTAACAGAATACGTTTTTCAATATCCAGGGTTAGGAAGATTAATTCTTGAAGCTGTTCTAAAATCAGACATAAACCTTGTTATGGCATCATTAATGATGGGTGCGTTCATGCTTATATTAGGGAACTTAATTTCTGATATATTATTGATTATTACTGACCCTCGAATAAGAGTTAGGGGGTAAGAAATGATGAACATTTTAAAACAATTAGTAAAAGATAAATTTTCATTATTGGCATTAATCGTGCTTATATTAATTTATACAGCACTTTTATTTGCTGATTTTCTTGCACCTTATACAAAAGATTTTTCTGATAGAGAACTTTCGTATGTTCCACCTTCACCAGTGTTTACAATTGATGAAAAAGGCAGACTCTCAAGACCTTATACTTATAATTACAAAAGAGAATTTGACCCAGAACTTTTGGAAACAACTTACAAACTTGATAGAAGTCATAAATATTACTTGAAATTTTTAGGTAAAGGCGTTGAGTACAAAGCTTTTGGCATAATTCCAATGAAAAGACACCTTGTAACAGTTGAAAACGAAGGCAGATTATATCTTTTAGGCGGAGATATTAACGGTCGTGATGTATTTTCAAGAATCCTTTTTGGTGGCAGAATTTCAATGACAATTGGATTTTTAGCACTATTTGTACTATTTCCTATTGGACTTTTATATGGTGGCATTTCGGGATATTTTGGCGGAAAAATTGATGTATTAATGATGAGATTTGCAGAAGCCGTAATGTCTATTCCAAGCTTTTACTTGTTAATAATTTTGGCAGCAATTTTACCTCCAAATATGACAAGTATTCAAAGATTTATGCTAATAGTTATAATTCTTGCTCTAATTGGTTGGGCAGGATTTGCGAGAGTTGTAAGAGGAATGGTTTTATCAATTAAAACTCAGGAATTTGTCGAAAGCGCAAAATCAATTGGCGTATCTAATATGGGTATTATTTTGAAACATATCTTACCGCAAACAACAAGTTATGTTATTGTTGCAATGACATTATCTGTACCATCATACATATTATCAGAATCAGGTTTAAGCTTCTTAGGACTAGGTATTCAGCAACCAGATGCCAGCTGGGGTAATATGCTTAAAGAGGCGCAAGAATATACAAATATTTTATATCGCCCATGGCTTTTAACTCCTGGATTCTTAATTTTTGTTGCAGTGCTGTCATTTAATTTAATAGGTGATACAATAAGAGATATTTTAGATCCAAAAAGTAAAATGAGATAGGTGGAAATGAGTCAATATTTAATAAGTTTAATATGTTCAGTAATATTAGGTTTTTCTCTTGGATTAGAAAGAGAATTAACAAATAAACAAGCTGGTTTAAGAACACATATTTTTGTATGTTTAGGTGCTTGTGTATTCACATTATTGTCAATCTACGGATTTCCAACATTTGCAATCGGTGATAACGTAATTTTGGCACAAGCAACAGGTATCAGAGATACTTCTCGTGTTGCCGCTCAAATCGTAACTGGTATCGGTTTTATTGGTGCTGGTACAGTAATGAAAAACGGTGCATCTGTTCACGGTTTAACAACAGCCTCTACTCTTTGGATTGCAGCTGCAATCGGTATGGCTTGTGGTGCTGGTCATTTTGATATCGCTATCTGTGCAACTGTTTTGAGTGTACTTGTTTTAATCAGTATCAAATGGATTGAAAAAAATATTCTTGCAAAAAGAAAAGTTAGAAATAAAAGATTAAAACTTTCTTTAAAATGTGAAAAATGCAATGTGGAAAATATTCAAAACTACATTATGAAAGAATTTCCATATTTAAACGAAATTAAAAAAGTTGATTCTGATAAAGAACACGATGCAAAAATTGTTGCTGTTATCAATGTAAAAGATAACAATCCTTTACAAGCTGTTTATAAAAAATGTGAATCATTTAACGGTATAACTTCAATAGCAATACAGGAAGCTGATGAGTACTAACGAAGAATTAAACAAAGAATTAAAAGAATATACAAATACATTTGTAATAACTTTTGTTGTTGTAGCAGCAATCGTAGCTGTTATTATGGGTATAACTTGGTTAATGATTCCTAGCGCTATCAAAAATCCTAAAATTATCACTTCTGCTGATAAGTTGGATTATTATTTAATTGATTTCTTAATAGAAAAAAACCAATACTTACTTGCAAAATATCCTAAAAATTATGGTTATAACATAAGATTAGGAACTTTATATGCAATAAGAAAAGATTATATTAATGCTGAAAAAGAATTTTCTACTGCTGTTGAGAAATCACCTTATATGGATTACAAAGCAAGATACAAACTTTCTGCTTTATACATTAAAATGAACAAGCTTGAAGAAGCACAAAAATTAATGGACGAAATTACTGATAAACCCGATAAAAAGCTTATTAGAAATAAAGGTAATATTTATAAAAACATTGGTGATAAGTATTTTCAGCAAGAATACTATCCAATCGCAGCGAGCAAATATGAAAAAGCTATTTTCTATTTAAAAAAATGCGACAAAAAAGGCTTAAAAGATGCGCAAATTGCATTATCTAATTGTTATGAATCAATGGCTGACATTTTTGTAGAAAAAGGTCAAATTGAAGAAGGTACTTTTTATCTAGAAAAAGCCGATAAATTGAACGATAAGCCAGAAATTAATTACAAGCTTGCTCTTTTGTATATCGAAACTGACCCTAATAAATCGTATGATTTACTTGAATATGTAAGAAAAAAAGCTCCAGAAATGCTTGATTACTATATGTACTATGATTTGTTAATGAAAATATCTGAAAGTTCAGAAGAACTAGGTGATACTGCCGGAAGAGATTTGTATGCACTAAAAGCTAGACGTTTCCAAAACTACGTATCAGAAAATATTATTTACAAAAATGATATCTTGCTTCACCTTTCAGAAATTGACGTTTCTTTTGACAAAAAAACAAATAATTTAATGGTGGAATTAAAAATTCAACTAAGAAACAATTCTCCATTTAATATTAAAAACCTCACAGCGGAATTAAAATTTAAAGAAAAAAATGAAGTTGTAAAAACTTATGATAAAGAAATATTTGCATACGAAAATATTTTTCCAATGGGTCAACAAACAGCTATAATTAAATTAAATACAGAATTAAACAAGAAAAATCTAAATCCTAAAGAAGATACTTTAAGTGTTGATTTTTATTTATACAAAAAAGAAAATCATAAATTTTTGGCAAAACATTTCCAAATTAAAAAACCTGTTGAGTTGTTGAAATAGTTTTTTTTGCAAATTTTATAACTACATGGTGAATTTCAAAATTTTTATTCAGATTTTAAAATCATGAATAAAAGGAGAGAAATAGCATGAAAACAGAAAATATCTTATTAAGTGCACCTATTTGTACATTAACAGAATTAAATAATCTTTTCATAGAATTAACAGAAAAAAATTGCAATCAACATTGTAAAAATTGTTATATTGATTTTTCAATAAATAAAAAAGTAAAAGATTTTATTTCGATAGATAAAATAAAACAAACTTTAGAGGAAATTACTGAAGAAAATCTTAATTGCATTTATTTAACAGGGGCAGAACCAATGACTCACCCCGATTTTAATAATATCTTAAGACTTTGTTTAACTAGAACAAACGTTTGTATCTGTACAAATGGAAGTTTTATAAATGAAAAGAAAGCAAGATTTTTAAAAAAAGTTGAAGAAGAAAGTAAGTTTTCAATTATTTTTCAACTTCCATTAGACCATTATAACGAAGTAAAATGTGATGACGTAAGAAGTAGAGGCAGTTATAGACAAGTTATCCATGCAGTTAAATATTTGAATAAATATGATTTTAGTATATTTTTATGCGTAACTAATTTTTATCAAGAGGATAAAAATATTTTATTATCAGAATTCTTAAAAATCTTTGAAGATTTAGGCGTTCATTTTGAAAAAGAAAATTTCAAAATAAACGAATATTTCAATAAAATGAATTCTGCAGAAGAAAATTGTCCTCAAAAATTCTGTACAGATTGTGAAAACTCAAGAATTTTAACGACAAAAGGTATTTACTCATGCCCGTTTTTAACCAATGATTATCGAGGACGAATGGGCTCTAATTTTACAGATTACGCAAAAAAAATCTCGCTTGAAACAAACTTTTGCTCAACTTGTTTAAAAAACAAATCACAAATGTTCGCCATAGATAAAAAGTTTTTCAACTAATTTGCAGGAACTGGTGGAGGAACAGGAGTTCCAGCTTGAGGAACTGCTGGTTCTGAAGTAGATGGAGTTGGTTGAGATGTTCCATCACCTTGCATATAAACTTTTACACCTAGTTTTATTAATAGAACATTTTTGTCTTTGTAATAAGGAACAATATCATAACTGCTTATACTAACAAGATATGGATATTTGTATAAATCTGTTAAAAAGTTTTCAAAATCAGTGTAACTACCAATAATTTTCATCTTCAATAAGCAAACATTATAACCTTTTTGAGCTGCAACAAAAGCATCGTCAGAAGGGTTATAATCGTATTGAATAGAATAAGTTTTGATATTGTTTGATTTTGCCATTTCAAAAACATCGTTAAACAATATACTAAAACCTGATTCATTATCTAAAGACAACGTTCTTGGTTGGAAAACGACTTTGTCTATTCTATCATTCGCAATACGAGCTTTTTCTAATCTTGCCATTTGTTGTTGAACAACAACCAATTGTTTATCAATATTTTCGATTGCAACTTTCTTTTGAGTAATGTCATTTCTATTTGAAATAAACTCATTTATTTTTGGTTTAACTTGTTGAATTCCAGCAAAAATTAGTATTATCCCTAATAGAACGAATAATAATGCTTCTCTATAAATTTTTAAAAAATCTTGTATGTTCATTTTATATTATTACTTTCTAAAAACTTTCTATTTTTTCAAGATTTGGTGGCAATCCTTTACTGAATGGATTGTCGTTTGTAGTACCTGCTGGAGGTGGTGGCGGTGCTGCTTGATTGTTATTATTGTTATTTGGTGCACCGTTGTTGTTTTGTTGATTATTATCACTTGAAGCATTGTTTTGTTGAGTTACATCAGGTTCATTTAACGCTGCTTCTGGGTTTTCACTTCTTTGTTCACTTTGATATTTTTTGTACTCTTTCAATGCAACTATATCAACATCTTCCATATTTGATATTTCAAAACTATAAAACTTAGGTTTTTTAGTACTTTCTGGATCTTCGTTTTCAACAGCATCTAGAGAATAAACCTTTATATCAGAGTTAATAACTGACAATTTCAAATCACGATAAAAGTTGTAAACATCTTCAAGTCTTGACGTTTTACCGCTTATATAAACTTTTCCATTTTTAGTTATTTTAAATTTTGTAATCCAAGTATGTGCTGGAATACTCAAACCTAATGCTGAATAATAAATTAATTTTTCTTTGTTATATGCGTTAATCAAAGATATTTCTGTTTTTTCATCAAAAATGTTGATTTTAATTGCATCATATTTTTTCATTTCAGCTTGTTTTTTTTCAAGCTCGGTTGTTAATATCGTTTGTTCTTCTATTTGTTTGTTATTTAAAATATTAAAAGTAACAAATAATAGTAAAATAATTAATAAAATTGGTATTGCAATAAACAAAGTCATCTTTTTTATAAAACTTGGAGATAATTCAATTGAAACATTCCCAATAGTAACAGTTTTATAAATATCTGTTTTTACATCATCAGTGCTAAATTCACCTATCAAATTTAACTTTATAGGATAATCAGAAAAATTATAAATACCTGTACCAATAACTTCTGGTGTCATTTTTAACACTAAGTTTGGCATAATATTTTTTGCAGAATCTAGTAAAGGTTGTTGAACATACTTATTACTTTCTAAATATGCAATTTTTCCGTCAAAACTTATTTTTTTAGATAAAACTTCTGCAGAAACAATATCAGTTTCAGAAACAATATACAACCAGTTTGCAGGGTTTGTGGTTAAAGTTAGGTTTGAAGAAGATATGATAGCATTGTAAATTTCTTCACCAGAGAAGGATTTCAAGGCTAAAGGTTCTTCATAGTAACTTATAACTGTTTTACCAGACATTGATAAAATAGCATAACTATTTTGACCAATAATCATTAAATTCCAAGTTACGTAATCCTTCATTTGTTCTTCTGCAAAACCTGTATAAGACAAGGCTTTTAATAAAGACAAATAAGAAGTTTCAATACTAACTAAAGTACAGCCGACTTCCATGCAAGCTGCATAGATTTCTGCTAACGCATTATTTTGTATAGCAGAATATAAAATATCTGTAGAATCAGTGCTTTGATTTGGTTTTACAATATTTGTCCAACCAACAACCGGCTCTTGTCTTTTAAAGATATATGTTTGTTCTGCTTCCGAAATAATAGCATTTGTAACAGCTTCATCTCCCAACATTAAAGGTAAATTTATTAAACCAAAATGTACGGTTGGTAAAGTTAAAATAACTTTTGACGAGTGGGGTAATTTTAAATCATCAAATAATGCTGCTAATGTTGTTCTAAATTCGTCATAATCCGTAATTTCACGAGTAGAATAATTGTACTCCAATGGTCTGCAAGCATATTTACTTACAGTTTTTGTATTTTTATCAATTTCTATCATTTCTAATCCAACGCTTGGTGAGACAGAAACCCCTACCGTTACGTCTGAACTAGCCCCAAATTTGGATAATAAATTATTAAGCATTATTAGTTGTACAACTTTTTTTCTATTATATAATATTTATTATAAGTTGAATAAAATTATACGTCAATTAAGGTTTTCAAATGAATATTGTAGATGAAATTAAAAAATTAAAAAAAGAAAAAAATGCTTGTATACTTGCTCATTGTTATCAAAATATTGAAATTGATGAGGTTGCTGATTTTGTAGGTGATTCTTTATATTTAAGCAGAATGGCAGCTAAAACAGATGCTGATATTATCGTTTTTGCAGGAGTTTTCTTTATGGCTCAAACAGCTAAAATTATTTCTCCTGATAAAAAAGTTCTTCTTCCTAATCCAAATTCTGGTTGCGTAATGGCAAATATGATTAACGAAGAACAATTAAAAGAATTTAAAGCAAAACACCCTAACTTACCAACTGTATGTTACGTAAATTCTACAGCTGAAATCAAAGCTCTTTGCGACATTTGTTGTACAAGCGCTAATGCTGTTGAAATTATCAAAAATTTAAATACAGAAGAAGTTCTTTTTGTGCCAGATACACATTTAGGTAAATGGTCAGAATACAAACTTGGTAATACAAAAGTTATAACATATCCTGGGTTTTGCCCAACACATTTGAAAATAACTAAAGAAGACGTAATTTCTGCAAGAGAAAAATATCCTGAAGCTGATATTTTAATTCACCCAGAATGTCATATAGAGGTTAGCAAGCTGGCTGATTATGTAGGTTCAACTTCCGGCATTATGAATTACGTTAAAAACAGTGATAAAAAATCTTTTGTAATCGGTACAGAACAAGGCGTTGTTGATAGATTAAAAAGAGATTTTCCAGATAAAGAACTTATTCCTATTAAAGATAATCTTGTATGTTTTAATATGAAATTTAATACGTTAGAAGATATTTACGAATCTCTTTTGTACGAACAACACGAAATTAAAGTTGATAAAGAGATATCTGATAAAGCTAGAAATTGTATTGAAAGAATGTTAGAGGTTCATTAATGGAAGACATTATATATGGTAGAAATGCTGTTCTTGAAGCTTTAAAATCTGGCAATAGAACCTTTAACAAAATTCTTATTTCAAAAACTGTACACCCATCTGTTAAAATTGATGAAATCATTAATTTAGCAAAAGAAAAAGGTGTTTTGTTTCAATTTACAGCGAAAGAAAATTTGTCAAAATACGATGAACACAATCATCAAGGTATTATTGCAATGATTTCACCTGTAAAATTTACTGATTTAGATGAATTTTTAGAAAGAGAACACACAAATTCTAAAATTGTAATGCTTGACGGTGTTGAAGATTCTCAAAATCTGGGTTCTATTATAAGAAGTAGCGTTTGTGCTGGCGTTGATGCTATTATTGTTCCAGAAAGAAGAACAAGTCCTGTCAATTCTGTCGTTGAAAAAGCAAGTGCAGGTGCAATTAATCATATAGAAATTATAAAAGTAAATAGCCCAGTTAGTGCAATCCAAAAGTTAAAAAAATCAAACTGGTGGGTAATTGCAGCAGAAGCATTTGAATCAGATAATTATTACGATATAGATTATAATGATATGAATTTTGTACTTGTTATGGGTGCAGAGCATTCAGGTGTTTCAAAATCTATCTTAAAATTGGCAGATTTTAAAGTTAAAATTCCTATGTTAAAAAACTTTAATTCTTTGAACGTTTCAAACGCTTTAAGTATCATTATATTTGAAAGCGTTCGTCAAAGTCTAACAAGAAAGAAATAAAATGAAAGAAGAAAAATTATTTTTTAATACAGAAGAAATTTCAGAAGATGGTGTTGATTTTTCAAAAATAGAAGAACATGATAATGATGATGATGACTTGTTATCTTCTGTTGAAGATCCAAAAGTACAAGAAAGTATTTCTTCTGTAAATACTGATGATTCTGTTAAAATTTATCTTCAACAAATCGGTAAAATTCCTCTTCTTTCACACGAAGAAGAAGTTAAAATTGCAAAACAAATTAAAGAAAATAATAGTGAAATTGCAAAAAGTACTTTGGTTAACGCTAACCTTAGACTTGTTGTAAGTATTGCTAAAAAATATATAGGTAGAGGTCTTTCATTCCTTGACTTAATTCAAGAAGGAAACATTGGCTTAATGAAAGCTGCAGAGAGATTTGACTATGAGAAAGGGTATAAATTTTCAACTTATGCAACATGGTGGATTCAACAGTCAATCACTCGTGCAATAGCTGATAAAGCCAGAGTTATTAGATTACCTATTCACATGATTGAATCACTAGGTAAAATCAGAAAAGCTACAATTGATTTAACAACAGAATTAGGAAGAACTCCTACAAAACAAGAAGTTGCTTATAAATTAGGTTTAAGCGTATCTAAATTGACATCAATAATTAAATCAGCTCAATCAACAATTAGTATTGAAACTCCTGCAAATCAAAAAGAAGATTCAACAAAAATTGCTGATTATATCGTGGACGAAACAACAATTGCTCCAGCAGAAAGAGTTTCTCAGGAAAATTTGTTTGAAGATATTCAAAGAATGTTAAAACAATTAAGCCCAAAAGAAAGAGATATATTAATTCTTCGTTATGGTTTGGATAATAACGGCGAAAAGAAAACTTTAGATGAAATAGGTTCACAATATGGCGTTTCAAGAGAAAGAATAAGACAAATAGAAAATAGAGCAATCTCAAAACTTAAAAAACTTTGTAAAAATGCTAATTTAACAGTAGATTTAAAAAATTATTTTGGAAATTAATAAATTTAAAATGTCGGGTTAAATGGAAATGTTGAACCCGACCTACTTTTTTATTTATAAATCGTGTTGAACTTTTTCATTCAACACGACAATTTATTATTTATCTCACTTCAACAAAATCAATATTCTTTTTCAAAATATTTTTAATTTCTTCAAACTCTTCATCAGAGTATGTTTTTTCGTTCATTAAATTTTTATCTAAAATTTTTGATGCTATAAATTTCTGCAAATAATATCTTTTAGTGCCAGAAATCATTTCACCTATTTTTTTAAAATCATCATAAGAAAGTTGAGATTTTAAAACAGTAGTTCTAAATTCATAATCAATGCCACCATTCTTAATTAAATTAATACTTTTTTTAATATTTTCTATATTCACATTACAATTTACGATAAATTCATATTTATCAATCGGTGCTTTTATATCCATTGCAATATAATCTAAAAGTTTTTCATTAATAAGCTCTTCTAAAATTTGTGGATTTGTACCGTTTGTATCTAATTTAACAGCAAAACCTAACTCTTTTATATTTTTTATAAATTCTTTCAAATCTTTTTGTAAAGTAGGTTCACCACCAGTAACAACAACTCCGTCTAGCTTACCTTGTCTTTTTTTTAAAAAATCAAAGAAAGCCTCTAAAGATATTAGAGGCTCTTTATTTTCAAATAATTCTGGATTGTGGCAATATCCACATCTAAAATTACAACCCTGCGTAAAAACAATACATGCGATTTTTTCTGGATAATCGATAAATGTTGTTTTTTGCAATCCTGCTAGTTTGAAAGACATACTTCTTTTTCCGTATTTCTTTCTAACTTTTGTGCAACATTGTAAGTTTTTCTGTTTTTGAATTCTGCTTTTTTACCTTTATTCCATTGTTTTACAGGTCTGATAAAACCTACAACTCTAGAATAAATTTCGCATTCTTCACCACAAGTTGGACAAGTTTCGTGTTCACCAGCTACATAGCCGTGATTTGGACAAACACTGAATGTTGGAGAGAATGTGAAATATGGAAGTTTGTAGTTTTCACATACTTTTCTAACGAAGTTTTTCATTGTTTCGTTATTGTGGCATCTTTCTCCAGCAAATATGTGAACTGTTGTACCACCTGTATATTTAGTTTGCAAATCATCTTGTAAATCAAGTAATTCAAATACGTCATCTGTGTAATTTACAGGTACGTGAGTTGAATTTGTATAATAAGGTTCACCAGCATCGTTTGCTGTAATAATTTCTGGATAATTTTCTTTATCCATTCTAGCAAGTCTGTAAGTTGTACCTTCTGCAGGTGTAGCTTCTAAATTGTAGTTATTACCTGTTTCTTCTTGATATTTAGTAATTTCATCTCTCATAAAGTCCATAACTCTTATTGCGAAATCATGTCCTTTTTCAGTTGTGATGTTTTCACCGAATAAGTTCAAACAAGCTTCGTTCATACCTATTAAACCGATTGTTGAGAAGTGGTTTTTCCAGTATTGTTTAAATCTTGCATAAATATCTCTCAAATAGTATTTAGTATATGGATACAAGTTACTATCTGTGAATTTTTCAACCAATTTTCTCTTAATTTCAAGAGATTCTTTGGCTAATAACATTCTATCTGATAACATTTTAAAGAATTCTTCTTCATTATTAGCTTGATAGCCGATTTGAGGTAAGTTGATTGTTACAACACCAATTGAACCAGTCAATGGATTTGAACCGAACAAACCACCACCTCTATATGCCAATTGTCTGTTATCAATTCTTAAACGACAACACATTGAACGTGCATCTTCAGGGTTTAGGTCAGAATTTACAAAGTTTGAGAAGTTTGGAATACCATATTTTGCAGTGATTTCCCATAAACCATCTAAATCTTTGTTATCCCAATCAAAATCTTTTGTAATATTGTATGTTGGAATTGGGAATGTGAATACACGACCTGAAGCATCACCTTTCATCATTACATCAAAGAATGCTCTGTTAATCATATTCATTTCTTCTTGGAATTCACCGTAAGTTTCTTCCATAATTTCGCCACCAATAATTACACATTGATCTTTGTAATAACTTGGTACAGTTAAGTCCATTGTTATATTAGAGAATGGTGTTTGGAAACCTACACGAGTAGGTACGTTCATATTAAATACAAATTCTTGCATTGCTTGGTGAACTTGTTCGTAATTCAATTTATCATATCTTACAAATGGAGCAAGTAATGTATCAAAGTTTGAAAATGCTTGAGCACCAGCTGATTCACCTTGTAAAGTGTACATAAAGTTTACAATTTGACCTAAAGCAGTTCTTAAATGTTTTGGAGGAGCAGATGCAACTTTTCCTTTTACACCTTTAAAACCTTCCATTAATAGGTCTTTCAAGTCCCAACCTACGCAATATGCTGCGATTAAGTTAAGATCATGAATATGAATAGAACCAGATTTGTGAGCATTTTTAATATTTTCTGGATAAATTTTTTCTAACCAATATTGTGTACATAGATTTGATGCAAGGTAGTTGTTCAAACCTTGAATTGAATAACCCATATTTGAGTTTTCATTTACTTTCCAGTCAAGTTGCTTTAAGTAATCATCAATCATATTAACTGATGCACTTTCAACAAACTCTCTAATTTTTTTATGTTGTTCTCTGTATAAAATGTATGCTTTTGCAGTACTTTTATATTTTGAAGATAATAAAACTTGTTCAACAATATCTTGAATTTCTTCAATAGTTGGTGATTTTAAGTTTGATTCTTTACTTCTAACAAAATCTTTAACAATTCTTATAACATTTCTTGTTAAATCTTTTGCAGCATTTTCATCAATTTCATTAGTAACTGCACCAGCTTTAATAATAGCGTTTTCGATTTTTGAAGAATTAAATTCTTCCATTTTACCGTTTCTTTTTAATACGTTTTGCATTAACAAATCTCCTAGTCTGATAGTTTTTTTTAAGTTTTTTAATATTTCGACTCTAAACAAATTAAAGATAAAAAACCTTTAACTAATTTTGGGTGGGTTTTATAATTATACAATATTTTTAATGCTGTGTCAAAAATAAATTATCTTATTTGAACAGGCATTACAAGTGAAATATAGTCGTTTTCACTGTCTGGTCTAAATACTGTTGGAGATGCTTTTGTATTTAAACCAATTAACACTTTTTCATCTTCCATATTTTTTAAACCATCTAAAACATATTTGTAATTGAATGCAATAACTAAATCTTCATCTTTGTATTCAATATCTAAATCTTTTTTACCTTTTCCGCTGTCAGAAGTATCGGCTTTTACTTCTAATTTATTTTCTGTAAATTCAAATTTAATAATACAAGTTTTTTCATTAACCATAACAGAAATAAGTTCAAGAGCACTTATTAATTCATTTCTATTTACTGTAGCTGTTTTTGGACTTGTTTCAGGGATTAACTTGTTGTAATCAGGATAATGACCTTCAATAATTTTTGAAATCATTAATGTTTTTGATGTTTTGATAGCAAGTTTTGTTTTTTCTGTGTATATTTTAATTTTTTCATCTTCAACAAAACCACTGATTTTTAAAACTTCTTGAAGAGTTCTAGAAGGAATAATTAATTGACTAGTTTTCTTTTCAATATTATCAATTTTTTCTCTAACTCTTGCAAGTCTGTTACCGTCAGTTGAAGCGATTTCAAGAATTTCTTCTTTAATATCACAAACAACACCTGATAAAGGACCTGTTGTTTCATAAGATGCAGCTGCAAAACCAGCTTGTTTAATAGCTCTTGTAAATTGTTTAAAATCGATATCAATACCGTTTTCCAAACTTACATTTTCAGTTACTTTTGGGAATTCTGATGCTGAAATACCGATGATTTCAAATTTTGTATTTTTTGTACTAATTTCAACAATATTTGTTTCTTCATTTAGTTCAAAAGTTACCAAATTTTCTGATAATCTAGTAAAGATATCATTCAATTTTTTAGAAGGTAAAGTAATTGAACCTTCAACCTCTATTTGAGCATCAACTTCTGTTGAAATTGTCAAATCTAAATCTGTTGCTGTTAATTTAATAACGTTTTTGCTATCTGCTTCAATTAATATATTTGCAAGAACTGGTTGAACACTTTTCATTGTTGCAACACCAGATACTATTCTAATTCCATTTAAGAATTCATCTTTTTTTACTACGAATTTCATTTTCAGCTACCCCTAAATCTTTTTTTATTCATTATACCAAAAACAATATATTAATTGATTTAATGGCATGAAAAATTAATATTAATTAATCAAAATAAAAAAAATTTTTGTTATTATTATAAATAAAATAATATAAAAAAGTATATTAAAGTTCATGGTCGTAGTAAATAACGGCTTTTTGTAAAAAACTGACTATAAATATTGATTTTATTAGGTTTTATAGGTAGATAATTTTGTAAAAAAGTTGCAGTAAAAAATAGTAAAATGTAGAAAAAATAAAATAACCAATAATTCATGTAAAAAACTATTATTTTTTTACATAGTTTTTTACTTTTTGTATAATGTGTTTATGAGATTAAAAAATTTGGTACTAAAAAATTATAGAAATTATTCAGATGAATTGCTAGAACTCAATAGCGGTAAGAATTTGATAATTGGAAAAAACGCTCAAGGTAAAACTAATATTTTAGAAAGTATTTATTTTTTATCTCATCTTAAATCTACTAGAACTTCAAATATTATTGAACTTTTAAAATTTAATACATCAAATATGGAAATAAATTCTGTACTGGATAAGAATAATACAGATATTGATTTGAGTATAAAATTTGATAGTGAAAAGAAAAAAGAGTTAAAAGTTAATAACTTAAAAACGACTCCGAAAAATTTCAAAAATATTATTAAAACAGTTCTTTTTTCAACAAATGATTTATTACTTTTGAGAGGTGCACCTCAAGATAGACGTGATTGGCTAGATAGAGCAATATCACAAATTTATCCTGTTTATGATGAAAAATTATCAAAATATGAGAAAATAAGAGTTCAAAAAAATAATTTATTAAAAGATGAAAAATTTAATGATACTTTGCTTGATGTTTATAATGAACAATTAGCTATAACAGGTAGTAATATAGTATTTTTAAGAAAAAAATTTATAAAAGAAATTGAAAATATAGCAAAAGAAAAACATTCAAATATTTCAGAAGGTGAAAATTTAAAATTATATTATGTTTCAACTTTTGAAACAGGTGATAGTATAGAAGAAACTGCCGAAAATTTTAGAAAAGCGCTAGATGAAAATAAAGAAAATGAAAAAAGAAAATACCAATCAATAATTGGACCTCATCGTGATGATATAAGTTTTTATATAAATGATACAGAATCTATAAAATACGCTTCACAAGGTCAACAAAGAACGATTGTTTTGTCTTTAAAAATGGCAGAACTTGATATTTTAAAAGATAAAATTGGAGAAACACCAATTCTTTTACTTGATGATGTTTTAGCAGAACTAGATGATTTAAGACAAAATTTTTTGCTAAATTCTATAGGTGAAAATATTCAAACAGTTATAACTTCTGTTGATACTTTACTTTTTGACGAAGAATTTTTGAAAGATGTCAAAATTTTCAAAGTTGATAACGGAAAAATTATAGATACTCTTTAGATAAATAGTCAATTATATCAGCACTTTCGTACATTACGTTACCAGTGTTTGTGTCAACTATGAAAGGTACTTGACGTTTTTTACCAATTTTCATTAGTTTGTTGAAATTTTCTTGTTCGTTAATGTCTAATAATCTGTATTCAATATTATTAGAAGATAAAAAATCAATAACTTTTTTACAATAAGGGCAAGTAGATAGGTAGTATAAATTTATCATAATTTTCTCCTTTTATTGAAATTAAAGTATAAAATTAGGAAAAATTAAACTAGTTAATAGGGCTAAAAATTGAAAAAACTTCAAAAATGTAGTACAATGAGTACGCAAATTAAGGTATTAATTAAAAAAGAAGGATAAAAAATGACTACAAATTTTGAATTAAATTTATCAACTGAAGAACTAAAAAAAAGAACTGATAAAGAATATTTGGCACCAAAAGTTTTATTAAAACCTGATGCGAAAGAATATTTAGACCTTGCAGAAGGCGATAAACAAGCAGTTAAACATTTAGTAAAAACAGCTCAAATCATTGATGAAGTGTTTATGCAAATGGATAACGAAAACAATCTTGCTTTCAAAAAATTCTTAGAAGAAGAAACAGTAAAAGGTAACAAAGATGCAGAATTATCATTAAAACTATTTAATGCTCAAAAAGGTATTTCTGGTATTGATATGATGTCAAATATGGTTACTCTTGCAAAAGGTCAAGAAGAAAGAGCTGGAAAAGCATTTTATCCAGCTGATTTGGACAAAGATGAATTCTGTAATATATTAATCAAAATGTTAGAAAACGGTGAAAAAGAAGAAGTTGCAAAAATTTTAAATCAACGTTCAATCGTAGAACGTGATGGAGACAAATTAAAAGCTGTTGATTATTGCGACAAATTCAAAAAAGAATTTACTCAAATGGCTGACGAATTAGAAAAAGCATCAGAAGTTTCTACAAATGCTGATTTTAACGAATATTTAAAACTTCAAGCAAAAGCGTTGCGTGAAGCTGATCCTATGTTAGATGCTTATGCAGATAAAAAATGGGCAGAACTTCAAGACACACCTCTTGAATACACAATTACTCGTGAACAATATGCAGACAGAATGACTGGTTTTGTTATGGAAAACGAAAAATTAATGGAACTTTTAAACAAGGCTGAAATCGTTCCTCAATCAAAGGATTCACTTGGTTGTCGTGTAGGTATTGTTAATAAAAAAGGTACAGAAGATTTATTAGCTATCAAAAAATATTTACCAATGTTAGCTGAAAAAATGCCTTTGGCTGATAAATATAAACAAGTTATTTCAGCAGACGGTGATGCTAAACAAACAATGGTTGATGTTGATTTGATTTCACTTACAGGCGATGGTGGTTCATATAGAGGAGGCGTTACTTTAGCTGAAAACTTGCCAAATGGTGATAAATTATCACTAACAATTGGTGGTGGCAGAAGAAATGTTTATCATAGACAAATCAGAGTTACTTCTCAACCTGAAAAAATTCAAAAAAGATTAGATGCTATTTTGGATAAAAAATTTCACAAATTATACAACGAAGAAGCTGACCATTGGTTTACAATAGGACATGAAAATGCTCATTCACTTGGACCAAAAGAAGGTGATGAAGGCTTAGGTAAATACAGAAATATTATTGAAGAAAACAAAGCTGATATGGGTTCTTTATCATTCCTAGATGATTTAGTAAAAGCTGGCATGTACACTGAAGACCAAAAAGTTCAAATTGTTGTAAACTTTGGTACAAATTCATTCTTAAAATCAAAACCTACAATGAACCAAGCTCACAGAGTTCGTACAGTAATGCAAGCTAATTACTTTATGAACGAAGGTGCTATCAAGGTTAATGATGAAGGTAAAATTGAAATTGATATAGAAAAAATGGTTCCAACAGCAAGAAAAATGTTGACAGAAATTATTGAAGTTCAATTATCAGGTGATTTCAAAACAGCTGAAAACTTTATCAATAAATACTTTGTATGGACTGATGCAAATGAAACAATTGCAAAAGAATTGAGAGAAGTAAGCAAAACTCTAAATGGCGTAGTTGTTTCACCTCTTGAAGAAGAACTTTTAAAATAAATTAGTGTCATTGCGAACGAATGTGAAGCAATCCAAAATTAATATTTATTAAAATAATAGAGAGGCGAAGCCGTAGGCTTCGCCTCTGTCTTTTGTCGGGTTCAATGAGATTGTCGAACCCGACCTACATTTTATATTTCCCCTCTCCCCGAAGGGGAGATGAGATTTTTTTGCACGAATTTATGAGTACATAAAAAATTGGTGAGGGTACAAATTGAAGAAAAGTAGGGTGGGAATTTAATACAAAATTTAAAGTAATATTAAAGTTTGTGAAATTTTCCCACCAATAATAAAGGTGGGAAAGAATAACGATTATTTTTTAATAAAATGCTCAATTCAGATTCCCATCCTACAAGTTTTGACCAATTATAGTTGGTCAAAATTAAACATATCTTCGATTGTAAACAATTGTAAATATAAATTAAAAATGGCTAAAACTCAACTATAATGCACTATATGATATGATATGATATGATGGAAAGAGTATTTTTAACTAAAGATATAGGTTAAATATGCCGACATGAAACTTGTTAGGGAAATGTAAATTAGGAAAAAAGATGCAAGTTTCAAACAACAATCAATCATATACTAATTACAATCAATACAAAGAAGAAATTGCTAAAAAGCTTACTGAATATGCTAAAAATGGTGATACAGAAGCTATAAAAAAAATGGTTGATGAAGTTGTTTTATCAAAAGTCGATTCTTCTTCTTTTGACAAATATGTTGAGGAAATGGAAGGTGGAAAATCTTCTGTTGCAGATAAATTTTTTAGCTCTTTAACTAAATTTATTGACGATTTTGTAAATGGTGTTAATAATACTAACAGTACTAACAATACTGATAAAAAAGAAGAAACTAAAGAACCAGAATTATTTGATGTAAGAAAAACAAATTGGTCAGTTGTTCAACAAGGAATTGCTGCTGAAATCCAAAACGCTAAAGGTGAAGAATACAATCCATATTCTAAATATATGGGATCTACAAATCCAATTCTAAGTTTAGTTAAGGTTGATAAAAATGGTAAAATTACTTTAGCAAAAAATGCTAAAGAAACTATGAAAGCCTTTTTACATAGTACAGTATTGGACCAAAAAGAAAGTATGCAAAGAGCAGAAGTTGGAAATAAATTAGTAGGTCCTAATTTTTATGGAACTGTTCCAACTCAATATACTCAAAACGACATTTTAAAACTATTTGGTCTTAACAAGAGCGGAAAAATAGATTATTGTACTGAGGGTTTTCCAAAATGGCATAAATTTATCAATGATTTGGAAACTTATATCAATGACGATAATAAAATTGATGAATTACTAAGCAATTTTATGTCTTCAGTTGGTTCTGAAGATGGTAACTCTACAACTTTAGAGAAATTATGCAATAATCTTGCAAATACTGAAATTAAATATGTTGGTACATTTTTAGGCTCTAGTGATAATCCTTTCTACTTTAACCAAACAAAAGATAATGAACATATTCAAGATACTTTTAAAATGGGCAGAGGTTCTGGTGAGAGCAGAGATGAAGATATTTATGACAGATTAAATAATAATTTCTACTATTCACGCTTTTTAGAAAAAAATAATGTTTCATCAAATGACAATTCTGCAAACAAAAACAAAACAATAAATTCAAATAAAACTATTCAAAATAACTTTGTAAGTTCTGCAAAGTTTTCAAATAACTTTTTTAAAACAACAGCTACTGTAATATCTAATTCATTGGATAAAGAATATGATTCAAATTTAACAAGAAAAGATATAGATAATACAACAACTAATAGTGCAAATACAACAACATCAACTTATGTTCCATCAGAAACTTTTACAGAAAAGACAACAAAGGAAAATGTAAAAACATCAAATATTTTCACAAAAATTGCAAGTACAGTAAAATCAGAAGATATTAATGGTGTTTTAGATGCAATGGAAAGAAAAAATATAACAAAAACATATACAAATGCTAACAAAATTGGTGATGCTGCAGGTGTTGATTTTTCAAAAACAGAATTCAAAAAAGCACTTGAAGAAAGAAAAGCTTAATAATTGTAAGTTTGTGCTTCCTGATAAACTTACAATGAAAAGAGAGGCTAAACCTTCGGTTTAGCCTCTCTTTTTTTTGCTTCAATTTTAGCCATACCTTTCATGTTATTCCGAAGAGTGCTTGGTGTATGATATAGTTTGTCTAGTATGTTCAGAATCTTACCAGATATAAGTGTGTAAATTGATTTAAGAATGTATTAACATTGAAATTATCTATTTCAAGTTGGTAAGATGCTGAAACAAGTTCAGCATGACAATATTTAATGGCGAAGCCGTAGGCTTCGCCTCTCTGTTGTTTAATAAAATAATTTATTCAAATCTTGCTATACGTTTATGGCTGTCTTGCTCGTTCGCATTAAACGGGTCTACGATTAAAGATTTTTCAAATTTTTATTTTCAAAATCTTCAAGTCTTCGCCCTCTGCTCACTCGCGCTGTCTTGCTCGTTCGCATTAAACGGGTCTACGATTAAAGATTTTTCAAATTTTTATTTTCAAAATCTTCAAGTCTTCGCCCTCTGCTCACTCGCGCTGTCTTGCTCGTTCGCATTAAATGGGTCTACGATTAAAGATTTTTCAAAATTTTATTTTTCAAAATCTTCAAGTCTTCGCCCTCTGCTCACTCGCGCCTATTCACCACTCACTAAAGTCTAACTCACCATTTTATCCCAATTCAGAAGCTTTTTGAGCTGTATTTTTAATAATTTCTTCAAATAATTTTGAACTGTTCAATTCCTTCATTGTATTAACGCCAACCTCTGTGCAACCACCTTTTGTAGCTACGCTTGCGATAAGTTCTGGAACGGATTGAGTTCTGTTAAGAATCATTTTAGCAGAGCCAATTCCTGTTTGAATTGCTAACATAAGAGCTTTTTCATAATCCATTCCAAGTTTTACACCTGCTTGCGCTATATCTTCAAATATTTGATAGAAAAATGCTGGGCCAGAACCTGAAATAGCTGTTACAATATCGATTTGATTTTCTGGTACAGTTATGACTTTACCTACTTGTGATAACATTTCTGTAACAAATTTTTCTTCTTTTTCTGTGGCAAGTTTACCCAAACAAATTCCACACATACCTTCTGATACAATCATTGGAGTATTTGGCATAACTCTTATTACTGGAGATTTATCAACAATATTTTCAATTTTTGTTGTCTTTACCCCTGCAGCTATAGAAATTACTAATTTTCCATTGATTTCTTCTTTTATTTCATTTAAAACGTTTTCAATTTGATTAGGTTTTGTTGCAAGAACGATAATTTCTGAACTTTTTGCAATAGTCTTATTATTAGGAATAACAGTTATTTTTAAAACTTTACTTCTATCAGAAGCTGATTTATCAGTACGAGTAGAGGCAAAAATATCTGTAATATTCATAAAACCTGATTTTAGGAGACCTTTAATAATTGCACTTGCCATTTCTCCACAACCTATAAAACCTAGTTTATTCATGCTTTTACCCCCATTGACTAATTTTTATTTTTTATTTAACATGATGATAATAATACAAATATAAACAAAAAGGAAAATATCATGAAACGCACACTAGAAGGTACAAAAGCTAAAAGACAAAAAGTTAGTGGATTTAGAGCAAGAATGGCTACTCCAGGCGGACAAGAAGTTTTAAACAGAAGAAGAGCTAAAGGTAGACATCAAATCGCTATTACAGCTAAAGAACGTGCTTAGTAAACAGTATAGACTTAAAAAAAAGTCAGCATTTACAGCCACTTACAGAATTAAAAATTCCTTTTACAAAAATGGAATAGTACTTTTTGTTGGAAAGAAAAAGTGTGATGACTCACCTACAAGGGTGGGTTTTGTTGTGAGCAAAAAAACTCATAACAGAGCTGTTAAAAGAAATAGATTAAAAAGATTAATGAGAGAAAGCTACAGATTATTAATGAAAGAAAATAATCTTGGAAATTCAAATGAAGCTATTTCATTAATATTTATAGGTCAAAAAGAAGCTTTAGGAAAAAGTTTTGTAGAAATTCAATCAGCAATAAAAAATCTTTTAGAGAGGGTATAAATGGATTATGTTCCTTTTAATATAAATCCAGATGATGTTTTACCAGATACGAAAAGAATGGTTTATCCGTCAGGATTAGACGACTCTGATAAGAGCCACGTTAGATATGCTCAGCCTTCTATTAAAACACCTACCTTAACCATTATTGATGCAATTTATAATGAAGACGGAGATGTTATTGTTCCTCCTGGACATTATGAATTAGCTTTGAGTGATGATATGAATTTCTTGCTAATTATGCAAAGTAAACGTATATTAGTAAAAATTCCTGCCTTTAAAGTTGATTACGAAATGGAAGATACCCAAGCTTATTACGAAGGTAAAATCAAGACTCCAAAGTGGTTTGAATTTAGAAAAAAGAGATTAATAAAAAAGAAAAAAGATAAATTAGTGCGTTCCGGAATGAATCCGGAAAACGAAAAATTTTTGTACACAGAAGCGACAATTGAATGGATAATAGACAAGGGTTATTATCTAATAAAATACGAATCGGGTAATATAAGAGCGTGGGGCGCTATAAAGCAAAATAGATTTGGCAATCAAACCTATTGATTTTTGAAAATGCTTATGCTACTATAGTCGTGCACAGATATGACTAAAGGTGGTGAAAAACAAAATGCCAGAAATTAAAGTAGGTGAAAACGAAAGTATTGAAAGCGCTTTAAGAAGATTTAAGAAAAAAATTCAAAAAGCAGGCGTTTTATCTGAAGTAAAAAAACGTGAAAGATACGAAAAACCTAGCGTAAAAAGAAAAAGAAAATCTGAAGCAGCTAGAAAACGTAAAGTTTAATATAAAACAAAAAACACTTGAGTTTATCTCAAGTGTTTTTTTATGCGTAAATTTTGTTTATTTTTCGCTATGCTCATTGCTTTGTTCGGGCTTACTGTGGCAAATCCGGAAGATTATCAATAAAATCAGCCACACCGGTTGAAGGTGCAGATTGATGTGATTTAGGTGATAAAATTCTATTGATTGTATCAGATGTTTTATTTCTTACTGCATCTTGCATTTCACTTGCAGTAGGTGGTGTATAAGTTCTATTTGTTGTTTGATAAGGCTGTGTTGTTGAACTTGAATTACTGTTAGTAGTTGAAGGAGTACCAGTGTTTGAGCTGTTTGAACCACTTGTTGCAGGCGAAACTGTTGGATTAGAAAGCCATTTGAAGGATTTAATAGCTTTTGTAGAATCAACACTACCATTCAAAATAACCTTGAATTCTTTTGTTGCGCCTGTTTGTTTTGGTGTTAAATCAGGCAACATAGAAACATTTTCGCCGTAAGGATTTGTTGTCATCTGATTAATAATTCCAGATGTTATGCTTCCATATCTTGGAATGTATGAAAGAAGTTTGTTGAATGAAAATTCGCCAACAGGTCCTAAAACATCTACAACATCATTAGAAAGTCTACCAAGCATTTTTGCTTTAATGTTGTTATTTAAAAGATTGTAACTGCCTGTAAGATACAAACTCATTGCTGGACCTGATGTTTGAACAGTGCTAATATTTGCCCAACCGTTAGAGAAGTTCATTTTACCTTTAATATATTTAAAATCACCTGTTTTCTTAATAGAAACAGCTTTAGTGATTGAGCCAAGAGAATTTTTAAGTAAATTATTACCAAGAATATTTTGAGCGTAAAGAAGGTTTTCTAATTTACCTAAAGTACCCATTTGACCGTTAGAAACGATAAAGGTTGTATTACCTCGAAGTGATTGCAACATTTGAGCTTCTGTACCAGCGATAAGCTTGATGTTATTAGCATCAAAGTCCATAGACCCTTTAATAAGATTTCCAATACCAGTAAAATCTCTTAAGGCTGGTTCTGAACTCAATCCTCTACCTTGCATATCAAGTTTAAGGTTTCCAAAAACCATGTTGTATGAAGCATTACCAGCGATTTTACCACCATAAGAATAACCAATAATATTATTTAGTTTAAGTGAATTATCGTTGATTACAAAGTTAGATGTAACGTCAGAAGCTTTTAAACCGCCTAGAGAAAATAGAGCAATTTTACCTTTACCATTTGAAAGCGTTACTCCCAAATCTGTACCTTGACCTACAGAGTTTTGAGGTAAGTTTGATAGAGCAACAAGTAATGTATCAAGATTTATTTTTTGGGCATCTACATTCATTGATTTAATTCGAATGCCTTTTGTGAAATTATTTTCTAAACTTGTTGTAAAACCCATATTTGAATCATAAACAGTCAAGTAAGGGCAAGATGCAGTAATAATATTTTTGTTAATATTTACATTCAAGTTTTTAATATTTGTTTTTAGAGTTGGAAAGGTTGCCTTTGGTATAGAAATTTGACCAATTATAGAAGGGTTTTTTGCACTTCCGTGAATATTCATATTGCCAATAATTTGCAATTTAGAACCTTTTAGACTTGGTATTGAAATAATAAGCGAATTTGGCATATTAATTTTTAGACTGTTAATATAAGGGAATTTGTTTTGAAGATTACTAATTCCACCTGTAACAGAGGCGATTTTAGTTGAACCACTCATATTAGTATTAAAGTTTTCTGTTAAACCTCTATTTGTATTTAGTGCATTTAAACTGATATTATTGATTTTTAAATTATTATTAGCCAAGTTCATTGAAGCGTTTACAAGAGTTGTTTTGTTTAATAGAGAACTTACTGTTCCGTATGAAATATAGTTATTTGTATTAGCAAGAGCTTGCGCTGTGATTGTTTGAGCTTCAAGATTACCTTTTACTCTTAAAATCATAGGGATTTTACCAGAGGCAGAAATATCTTTTCTAAATTCTTTTGGAACAAGTGTTTTAAGGTCTTTTCCCCAGATTAAACCATAAACTTCTATATCAACATTATTGTTTTTCTTATCAGCGTAATTTGAAACTTTTCCTTTAAAATTAATTTTTGAGTTATTAAAGAAAATAGCAGATGGTTGAATATAGAAATTTTTATAATCGAAAGACAGCTTTGTAGAAGGAAGAGAATAATTTCCAAAATCAGAAGATTTAATCTTCAAACCTGTTACTAAAACTTTACCGTCAAGTTTGTTATCTTTAGTGAAAGTTATATCAGAAGAACCTTTAGTCAATATAATACTAGTTTTCATAGGTTTGTTATAAAGATTTATATTTTCAAGAAGAACATTAATTTGAGGTTTTGTTTTTAAAAGATTACCTTTTAGTTTACCATCTATTGTGATGATACCAGAATTGATATTGTTGTCTTTTAGTACATTTAGCATACCAAATGTTGCCATTAAACCTTTAAGAGAAAGTCTATCGGCTTTTAGATTTAGGTTTGCATAAGCGTTAGAATTGATTGCACCAGTAAGTGAAATTGGTGCACCATTTACGAAGGCTGAAGCTTTTCTAATATCGATTTGGTTTCTTGAAAAATCTATGTCTGAATTAATGTTTTTTACAGAAATATTGAATAATTTGTAGAAAACATTTGCATTATCAACTTTTAAATATCCGTTTGAATTAATTTTTTTGAAATCACTTTGAATATTAAAGTTAGCTTTTAATGTACCGTCTGCTGAAATGCCTTTAATATCATTCATTCCAAAGATTGGTAAAAACGAACTTACAATATCAAACATATTTGATAAAGAAATTTTGTCTGATTTTGTTGTTAAATCGATGTATTGGTTTTTGCCATATTTATAATATCCGTGAACATTGATGTTTTCTGTTTTACTTGTGTTTAAGTTTGAATCAATAGAAATCTTGTTGCCAGAAAAAGCTGTTTTGATATAGCTTTGAGGTAACTGTGAACCCTTAACTTTTAGAGATAAACCAGTTATATCAAGAGTTCCGTCTGTTTTTATATCATCAATATCGCCTGATAATTTTAAATCAGCTTTGATATTTGCCATTAAATTAATTGTTTTTAGGGCTTTTAAGTAGTATAAAATATCAACTTTTTCTTGAGAATTATTTGTAGTTTCTGTTGTTTCAAAAGTTGGCATAACCTTTGAAAATAGGTTGATATCATAGTTTACATGTTCTTCTTTATCTAAAAGAACTTTACCGATTGCAGAAATTTTTATTTTATCGTTTAGGACAAAGTTAGAAATTTTAAATGTATCACCTGCAAGAGTGTAAAATTTATTTGTTTGAGAATCAACCAATGAAATTGAATATTTTTTTACATGTATTACAGGCATGATGTCTGAAAACTTTAAGCCAAAAGGTAGTTCTGTTGAAACTTCTTCTGTATTTTCTTTGTTTTCGTCTTTTTTCAAGAATTGTTCTATATAAAAACTTCCGTCTTTTTCTATTTTCATTCTCAAAATAATATTATCTGCTGAAACAGAATCAATAATGATGTTTTTTGTCAAAAGTGGAAGAAGTGATAATTTAACATCAGCATTTTTCAATTGAAAGAATTTTTCATTATTTGGATAAAGGATATCAATTCTACCGGCTTTTAAACCAGCAGAGAAATTCCACCCTGTTGAAAGTTTGATATCTTCAGTGTTTACAATAAAACCAGTACTGTCATAAATCGCTTTTTTAATTTGTGGCTCATATTTGTTCAAATCTACGCAATTTGGTAAAACAAATAGAAAAGCCAAATATAATACTGAAATTAAACTAATTATAGTTACAGAAAAAATAGTTAAAAACTTTTTCATAAAGTCCTCATTGATTAATGTTTAAAACGTGAAAAAACTTCTACATCTATGTTATCAAGAGCATCTTCAAAAAAATAAGCGCAAGATGCTACCATTGAAGCATTGTCTGTACAATATTTTAATTGAGGTATAAAAGTTTTATAACCTTCATTTTCAAGGTTTAAAAATACTTTTCTTATCTCTGAATTAGCAGCAACACCACCAGCTAAAACTACTTGTTTGTAAGGATATTCAACAAGTGCTGATTTAACTTTTTTAAGCAGTGTTTGAGCAATGCAATTTTGGAAAGATGCACAAAAATCTTCTTTAGAAAAATTTTGACCTTCAAGAGCTTTAATTTGTCTTAACGCAGCTGTTTTAAGTCCGCTAAAACTGAAATCATAACCGTCAACTTTAGAAATTGGGAAGTGGAAGGCATTAGGATTGCCTTGTTGCGCCATTTTGTCTAATTTTACACCCCCTGGGTATGGAAGACCTAAAAGTCTTGCAACTTTGTCAAAGGCTTCACCAACAGCATCATCAATAGTTTCGCCGATAATATTGATTTCTTTGTGCGATTTAACTTCAATAATTTGAGTGTGTCCACCACTTATTAAAAGTGCCATGTATGGTGGTTTTAAGTCCGTATCAATATAATTTGCACAAATGTGAGCTTTTAAATGGTTTACGCCGATAAATGGTTTGTCGTGTACTAGAGCAAGTGTTTTTGCTGCATTTAAACCCACAAGTAAACAACCAACAAGTCCAGGGCCAGTTGTTCCTGCAAAAGCTGTTATATCTTCAATATTTAATTTTGATTGGGTTAAAGCCTCTTCTATAACAGGGTTTATAGAATTTAAGTGTTCTCTTGCTGCGATTTCTGGAATAACTCCGCCGTATTCTTTGTGAATATCAATTTGAGAGGCTACAACATTTGCTATAACTTCTCTACCATTTTTTACAATGGCACAAGCTGTTTCATCACAACTTGATTCTATAGCCATAATGTAGTTATCTTCATTTGAACCTTCACAGATTTCAACTTCTTTATCTGAAAACAATGTATGTGCAATTTTTGACATAATATCCTCTTAATATCAAATATTTTAATATTTGTATTATAATACAAATATGATATTTTTAGATAAAGCAAAAATTAAAATAGAATCAGGTCGTGGCGGTAATGGAACCGTTGCATGGCGACGTGAAAAATATGTTGATAAAGGTGGGCCAGCAGGTGGCGACGGCGGAAACGGCGGAGACGTTTATTTTGTTGGTGATGAAGATTTATCAACACTTTTAGACTTTAAGTTTAAATCAATTTTTAAAGCAGAAAACGGTGATAACGGTAGAATTAAAAACCAAATCGGTAAATGCGGAAAAGATTTGTATATTAAAATTCCTGTAGGTACAGTTATTAAAGACGCTAAAACAGGTAAAATCATTGGCGATATAACTCACCACGAACAAACTCTTCTTGTTGCAAAGGGTGGTCGTGGCGGTAGAGGTAATGCAAGATTTGCTACTGCACAAAAAAGAGCGCCTCAATTCTGTGAACCAGGGGAAAGCGGTATTGCTCGTGAACTTGATTTAGAATTGAAATTAATTGCTGATGTTGGTTTAATCGGTATGCCAAATGCTGGTAAATCAACTTTGATTAGTGCAATTTCAGCTGCAAAACCAAAAATTGCTGATTATCCGTTTACAACTCTTGTTCCAAATCTTGGTGTTGTAAAGAAAAGAACAGGCGATTCTTTTGTAGTTGCTGATATTCCGGGGTTGATTGAAGGCGCTAGTGAAGGTGTTGGTCTTGGTCATGAATTTTTGAAACACGTTGAAAGATGTCGTTTCTTGCTTCATCTTGTTGATTTGACTAGTCAAGATCCAATGGATAACTATTTTAAAATTAATGAAGAACTTAAAAAATATTCTGAAAGTTTATATGAGGAATATCAAATAGTTGTTTTAAACAAAGTTGATGCTGTTGATGATGAAATTAAAAATCATTACTACGAAGAATTTAAAAAACTTGGTAAAGATGTTTTTGTGATTTCTGCTGCAACTCATCAAAACCTTGATGCTTTGGTTAATTTCGTTTCAATAAAAGTTGATGAAATTGAAAAACCAGAAATCAAAATTGAAGTTGAAGAAGATTTAGATGCGTATAATAACGATGATAGCGCATTTACTGTTCAAAAATTCAAAGATACATTTGTTGTTGACGGTGGTAAAATCAAACGTCTAGCTCAAGTTTCTGATGACAGAAATAGACAACAAATGATTAGACTTCAAAACATTTTGAAATCTATGGGTGTTTTTGAAGAATTAAGAAAACAAGGTATAAAAGACGGCGACACAATTGTTTTAGGTCATTTAGAACTTGTTTATTATGATGATGAATATTATGAAGAAGAAATTGCAGAAGAATTTAATCACGAATTAAGTGATGAATTTGAAGAAAATGAATAAAACAAAAAGGCGGTTCTTTGAACCGCCTTTTTAATGTTAAACTCCTTAAAGACTATGCGATACCTAATTGACGCATAACACCGATTTTTTTACCCATTTGACCATTACTAGTTTGAACAGCACCATCTTTGATACCTAAGCCGACTCTGCTGTCATCACCAAAGTTACCGAATGGATTTCCACCGTCAGCACCTGCTTTTTTAACAGGAGATACAGGTTGGAATTGTTGAACACCATTGATACCTTTTATCTTTGAAAATGGATTAATTGCATTAAATTCCATATTTTATCCTTTGTGTTTACTGCTTACATAGTTATAAACATGATTTTTACTGAATAATTGCCTTTTTTGATAAGTAATGTTAAGATTTGTTACATTAGAATGTTTTTGTATTATAATCAGTTTATAAACTTAATGAAAAGTGAGGTATTAATTATGTTAATGAACGGTAAAAAAGGTATTATATTTGGTGTTTCAAATACACATGGTATTGCATACGGTATTGCAAAAGAATTGTTTGACCAAGGCGCAGAAATCGCTTTTACATACGCTGGTGAAGCTATGGAAAAGAGAGTTAGACCTATTGCAGAAGGCATGAACTCAAAACTTATAATGAGTTGCGATGTTACTAACGAAGAAGAAGTTAAAGCTGTTTTCGCTGAATATGAAAAGGTTTACGGCAAATTAGACTTTATGGTTCATGCTGTTGCTTTTGCAAATAGAGAAGATTTAACAGGTGAATTTATTAACACATCAAAACAAGGATTTGATACTGCTTTAGGTGTAAGCTCTTATTCATTAATTAGCTTATGTAGAGAAGCAAGACCATTGATGAATGAAGGAGCTTCAGTAATTGCTCTTACATATTTAGGTTCAGAAAAATATGTTGCAAATTACAACATTATGGGTGTTGCAAAAGCTACATTAGAAGCTTCAATGAGATATTTAGCAGTAGATTTAGGTAAAGTTGGCGCAAGAATTAATTGTTTGTCAGCTGGTCCTGTTAAAACACTTGCTGCAAAAGGTATCGGCGGTTTTGACAAAATGTTGAAGGCTGCTATTTTGAAAGCTCCAATGCACAGAAATGTTACACTTGAAGACATTGGTAAAACAGGTGTTTACTTATGTAGTGATTTATCAAGTGGTGTTACAGGTGAAGTTCTTCACGTAGATTGCGGTTGCCATGCTGTTTATACTTCTATTGAAGAAATGGAAAAACTTTCAGCTGAATAAGCGAGAGTGAGCGGATTTTCGGACTGGTGAGCGAAGCGAAACTGGGTAAGCGAGTGCGAAGTTGATGGCAACGAAGTGAAATCAACGACAGCAACGAGCGCAAAGAAAATCCAAGACAGCAGAGGCTCGAGTGAGAAAACAGTTTGAGTGAATAGTGAGCAGAAATTTTCTACTCACTATTTTTATGTTTGATTTTTTGTAAAATTGCTAAAAACCCTTATAAATACTGAGGTGGCAATTTTTTAAAAGAAAAATACTTTATATAAGTAAGGAAAATTATATTTATTTAGCGCATATTTTTTAGCATTCAGCAAAAGCTGATTGCC
>CAKUXM010000007.1 GCA_934700335.1 uncultured Candidatus Melainabacteria bacterium | reverse complement strand
TTTCTCTCTTAATAATTTTTAAATCTCTTACATTTATATAAAGGAAATTTAAATTTATTTATTGACTTTTTTGAGTTTTATTATTAACTTTTGTTAAGAAAATGATATATTCTTATCGAAAATCGTAATATTGTTAAGACTTTCTTGGATTACTTCGCTATCGCTCGCAATGACAAAAAGTGTATCTCCAATCTACAAAATGTTAAATTCTGTATTGTAAAGCCTGTGTAATGTGCATTGAGGTAATGTTTTCAGAGTTATCTAAATCGGCAATTGTTCTTGCTAATTTCAAAATTCTATCGTATTTTCTTCCGGAAAGTTGATATTTTACAGCAGCCATTTTTAAAATTTGTTCTGATGCTTTATCAATCGTGCAATATTTTGGTATCAATTTTGAAGTTAAATCAGAGTTTGTAAGAATTTTTTCATTTTTATATCTTTCATACTGAATTTTTCTAGCATTTACAACTCTTTTTCTAATATCAGCAGAAGATTCACCTGTTTGTTTTGTGTTAATAAGTTCTTCTGCGGTAAGTCTTGGAACTTCGACTTGTAAATCAATTCTATCCATTAAAGGACCAGAAAGTCGTGATTTATATTTTTGAATTTGATATTCTGTGCAAGTACATTGTTTTTCTTTATCACCTAAAAATCCACAAGGACAAGGATTCATAGCGCCTAACAAAATAAAATCTGCTGGATATTTAACAGAATTTTTAACACGGGAAATAGAGATTTCGCCGTCTTCAAGCGGTTGACGAAGAACCTCTAAAACATTTCTTGGAAATTCAACCATTTCATCAAGGAACAAAACACCTCTGTGTGCAAGAGTGATTTCTCCAGGTTTTGGAGAAGTTCCGCCACCAATAATACCAATAGCAGATGCTGTGTGGTGAATTATTCTAAACGGTCTTTTTGTAACGAGTGGGTTAGTTTCAGATAACAATCCAGAAACAGAATAAATTTTTGTAAGTTCAATAGATTCTTGCGGAGTTAACGGTGGCAAGATTGATTGAAAACATTTTGCCATTAAAGTCTTACCAGAGCCAGGTGAACCTACCATAAGCATATTATGTCCGCCCGCTGCTGCGATTTCAAGAGCTTTTTTAGCTTTTTGTTGACCTTTTACGTTTTTAAAATCGAATAAAATTTCTTCGTCTTCAACATTTGCAAGATAATCTTCTAATTTGCTTTTAACAGGCGTTAAAGGTGTATCAATAAAATTATTTACTACATCTGTTAAATGTTCTGCGCCAAAGACTTCGATATCGCTTGTAAAAGATGCTTCTAAAATATTCTCTTTTGGAATAATAACTTTTTTAATTCCAACGGCTTTAAGACCTTCTACAAGAGGTAAAACGCCGTTAGTTTTTCTCAAATGACCGTCAAGAGAAAGTTCACCAATAAAACCCCAGCCTTCAATATCTTGTTGATTTAAAAGCCCTTCTTCAATTAAAATTCCTATCGCAATTGGTAAATCGTAGTTTGTACCTTCTTTTCTAATATCTGCCGGCGCAAGATTTATAACAACTTTGCCTCTTGGAAAAGTATAAGTTGAATTTTTTATAGCAGAGCGAACTCTTTCTCGTGCTTCGTTGATGGCAGTGTCAGGTAATCCCACTATGCTTACGCTAGGTAGTGAATTTACTGTATCAACTTCAACCTCTATTTTATATGCTTCTAATCCGATTACGGACGATGTTATAACCTTACAAACCATTTAATCTCCAATTTTATGATTTTTGTAATATAATGATTTTACTATGAATAACAAAATAAATAAAATTTTTATAATAAATTTTGGTGGAATTGGTGATGAAATATTGTTTTTACCGACAATCATTTCGCTAAAGAAAACTTATCACGAAGCAAAAATTACACTTTGCCTTGAAAAAAGAACTAAATCAATCAAAGATTTAACAGATTTGATTGATGAATTGTATTTCGTAGATGTTAAAGGCAAAAATAAATATACAGAATTGTTAAAAATGGTATTAAAAGCTCGTTTTGGCAAATATGATGCGATTTTATCATCTGGCGGAAACAAATTAATAAGCGTGTTGTTATTCATGACTGGTATAAAAACAAGAATTGGCTACAATACAGGCAAATTAAGTCAAATGTTACTTACAAATGCTGTTGAATTAAATAAAAATCAATATGCTTCAAAAATGTATCATGCACTTGCAATGCCGTTGACAAGTGAAGTTACAGAATTACCAGAAATCAATGTTCAATCTCAGGAAAAGATTGAAAATTCTATTCTTATCCACCCTGGAGTTAGTCAAATGAGCATAAAAAAAGGAATTATAAAAACAGTTCCTGCACAAACTTGGGCAAAGGTTTTGAAACTTTTAGTTGAACAAGGTAAACACGTTATTTTAACAGGTGGACCAGACGACAAAGAATGTATTGATATCATTAAAAAAGAATGTGGAACATTTGATTATGATGATTACACAAAAGGTCAAATCAAAAACTTAAAAGATTTAGCTGAACTAATCGGAAAATCAGAAAAATTCTTATGCTCGGATTCTGCGCCATTACATGTTGCTGTTGCTATGAATACGAGAACTTACGCAATCTTTGGTTCAACAGATGAAAACAAACTTATTCCACAAGCTGATTTTGTAACGGCAATCAAATCTAAAAAACATTGTCCACTTGCACCTTGTTTATGGGAAAGAAGACAAACCTCTTGCGCAGAATTAACATGCCTAGATATTTCAGCAGAAGAAATTGTTGAAATTGTTACGAATTCGTAACATGTAAAATCATGTCTATATTTGCATTTTCAAGCTTTCAACTACATTAAATAGTTGAAATATTTTGCACGTGGTATTTTTATGCTATGCTAGTAGTGGAGCAATCCACAACGTATTACACAAGGAAGAAAAGAAAAGGTTAGAAAAATTATGGCATTACCAAAAGTAGCGTATTTCTCAATGGAAATTGCATTAGATCAATCGCTAAATACATATTCAGGCGGTTTAGGATTTTTGGCAGGTTCACACATGTTATCTGCCGGTTACCTACAATTACCAATGGTAGGTGTAACAATGTTATGGTCTTACGGTTATTATGATCAACGTATCGACCACAATGGACAAGTTGAAGTAGCTTATATTAGAAAATACTATGATTTCTTAACAGATTTAGGTATCTCTACTGAAATAGATATTTTCGGTGAAAAAGTTAAAGTTAAAGCATATAGAGTAGAACCAGAATTATTTGGTTCTTGTCCTGTATACTTATTAACAACAGATATTGAGGGAAATAGTGATTGGGCTAGAAGTATCTCTCATAGATTATATGACGGTAACGAAAAAATCAGAATTGCTCAAGAAGTAGTTCTTGGTGTTGGCGGTGTTAGAATCCTTCAAAAAGCAGGATTTAAGTTTGACGTTATCCATATGAACGAAGGTCATGCGCTTCCTGCAGCATTTGAATTATTGAAACAATCAAAAGGTGATTTAGAGGCAGTTAAAAAACAAACAGTATTTACAACTCATACTCCAGTAGCAGCGGGTAACGAAGTTCACTGGGTTGATACATTGATGGAAGGTGGTTATTTCCAAGGCGCATCAAGAGAAACAGCAGTTGCTCTTGGCGGTGAAAACTTCTCACTTACAGTTGCAGCTTTGAAAATGAGCCGTATTGCTAACGCAGTATCACAATTACACGGTCTTGTTTCTAACAAAATGTGGGAACACGTTGAAGGCAGATGCCCAATCCGTGCTATCACTAACGCAGTAAACTTACACTACTGGCAAGACTCACGTATGAACGGAGATAAAACTTTTGCACAATTACTAGCGGCAAAAAAAGAAATGAAAACTTCTTTATTCAAATATGTTGCTAACGTGGCTGGTAAAAGATTTGACCCAGATGTATTAACAATTACTTGGGCAAGAAGATTTGCTGATTACAAACGTGCTTGGTTAATCTTAATGGATAATGATAGAATTATGAAATTGCTTAACAGCAACAAAATTCAAATTATCTTCGCTGGTAAATTCCACCCAGATGATGTTATGGGTAGAGAAATGTTCAATAAGTTGTTGAACCGTTCACACTCAATGAAAAACGTAGTTGTATTACCAGGTTATGAATTACAATTAAGTAAAAAATTAAAAATGGGTACTGATGTATGGTTGAACACACCTTTAAGACCATTTGAAGCTTCAGGTACATCAGGTATGAGTGCAAACGCTAACGGCGCATTACACTTATCAATCTATGATGGTTGGACAGTTGAAGGTACATTCAATGGTATTAACGGTTACTCTGTAGAGTATGAAGGACTTGATGACGATATTCCATGGGAAGAAAGACACTGGAAAGATCATGAATATATCATGAACACTATCGAAAACGAAATCATTCCTACATATTACGAAAATAAAGAAGAATGGGCAAGAATGATGAGACAAGCTATCAGAACTGCTGAAGCTTACTTCAATTCAGACCGTATGGTTATTGAATACTACAACAGAATCTATCGTTCAATCGCTCACGGTGATATCAGCGATACTGATGAAACAAAAGAAAAGAAATATATCAATACAAAACCAACATTTGATGCTTGGAAATATGCTAACATCAAATAGGATAATTTCTTATAAAACAAAAGAAGGACGGGGCAAAATTTTTGCCCCGTCCTTCTTTATGAAAAGTATTAATAGAGGGGCGAAGCCTTTAGGCTTCGCCCCTCTATTATAATTTATAAATTAAATTTGGAATTGATTGTCTTGGATAAGTGTTACTTTTTTGCCGTCAGCTGTAATGCCTTCTACAACTACATTTGGTCCACCAATCATAAAATCTGTATGAATGTTTGAATCATTTATGTTATTTGCGTCCATATATTTTTGTCTTTCTTTGTAGTCTTTGATATCTTGTGCGCCATCTAAGCAATCATCAAAGCCTGCGCCAATTGCAATGTGGCAAGCCGCATTTTCGTCTAAAAGAGTATTGTTAAATACTCTACCTGTTTTGAAGATTGGCGAGTCCGCAACAAGTGCAACTTCACCTAACATATCTCCGCCTTTTGCAGAATTGATATGTTCTCTCCAAAGTTCTTGGTTTTTATCAGCATAAACTTCAACGGCTTTACCGTTTTCAAAACGCATTCTGATACCTTCAACAAGATTACCATTCAAGCAAAGTGGTAATGTTGTTGACACCCAACCGTTTATTTTTGTTTTATCAGGTGATGAGAAAACTTCTTCTGTTGGAGTGTTTGCCATATATCTTACACCGTCATCTGTTTCTTTCGCAGCTGCTCTAAATCTTGATTTTTCGTGCATTCCTACGTGTAAATCAGTTTTGCCGTCTGGTTTTTTAGTTTTTGGATCAACACTGTAAAAATGAATTTCTTTGAACTGGTATTTATTCATTTTGTCTGCAACAGATTCCAATTTTGCTGCATGTGCATCAAGTCCGCCAACACGGTTAATATTTTTTGCATCTTCTGCTGCTTTTTCAAGGGCTTTCATTGTGTCTGGAATGTCTGCATATGTCTTTTTAACAGACATTGTTGTAGGTGCATAAATAATGTTCCATTGGCTTTCAGGACCTGATTTTCTAATAGGTTTTACAATTTCATTAACCGCTTTTGTTTGCATAACAATACGTTTAGGATCAACGTCTGCCATGCCTTCAGGGTCTTTACCTTCTAAGAATAATCTTGCAGTTTTTCTGTCAATTCGTTCTCTCCACGTATCTGCAACGTATGAAGGAACATCTTTTAAGGCATCTTCTGATGCGTATTTTAATTTTGCTTTACCTACAGGGTCTCCTGGTTCAGTAAAGTTTACATCAATTGGACCAGAACCGTTTTTATATGCGTATTCAACAAATTTTAATACGTTTTTTTCGTGTTCACGTTCTGCTGAAATTGAAATTGGTTGACCCTTTTGAACATTTAACAATGTGTGGAAAACTTCTTTTTCATTGAAAGCATCTGATAATTTCTTTTCAATGTGTTCTGGAATTTCAGTTTTTACAGTCTTTTTAACTTCTTCTGTTTCTTGAGCAGAAAGTTTTGATAATTTATAAGGATCGTTGTTTACATCAAATGTGATTGTTTTAGCACCTTGCTTTTCGTAATATTCAGCACGTTTTTTCTTGTATGCAAAATCTGGTTCCTTACAATATTGTTTTTGAAGTGCATCAATTTCAGGTTGAGCAATCTCTACGTGAACATCTTTAGCACCACGTTTGTAGGCTTCTTCTGCGAAAACTTTCAAAAATGGCACGTGAGTTTTGTCGGCTTTTACTACTACAGCTTCACCTTTTTGCAAGTTTAAATCTTCATCTAAGATTTTGTTAACAGCTGAAAGCATTTTAGTTTCAGGGGTCGCATTAGCTGTTGATTTAGAAATTTGTACAGTATCAGCTTTTAAACCTTTGTTATTAACTGCATTTTCATTGCCTTTAAAATTTGGAGCAATGTTGTTTATTGCTGTTTTTGCTGTATTTACAATGTTAATTGGATTTATATTCATAAATTTTACCTCACTTACACTATTATGTTGTCTTATAAAAGAAAGGTAAAATCAAATAATTGCCATGAAACAGATGTAATTTTTACAATTGCTATAATTTTGTTACAAAAATAATATTTTGTGAAATTAAAGATTTTAGTAAAAGATAATATTGACGGAATAAAATTTATACACAAAATACAACCTAGTCAACTGACCAGGTTGTGTTTTTAAAAATATTTCAGGTAATTTGTTAAATTATAATCCAAATTGATTTTTATAGAAACTATTTGAAGCTATCGCATTAGCTATTGTATTGTTGCTTGGAGTTGATAATCTGTAATTATCAGCCAATTTCATTTCTCTTTGAACTAATTTATCATTTGAATTAGAAACTTTATCTGCAACTTTCAACCAGGTTTGAACCTCTACTGTTGTAGCTCTAACTTCCTCTTCAAGAGTAGCTTTTGGTAAAACATGAACACTTTCGTGTGCTATTAAGCAAGCTATGGCTTCCTTTGGAGAATTTTTGAATTTTTCATTTATCAAAATGTAATTTTCACCATTTTCGTCAGTTGAAGCAACTGCATAATGATTAGAATATGAATAATCAATATTTGATAAATCATAGAACATGATTTTAATTTTGTTTTTATCTAATCTTGTAAAAACATCATTAGAACCAATATTTTCTAAAACCTCCAAAGCAGCTTTAACTTTGTAGTCATTGGAATATTTAGAAAAATCAGCTGCTTGAGCTTGATTAACTCCTAAACATAATATGAACATTAATACTAATAGTAATTTTTTCATTAATTTACGATACCCTGTCATCCTAATCTTTATAATTTTTTATTCGGCAGAGCAGTTTTCAAACTTGAGTAAATCTGGCTGATTGTAAACAAAGTGTTACAAAAGAAAAAAGACTTAGAAATTTTTTCTAAGTCTTTTTTCTTTTGTTAATATATTTTTATAGTCTTTCTTTTGGTTTCAATAATATTTTATCTATATCTGTATTAATCGAAAAATAGAAGCGTTGATCGTGTTCACCGTAGTATTTATGACCAAGAGGTAAACCCCAACCAAGTTGAATGTAAACATCTCTTGTAATATTTATGTTTGTACCAACACCTACGCTGTGCAAAAAGTTTGATGGATATCCATATAATTGTTTGTGTTCTTTAACATAACCCCAATCATAAAATACAGCTAATTTAACATTATCTGACCAATGTTTAATTTTTTCTGGCAAAATCTTTTCTAAGCCTGGAATTGGAGTTCTCAATTCTAAAGAACCTGCAACGCCATAATCACCTAACAATTCACTAGGTTGGTAACCTCTAACCGAATATGTACCGCCTAAGAACATTTGTTCTGCTGAATATAAAGATTGTGGGGAATATTGCCCATTGATTCTAAAGATTGCTAAACATTTTTTAGGTAATCTTTGAACCCTTGCTAAACTTGCTACAACTTTATAAAAAGAACTTTTCTGAGCATCTTGAATATTTGGACTTGCGCCTAAACCATTTGTTCCCAAATCAACACCAACGTTTGCAATTGTTCTACCTTTAGAATCATCAAACATACTGTTAATACCAGTTCTTAAAACTCTTAATCTATAGTCTGATAAATTTTCTCTATACAAATTACTTTTTGATTTTGAATTAATTGCATCGAAAGATACAAAAGCAGCAATATCTTGTGTCGCTGTATTTTTAATAGGTTGAATAATTTTTATAGAATAGGTTTCAGCTTCACCATTGATACCTAAATTTTTATAAGGACCGCCTAATCTAACATTTGAAAAAGAATAATCAAATCCTAATCTTGTACCATATTTACCAATTGGAATTTGATAACCGGCAAGAGCGCCATTTGAGCGTTCTGACAAAATAGCACCGCCATAAAGTTTATCACCAAAGCCTAAAAAATTTTCAAAACCTAAAACACTTGTAAATCTTTGACGACCTGTGTAATTACGACCGTAATCGTCCCACGCAAGATTTAAACTTATTGGAAATCTGTCTTGAACGTGTAGTTTTATTTCTGTATCTTGGTCTTCGTTTTTTGTAAGAGATGCAGCAGCTTTCATATATGCTGTATCATTAATGTTTTTCATTGCACCTTGCAAATCTCTTGCATTAAAAACATTACCCTCTCTAAGTCCTGAGGCATACATGGCAACATTTTTAAAAAACCAGTCGCGTTCCCATTTATTACCCTCAACCTCTTTAGAAACAACTTTACTTTCTTTAATAACAATAACTACAACACCGTCTTCAATTTCTTGAGCTGGTAAATATGCGTAAGAAGTTAGATAGCCTTTTTTTTGATAATAACGGCTAACTTTTACCGTCAAATCCATAATATCTTCAAGATAAATATCTTTTCCAATTAAACCTTCTGCTAATTTTTCTAACTTTGCACTAGAAATTTTTGTGTTGCCCCTAAAATATACTTTGTTTAATCTGAATTGGGGATTATGAATTAAGTTTGGGTCTTGTTGAAATTCATTTTCTTTTTGTTGTTTCTGTTGTTTATCCAAAAGGTCTTTTAAGCGAGTTTCATTCTCTACCGGTTGAATAATTTTTTCTTCAATAAAAGAGTCCTTCAATTGGATTTTATTTTCTCTATTTATAACCGCAGGGTCAGATGGTCTTAGTATTGGGTCTGCATTAGCCGATGTAAACGACATAGCTAATAATACGCACAATAGCCCATTTGCGGCAAATTTCAAATTCATCTTCGCTATTCCTCTCCAAAGAAAAGTCTAGCATAAATAGTATTAAAATTTTATACAAATGTTAAAATTTGTAAACGTAACAATTTTCGGTAGCAATAAAAAAAATTTTAGACTTTTTATAATTTTGTAGTATAGTTAAATATATAGACAGATTTGAAATAAAATATCAAATTTATATATACATTTAAAGTTAGACAACGTAAAGAAGAATAAGGATAGTGTTTTATGAAAAAAAACAGACTTAAAACCCATAAGGCTATTGCTGTGTTAATTTTAGCTCTTGCAGCTGCAGATTTCACAGTTCCGGTTATGGCAATGGATACAGTTACATCAGGTAAAGTTTTAGAGACAGTAAATGGTAAATACGGTGCAGATTTACGCGACGTAACAGGCGCAATTGTTAGAACAGATTATTCTAACGCATATATCGAAAATACTCAAACAAACAGTATTTTGAATTGGGACAGATTAAATACAGCGCCAGTACAAAGCTTAAATTACATTATGAAAGATGGTCAAACATCTTTAAATAATGTTGTTGGTGTTGGTCTTTCTCAATTTGCTGGCGGAATAAATGCAGAACATGGTAGAGTTATCATTTCTAACCCAAATGGTATTCTTTTTGAAAATGGTTCTTACGTTAACGCTAACGCTTTGACTTTAACAACACATCAAGCAACTATTGATGCAAACAATCAATTACACTTATACGATGGCAATAATAACGCATCAATTACTTTTGAAGGTCGCAACTATGCAACTGGTAAAGTAAGATTAAACATTGCTAACGATTTAAATATCGTATCAAACAATATTGATATTGATAATGCAGTAATTATGGCAAAAGATACAAGACTTGTAACAGCTGATGGTGTTACTTTCTTTGCTATAAACAACACTACAAATTCTTCAAATTATAATGTAGCAATTAATAAAAATAATTATATTGATAACGGAAATATTAATATTAATAACTCACAAATTGCGGTTAAAGATAAAACAACAGGTAAAATTTCTATTATTTCAAGAGGCGATGTTTTAGTAAAAGATACTGAATTAGATGGTAAAACAGCTATCAATGCTATGGATAGAAACGTTATAAAAAATAGTAAAACAGAAGTAATTGCTTCTAATTCAACATCAGAAGAAATTTTTAATTATGATGACATTTCAAACTGGGAAAACTTCTGGGACAGAATAAAATGTTTCTTTACAGGTGGTATTCCTCAAAGAGTAGCTAATGGAGAAGTTTTTGCTAAAACTGAAACAACTACAACTACAACAAAAAATAATTACGATATGTTAGCTGGTAGAGGTAATGTAACATTATCAAATGTTAAAGCTTATGATGATGTTGATGTAAAAGGTTCTAACATTAATACTTCAAATTCAACATTCCATAACTCTTTAAATTTAACTTCAGAAGCCTCAACATTAACTTCTTATGTAAGAGAAGATGTAAAAACGGATATTGTTACAAGAGAAGCTGATAAGTTTATTGTTGACGAAAGAAGTTGGGCTGGTGTTCCAACAAAAGGACACTTCAACGTAGATGACGTAACTCCAACAATATCAACTTCAACAGTGCTTGGCGAAGCTCTTGCAACTGCATCAACAACTGATGCTGGTTCAATCAAATTAGATAAAATAACAACTTCAAATACAGTTAAAGCAACAGGCGATGCTATTGCAATGTACAATTCAACGGTTGATAACTTTGACATAAAGGGTAACAACGTAAAAGTTCAAAATGTAATTGCAACAAGCAATAACGTTTCTGAAATCAAAGCTACAAACAAAGCTGAAGTAAAAAACAGCCAATTCAAAACAATTAGAGCTGCAGCTGCAGATATTACATTCACAGATACAGATTTAAATAATGGTAACTTGCAAGCTACAAATAACGTTAAATTCAATAGAACTGATTCTCGTAAATCATTCTCAATTAAAAATTCTACAGTTTCAGCAAAAGATATTGAAGCAAATAGTATGAATATTGCTGATTCATTAATAGTAGCTGATAATAATATTTCTTCTAACAATTCAAAAATTTCTAATACAGAAATAAATGCAGGCAGAAATGTTTACGCAGGAAAAGCAAATATTGAAAATTCTGATTTAATTGCAACAAACGATGTTGTTATTTCAGGTTCAACAATTGCGAAATCTAGAATTAAAGCAACAAAAGACGTAAAGTTGCAAGATGCAAACTTAAATAATACTAAAGTTACTGGCAGAAAAGGTTTCTTAAAAAATGCCACTTTAGAAAACGGTTCTGACGTGATGTTAGATTATGTAACTAATAATTCATATGCAGAAAACGAAACAGTTGAAAATTTAGTAATCAAAAATTCAAGACTAAAATCAAATAAAAATAATATCAATTTAAAAGATGCCTTAATCGAAAATGGTTCTTTAGAAACAACAAATGGCAAAGACGTAAACATTGAAACCAAAAATGACGTTAAGCTTGCAGGAACAAACATCGGAGGTAACCTAAACATAACAAGAGCAGAAAACGTAGTTATTTCAAACTCAAAAGAAGCAGGTAACCAATACATTCCAAATATAGCAACTAAAGACTCCATAACAGATTATGACAAGACAAAATATAATGAAAGTTACTTTACAGATATAATTAACAACTACGGTAACGATTACGGAAAAGGAACAAAACTTTCGGTCATAAAAGGAAATGTAAACATATCGAACTCGAAAAATTCATTAATTATAAATACAATAGTAGGTGGTAATTTAACAACAGAAAATATTTACGTAGGTTCAGATTTAATCAATTCAATGGTAGTAGGTGATTATAACCCAAATAGAATTGCAACAACAGAAACAAAGGTTTATAAATCATTTATCGGTGGTAACTTTGATAAAAAATTTGAAGATAAAGCGACAATCTTACCAATAACTCCTAACAATACAAGTTCATCAAACGCAAGTAACAATAAAAATAATAACAGAATTTCTTCAAGCCAAGTTGATGACCACAATAAAAGAAAATTTGGTAATGATGTTAACACAAGATTCCAAAAAAGATTTTCACCAAGAGGTTTTGCAGCAGCAGATGATCAAATAACTGAAATGAAATCTCAAACAAAATCAAGTATTGTTAAAACTGAAGGTAATAAGATTAAATTTACAAAAAGTTTCCACGCATATTAAACGGTAGGTCAAAACGGTAGGAAATAAAATAATAAGGTAGGAAATACTAAAAAGTAGTAGTTAAATATACCAAGTTTAAATAAGAACGTAAAAGAACCTATGTTTTGATTATTTAGAACGAATGATTTGAACATTACTGATAAACGTATTTTTTCTCTTAAATATATTAACGTTATTTTCTTTGTATTTAGTCATGGTATTAAGAAGAATAACTTTGAAGTAGAAAACTTGGAACGCTAATTCCGACTTTTGGAAATAACACTTAACATTCCAGCAATCAAAGATTGCTGGAATGTTAGCATTTTGCATTTGTCCTTTTAAAGCTTGATTTCATTTTACCAAGAATGACCTATGTTTTTTCGAATCAATTAACAATTTTCATGCCATAGGAATTTTGAAAAAATTTTTCCGTAATTTTTTGGCACTTTGTGGGAGCAAAATTTCAAAATGGACTGCCCGAAATAATCAAACCACTCAATAAATTACAAGAACTCTGCAAGCATTGAAAATACTGCGTTATAAGGAGTAAATTGCAAAATTTTAAAATTATGGAGACGAGGACTGTGCCGAAAAAAATGATTAAGTATCATTTTTCGAGAGGTAAGAACCCCTGTCAGGGTTCGACAATAAAACTATGAAATAATGGTGGAGACGAGGGGAGTCGAACCCCTGTCCAAAACGGAAGTAAACAAGCCTCTACGAATGTAGTTTTTATTTCTCTCGCTAAAATCAAGGAAAAAACAAACCTCTACAATCTTAGCAAAGTCTTTTTTAGTGTTACGCACCTCGATAGTTATCTTGATATGTCTACTATCATCAACATACTGCATCTTGCATGGGTGGTCCCATAGCGCCGGCAAGCTGGGCAACTATGAGAGGCTGAACTGCGTTAATTAAGCAGCTAGAGCGTTAGCTCTTGAAAAATCAGCAACTACAACGTTATCTGTAGCATTCATTTTAATTTGCTCGTTGATTACCGAGAACAGCTCTCGGACTCGCAACCTGTTTCCATCAAACGTCCTGTCAAAAGCCAGTACGTCCCCACGTTGTTTTGGGAAAACGTGATAACGGCTCCGCTCGGTTAACCTGTTTGTCTTTGTCTTCACAAAGCCAATCCGTTAACCTCGACTCCACCTCGAAAACTTCGTTTTCTCGGCTTGCCTCACCGCTCGCCGCGTGGCGTCAAAAGCCAGTACGTCCCCATGTTAGTGTTTTTTGATACGATAACGACTCGCATTACCAACCCGTTATCTATTTCAAAATCCTATTTCATTTTCAATGTTCTGTATTATTTATTATAACCCATTTTTAAGGCTTTTCAAGTCTAACTATTAGTTATCTTTTTCTGTTTCGCCTTTATCCTTCAACATTTTTTCAAAATCTGAAGGTTTCAAGCTTTGTACAAAGCTTTTGAATTCTTCTGCTTCTTCTTCGTCTTTGCTTGGGTCAGTTGAAACTGAGCCTGTTGCAAGTACGCTTGCTGAAATCATTATTGGTGCATCAACTCTTATTGCAACTGCGATTGCATCAGAAGGTCTTGCATCGATAGCTTCTTCGTTGCCTTCTTTATCAACGATATAAATTGATGCGTAGTAAGTATCTTCTTCAACATCGGCTATCTCAATTCTATCAATTCTATAGCCTAATTGTTTTACTATATTAATAATCAAATCATGTGTCATTGGTCTTGCAACAACAAGATTTTCAATTTTTCTGATAATTGCACTTGCTTCAGCTGAGCCAATCCAAATAGGTAAAGCTTTTCTATTATCTTTATCATGCAATACTACAATTGGTGAACCTGTTCTTGTATCTAGAGCAATACCCATTACACGCATTTCAATCATTATTATTTCCTCTTTAAATTTCCATAAATTATTATAACATCAATTTATTTTTTTTAAATAGTTGCATTGTAAATGCTTAATTATAATCTAAATTCTTGACATCAAATTTCTATGTATTTATGATTAATACCAAATACAAACAATTATTTAGGGAATTTTTTATGTTAGGATACAATCATTTTAAAAATCTTACATCTGAAAGAAAAATGTTTTACATATTTTTAGCAATTCATTTTATAGTATGGACTTGTGTAGGTTTAATAAGAACAGTTATGCCGACTGACACGCTTGAAGGTATTTACTGGGGTTCTCTTCATGATTTTGGAACTCCTAAACACCCTCCTCTTGCAGGTTGGTTAACTTATTTAGCATATATTCCTTTTAAATTAGATATTTGTACTTATTTATTAAGTCAATTATTTATTTTAGGGGGTTTTATTTTTACCTACAAGTTAGCTAGAAAATTTCTTGATGAATCAAAATCAATGCTTTCTGTTATAATTCTTGAAGGTTGTTGGGTTTATAGCTACATTACAGGTTATTATGGATTTAATCCTGATGTAATATTATTATTTATTTTGCCTTTAATTTCATACATCTTTTATTTTTGTATGAAGGACAACAAGCCTATCAATTGGGTTATGCTAGGTTTAGTTGTTGGTATTGCATTTTTAAATAAATATCAAACAGGTTTTATAATTTTTGCAATGGCAATTTGGGCATTAATGTTTAAACGTGAAATTTTCAAAAACATTTGGTTTTACATTTCAATAATCATTGCCTTCTTGGTATTTTTACCTCATCTTTTGTGGCTTATAAAGTATGATTTCTTCCCACTATTATATTTTGAAGGCGAAATGACAGCAGACAGTTGGTTAAATCATTTAACAGCACCATTAATGTTTTTATTAATGCAACTTGCTGCGATTGGTGGAACATTACTAATATATTTGATTTTAAGATTAAAATTTAAAGCTCCATTTAGATTTATTCAAGATTATAATAAAAAAGAATTTTGGTTTATTGTTATTTTAGGTTTAGGTCCAATTTTAATGCACCTTGTAATGGGTTTCTTTGCAGGCGGAAATATGCGTGCTCGTTGGGGTTATGAGTTCTGGTATATGCTTGGCATAATGTTATTTTATTTCTTTCCTTTTGAAATCAATAAAGAAGAATTCAAATTTGCCACAAAGTCAGCTTATGTTGTAATGTTAATAATCTTTTTAGCACTTGGTGGTTTGCTTTCAATAGAAATGAATTATAGAAGTAGATATCCAGTTGCGACAGTTTATGGTGATTTACAAAAGGCTTGGGCTGACAAATATGATACACCTGTAAAATATTTGGGTGGATATATTGAATGGACTTTGCCAATCACGATTTATGGTGAAAATCACCCTATGACAATTCAAGATACACATGGTTATCCTGATCCTTGGATAACAGAAGATGAAAGAAAAGCTTCTGGTATTTTAGTAATTGATAGATACCCAATACTTGTTGAGGCAAGGGCTAGAGATGCTGCGCCATATTTGGATAAAGATTATAAAATTGAACCAATCGAATACAAATTTATGGTCAAGAATGCTTTTGGTATGGAAAGAGAATACACTATTTATTATGCAATCATTCCTCCAATGAAATAGTTAACAATTTTACAAAAAATATCAAGCATGATATATTTTAAATGTAGATAAAAGGAGAAAAATTTTTATGGCAAGATTAATAAGACCAACTTGGGCTATCAGATGTGTTCAATCAGGTTGCAAAACTTTATTTGAAGTAGCAGTTACTGAAAATGGTAAACAACAAGAAGTTGTTTGTCCAAAATGTGGGGAACATTACGTATATCCAGTAAGACCAGAAGATGAACAACAATCTTAAGTTAAACATAAATAACAAAAGATATAATCAATTTAGTGCATATTTAAAAGAGAAATTTAATGCCAAAGTGTATAAAATTACTCTTGATGCAGGGTTTACATGTCCTTGTCGAGACGGAAGTCTTTCAGACAAGGGCTGTATTTTTTGCGATGGAGACGGAAGTTTTTCACAACCTCAACTTAAATTTTTACCAATAGAAGAACAAATTGAAAAAAGCATAGTGCATTTACATGAAAAATTTAAGTCAACGAAATATATGTCATATTTTCAAGCTTATACAAACACGTACAAACCAGTAAATGAGCTTGAAAAGATATATACAAGTGCACTTTATCACCCAGATATTGTTGGTATTTCTATTGGAACACGTCCAGATTGTGTTGATGACGAAAAGTTAAAATTGATTGCTGGGTTTAAAGATGATTATGAAACGTGGCTTGAGTATGGGCTTCAATCTATTCATAATAAAACCTTAAAGAAAATTAATCGTGGACACGATTATGACTGTTTTTTGAGAGCTTATGAAAAAACTAAAAAATATGGAATAAATACTTGTGTACATATTATTTTAGATTGTTTTGAAACTCCAGAGGAGACCTTTGAGACCGCGCAAACGCTTGCAGATTTGGACGTTGACGGTATAAAAATTCATCAACTTGTTGTTCTTCAAGGAACACAGTTGGAAAAAATGTATGCGAATAACGAATTTACACTAATGGAAGAAAAAGATTACATAAAACTTGTGTGTGATATTTTAGAAATTCTTCCACAACATACGACAATTCACCGTCTTGCGGGTAATGGTTTAATAAGAAATATGATTGCGCCTCGTTGGATCCAGAAGAAATTTGAAGTTCTAAACAGAATTGATGACGAGCTTATCCGTCGTAATTCTTGGCAAGGTAAATTTTGTAAAAATTAGGTATTTGCATGCATTTTAGTTTGTTTTAAAATACATGTTATGGAACAAAAGGCAAGCGGTAAAAAAGTTATTTTAACAAATAGAAAAGCTTTTCATGACTATTTAGTTTTTGAAAAATATGTTGCTGGAATAGTTTTGACTGGGACAGAAATTAAATCTATTCGTAAAGGTGCGATAAATTTAAAAGATAGTTTCTGCAAAGTTGAAAATAACGAAGTTTTTTTATATAATTGTCATATCTCACCATACGAACAAGGAAATCGTTTCAATCACGAACCAGAAAGAGTTAGAAAACTTCTTTTACAAAAAAAAGAAATTCTAAAAATGTTTGGTAAGATAAAAAAGGAAAATTACACAGTCGTTCCTTTGGAAGTATTTTTAATAAAAGGCAAGGCAAAAGTAGAAATAGCGCTTTGCAAAGGTAAAAAGTTGTATGATAAAAGAGAAGATTTAGCTAAAAAGACTCAAAATCGTGATATTGAACGACATCTAAAAAGATAAAATTAAGAAAGCCGAAATATGTTTACAAAAGAAGATATTCTAAAAAAATTAAATTCCGATAACTATTTTATTGATATAAATGCACTTGATACGTTTATCAAAGAATGGCAAATTGATGCTATCTATGAAAATATGGAAGGTGTTGAATTTTTTGATGAAACATCAATTGCAAAAATCAAAAAGGGTATAAGTTTAAAATCTCAAGGCTATAATAAAGAGCAAATTTCGTATCGTATTCATAAATCCCCAAAAGATTTGGAAGAAGAAACAAAAAGAGAACTTGAAAAACAATCAGAAGGTACATCAATAATTCCAGAAGTTAGAAATGTTCCTTTAAATATGACAAGTCAGGCAATCGACATGCTTGCAACAGCAGTGTCATCAAAGATTGCAGATGACATCAAATCTCATATTGGCAATTCTGAATTTGCCGAATCATTGATTGAAGCTGGTTCTTATAAGAAAGATAACGAAATTTTATCTCAAAAAATTGATGAACTTCTAAGCGACAATAAAAAATTAGCAAGAAGAATTGAACAATTGGAGAATGACAAGAAAAGTTTTTGGAAAAGAATTTTTGGCTAACTACTTGACACAAAGGTTTTAGCCCATATCATGAGAAAAGAAGTATTAGATAGGTAAATCGTTGTAAAACTCTGAAAACGAGTACGATTCCTCAAATTGAAAGGATAAATAAATGTACGCAATCGTAGAAACAGGTGGAAAACAATACCAAGTAGAAGAAGGACGTTACGTAGACGTTGAGCTTCTTGAAGGTGAAAAAGATACAAAAGTTGTATTTGATAAAGTTGTAATGGTTGTAAACGGTAAAAAGTCAAAAGTTGGTCAACCATACGTTAAAAATGCTAGTGCTGAAGGAACAATCATGTTACAAGGCAAAGCTAAAAAAATTATCGTGTTCAAACAAAGACCTAAAAAAGGTTACAGAAAAAAACAAGGACACAGACAAGAATTCACAAGAGTTATGATTTCAAAAATCAGAACAACAGCTTCTAAAAAAGCTAAAGAAGAAGCTACTACAGAAGAAGCATAGTTAGTAGCGAGTGCTAGTTGCAATTAAGCAACGAATTATAAAAGTTAGTAATACGATAATAATTAGAAAGCAGGTATAAAAATGGCACATAAGAAAGGTATGGGTTCTACACGTAACGGACGTGATTCAGAAGCTCAACGTTTAGGCGTTAAAATCTATGGTGGTGAAGCTGTTAAAACTGGTAACATCATCGTTAGACAAAGAGGAACAAAATTCCACCCAGGTAACAATGTAGGTATCGGTAAAGATGATACATTGTTTGCATTAATCGATGGTGTTGTAAAATTTGAACCTCACAGACGTGATAGAAAACAAGTTAGTGTATATGCTGAATAGCGTTAGCCGGTGTGAGCGGTGTTGGCTTTGCGTAGGCAAAGACAAGCAGGCGAACACTACGATAGCGACACTCTGCCGAACAAAACAATTAAGTATTGTTTTGTGAGAGGGACTATAGGACGAAGTCCGAAACCCACAGGAGCAAGACATACGAAATTGTTTTCAAATAAATTTTTAAAAAGAGTCAAATGTTATTTGACTCTTTTTTGTTGCGATAAGTTAAGAATTAGCCTAGATTTTGGATATAGTGTAAAATATCTGTGGGGAAATATATCACAAATTGTAGGTAGAATAAAAATGAAAAAAAATATAGCAAATAAAATAATGCTACTATGCTTGTCTATACTTGGTTTTGTACCACAAGCACATGCAGCATTAAGTTTTCCAAATATCAACATTGGAATGCAAACGGCACAAACACCTCAAGATTTTTCTAACGGTGTTCAAATTCTTATATGGTTAACAATTTTAACTTTGGCTCCTAGTATTTTTATTATGACAACTGCTTTTGTCAGAATTGTTATCGTTCTAGCCATTACAAGACAAGCAATTGGGGTTGGGTCTTTACCTCCAAACCAAGTTTTGATAAGTTTAGCGCTTATTTTAACTTTCTTTGTAATGTCTCCAACTTTGAATAAGATTAATGATACTGCAATTCAGCCGTATATGAAAAATCAAATTACTCAACAGGCTGCGCTTGATAAGGCACTTGTTCCTGTTAGAGATTTTATGTTTTCACAAACTGATGAAAAAGAATTAGCATTATTTGTAAAAATGGCAAAAATCGAAAAACCAAAAAATATGGACGATGTTCCAACTTACGTTTTAATTCCTTCATTTATTTTAAGCGAATTAAAAACAGCTTTCAAAATTGGTTTCGTAATTTATTTACCATTTTTGGTAATTGATATTGTAATTTCAAGTGTACTTGTTGCAATGGGGATGATGTTCTTACCTCCAACAATGATTGCACTTCCATTTAAGCTTATTATGTTTGTAATGATTGACGGTTGGTATCTAATCGTAAAATCATTAGTCGAAGGTTTCACAATAATACATTAGGGATAAAAATATGGATATAATCATAAACTTATTACAAAAAACATTTGTTATAACTTTGGAAATGGTATCACCAGTTTTAATAGTTGGTATGGTTGTCGGTTTGATAATCAGTATTTTCCAAACGGTAACACAAATTCAAGAATCAACACTTACGTTCGTTCCAAAAATTATCATCTGTATACTTGCATTGATTGTAATGTTGCCTTGGCTAACAGGTATGTTTGTTACTTCAATTAACGAATTTTACGATATGATACCGGAATTAATAAAGGGATAGGATTAAGGAATAAATGGATACAAGCTTACTAGCAATATTCACACCAGTAAAAATAATTTTATTTATTGCTGTATTCACTAGAATTAGTGGGTTGCTTGTGTCTGCGCCTTTGTTTTCAACTTACCCAATTCCATATCAAGTAAAAATTTGGCTTTGCGCAATGATTGCATTTATCATGTTTCCGTTTGTCCATGCAACAAGCAATTTTATAATGCCTACGGTTATGCCAGAATTATTCGTTATTTTATTAAAAGAATTTTTTATTGGATATTTAATAGGTTTTTGTACAAATTTGATTTTCATAGCTGTTGATATGGCGGCAAATATGTTTGCGATACAAATGTCTTTATCTGTATCTCAAGCCTTAAACCCTGCTACGGGTTCAACATCACCAGTTATTACTCAAGCTTATACATTACTTGCATCAATGGTATTTATTTCATTAAATGCACATCAATGGCTATTTTCAGCTGTGTATAATAGCTTTACAAGCGTTCCGGTTGGTTATGGCTTTTTTATTAACGGACAAATTGTTCAAGAGTGTGTGTATTTAATGGGACAAATGTTTAATGTTGCAATCGGATTAGCATTACCAATTTTCGGTGTGTTGTTAATCAGTGATGTACTTTTAGGATTTGTTTCAAAAATGATGCCACAAATGAACGTATTTATGGTGGCAATGCCATTAAAAATATATATCGGTTTGTTATTGTGTCTAGTGTTCTTTAGACCAATGGCAGAATATATATCGGTGGTATTAGAAAAAACACTAACAGCAGTATCGGTACTATTTTAGGAGAGGTTGTAAAAACTAATGGCTAACGACGGAGCAGAAAGAACCGAAAAAGCGACCCCTCGCAGACGAGAGAAGGAACGCAAAAAAGGTAACATAGTTAACAGTAGGGATTTATCATCTGCATTAATCCTAACAACGGGTGTTGCTCTTATTAGTATGTTTTCTGGCTATATTTTAGATAAATTCAGAGTTACTATGGTTATGGCGTTTACTCACCTTAATCCGTCTCAAATAAGCTCTGACGATATTATTGCAATCTTTGCTCCGTATGCAAGAGCTTGCGGTGAAATTTTAGTACCCTTGTTTTTGGCGTTGTTTATTGTTGGTATAGTTGTTATTAGAGCGCAAGTTGGTAAGGTTTTTGCTATAGATAAAATTAAACCCAAATTTGAAAATATTTCGCCTAAAAAAGCCATTGATGGTGCAAAAAAATTATTTAATATTTTTGATACAAAAAAAATGGTTGAGCTTGCAAAATCATTGCTAAAGCTTACAATCGTAGGCTTTACAGGTTTTTGTGTTGTGAAATCACGACTTGACGAATTGTACGGGATTTTGGGTGCTGATGTGCAAACAGGTTTTGCAGTAATTGGTTCAATTCTTACTCAGATGATTATTGATATGTGCATTGCAATGCTTATTATTGGTATTTTTGATAGAGTTTATCAAAATTATGAATATGAAAAATCATTAAAAATGACGAAACAAGAAGTTAAAGATGAAATGAAAGATATAGATGGAGATCCGAAAATCAAGGCAAGAATTCGATCTGCTGGTATGAAGTTATTACAACAAAAAATGATGTCAGCTGTTCCGACTGCCGATGTTGTTGTAACAAACCCAACTCACTATGCAGTTGCTTTGAAATATGACAAGTCGATTGCTCCAGCACCGATTGTTGTTGCTAAGGGTGTTGATTTTGTTGCATTTAAGATAAGAGAAATTGCGGAAAATAACAAAGTTCCAATCGTAGAAAACAGAGCCGTTGCTAGAGCCTTGTACAATTTAGTTCCGATTGATGGTATAATACCGTCAGATATGTTTGTTGCGGTAGCAGAAATCTTGGCAATGGTATTCAGAAACAAGCAGACAAAATAAAGGAGAAGGTAAAATTTAATGAATGTAGCTAAGATAGCAGATTTATTAAAAAATAATGATATCGTACTTGCAATTATGCTAGTAGTTATCGTTGGCATGATGATTTTGCCATTACCTCCAATCCTTTTGGATATTTTGTTAACTCTTAATTTAGCATTTGCTTTGATTATTATGTTAACTTGTTTGTATACAAAAGAACCGTTGGACTTTTCAAGTTTTCCAACAATTCTTTTGATTGCGACATTGTTCAGGCTAGGTTTGAACATTTCAACAACAAGATTAATTTTACTATATGGTGAAGCCGGTAACGTTATTAATGCGTTCGGGGAATTCGTAGTTGGTGGTAACTACGTTGTAGGTGCCGTAATCTTCGTAATTCTGGTTTTAGTAAACTTTATGGTAATCACAGGTGGTGCAACAAGAATTTCTGAAGTATCAGCAAGATTTACATTGGATTCTTTACCTGGTAAACAATTAAGTATTGATGCTGATTTGAACTCGGGCTTAATCAGTGAAGACGAGGCTAAGAAAAGAAGACGTGATTTAGAAAGAGAAATGGATTTTTACGGTACTATGGACGGTGCTTCTAAGTTCGTAAAAGGTGATGCTATGGCAGGCATCATTATCACTGTTATTAATATTGTCGGTGGTTTGATTATCGGTATGGCAATGTTGAAAATGAATCCTATGACAGCCGCTCAAACTTATACTATTTTGACAATTGGTGATGGTTTGATTTCTCAATTACCAGCCTTAATTATTTCATTATCAACAGGTTTGATTGTATCTCGTGCTGGCGGTCAAGATTCATCATTATCTTCTGATATTACAAAAGAATTATTCTCTGACCCTAGAGTTTTAGGTGTAATTTGTGGTTTATTGGTATTATTAGGATTGGTTCCAGGATTACCAACAATTCCTTTTATGGCAATTGGTGCCTGTTCTGGTATTGTAGCTTATTATAAATACGAAGATACTAAGAAAAAAGAACAAGCGGCTAAAGAAGAGGCTGAAAAAGCAGAAAAAGCTAAAAAGGCTTCTAATAAGCGTAATAAAAAAGCTTCAAAAGAAAGCGTTATGGAGCTACTTAACGTTGAGGATATCGGTATTGAAGTTGGTTACAGATTAGTTCCACTTTTGAATGTTGATATGGGCGGAGACTTGCTAGAACGTATTGCGCAAATCAGACGTCAAACAGCGTTGGATTTAGGTATTGTCCTACCTTCAATTAGGGTAAGAGATAATCTTCAACTTGCACCGAATACTTATCAAATTAAATTAAAAGGAGTCGGTATTGAATCAGGTGAAGTATATCCAGATAAGAGCTTGGCTATGAACTCATCTGGGCTTCCGGACAATCCTAATATCACTGGTATAAGCGCAATAGAACCAGCATTTGGACTTCCCGCACTTTGGATAGAAGAAAAAGATAAGGATTATGCAGAGGCAAATGGTTATACTGTAGTTAGTCCTTCTGCCGTTGTATCAACTCACTTGACTGAAATTATTAAAAAGAATGCTTCTGAAATTCTTTCAAGAGATGCTGTACAACAACTTATTAACAATCTTAAAAACGAAGTTTCAGATGATTACGTTAACGATGTAACAAAAGATATTCCAATTTCTACAATACAAGTTGTTATGCAAAACTTGTTGAGAGAACGTGTTCCTGTTAGAGATTTGAAATCTATTTTAGAAACAATCAGTATTCAATACAGAATAAGTCAAAATCCAGATTATTTGACTGAGCAGGTAAGACAAGCCTTAGCAAGAAGTATTTGCAAACAAAATCTTGCAAGTACAGGGGAATTAATGGCAATTACGTTATCTCCAGATGTTGAAAACACTATTGCAAAAGGAGTAAGTCCTGACGGTCAAAGTTTAACTCTTGACCCAGACTTTACAAGAAGATTGATAGATAGTTTGAATACAGAGCTTCAAACTGCAATTACAAAAACTGGCGAACAACCTGTAATTCTTTGTTCTTCACCGATAAGACTTGCGTTTAGAAGATTGATTGAAAGAACTTACCCACAAATTTCAATTATGGGGTATAATGAAATCAGTACAAATGTAAAGGCAAAATCTGTCGGAACAGTAAAAGTTGTAATTAACCATTAACTTAAAATTTAGAAAGGATATTATATAAATGAGAGAACTTGTAAAAGTAGACCAAGACGTTTTAATCGTTCCAAAAGACTTTAAGCTTACTAACAAAGGTAAAGTTATAAGTGTCGATGAAAAAGGTTTTCAAATGAAAGTTAATTACCCAACAAGAGGTATTGAAATTAACCATATTTGCGAATTCTTCTCTCAAACAGAAAATGGTATGTTGTATTTTGAATCATACACTTCTGATATGGAAAATAATATTCTTACAATTGCAAATCCAGTAAAACATAGATTTTTGCAAAGAAGAAAATTCACTCGTATTACATTCTTACAAGATACAAAATTGTATAGAGATGATGTTTCATACGATATTCAAACAATCGACTTGTCAGCTGGTGGTTTGAAATTCAAATCAAAAGAACACATTAATATTGAAACTGAATATAATGTTGATATCGTTTTATCTGATGAACAAACTATTTCTTGTAAAATTCAACTTATAAGAATTGAAAAACTTGATGATGGTATGTATGTTCTATCTGGTAAATTTTTAATCTTGAACAATATTGATAAGATGACATTAATTCAATACTGTATGAAGAAAAATATGGAACTTTTGAATAAATAAAATGGCAAAGAAAAAAGATAAAAATAAGGGAACAAGATTAAATCACAGAATATTTTTTGGACTATTGTTATTTTGTATAGCATGGCTGGTTTATAGTGCTTGTCATATGGCAATCAATGGTGGTATTACTTACGAAGTCGTAACTCAAACATTAACAGAAATTGTACCATATTGTATTATTATTGGTTTGTTAGGTTATGGTGTCGGTTATATTTTGGATAAACCAAGCAAAAGCAGAGCTGAACAAGAAAGCAAGGAAATGCTTGATAAGTTCTTAAAAGATGCGGCTAACCAAGCTGCTCAAGCAGCACAGAATGCTCGAATGACAGCCCCAAATGCTATAGCTGATGATATGCCTTTAAAAGTTGATTTGGAGAATGACGAAAAATGAGTTTACTTAAATTATTAAAGAAGAAAAATTTTATAAACTTATTTACGACACCTTCTCATAACCAAAAATTTTTTATTTTATCAAAATTTAGACAATTTTATAAATATGATATTTCAGAAACTGATGCTCACAATCCTCAAAAATTTTTGAGAGAAGCAGAAGAAAAAGCAAGTAAGATTTATAAAACAAAAAGAACTCACTTTTTAACAAATGGTTCTACAAGCGGAATTATTGCCTCTGTTTTAACTTGTGTTGAAAAAGGCGATAAAGTTTTACTTTGGAAGGATAGCCATATTTGCCATAAAAATGCGGTCAAACTTTCTGGGGCTACACCGATTTTTTACGAAGTTGAAATTGATGAAGATTTTGGAGTTCCTAAATCAATAAATATTGACTATATAAAAAATCTTTTGATTGAAAATAATCCAAAGGCTATAATTGTTACGTCTCCGACTTATGAGGGGATTGTTTCTGATATAAATTTAATCAAAGAAATTTGTAATAGAATTGGTACTTATTTGATAGTTGATGAAGCACATGGTACCCTTTATCCGTTCTCTGATAAATTGCCTCAAAGTGCTGTGAATATTGCTGATTTTACGGTTCAATCCTTACATAAGACTGCAGGTGGTTTAAACCCTACAGCGCTTTTACACAATAATACAAATTTAGATAGTGATAAGGCTTTAGATTTGATAAATACTACATCTCCGTCTTATCCACTTTTGGCATCTATTGAAAAAAATATTAATTATTTGAATTCTTCAAAAGGTAGAAAGAAAATTGATGAATTGATAGAAAATATTAAAGAATTAAAAAATAACTGTAAAAACGTAGAATTCTGTAATTACAACGATATTACAAAAATTTTAATCAAATCTCCCTCTATAAGCGGTTATGAATTATCAGAAAAATTGTACGAAAATAGAATTGAAGATGAAAAAACAAATGAAAAATCTTCAATGCTTTTAACAGGTTTAGGAACAGATAAACAAAAATTACGAATTTTAGAAAAAGTTTTAAAAAAGTTGAATTAATATTTGTTAATAATTTGAGGAAAAATAGCAAGTTATTTTTTTACGAGCTTTAAAACAGTATGATAAATCCAATAATTAATTTCAATCCAAATTTTTCAAGTTTAGCAAAAACAAAACAAGCTCCAAAAGCAGAGCAAACAGTTACTAATGTTTTAACAAATCCAATCCAAAGACCAAAGTTGCCTCAACCGACAACAATGATGGCTTTGTTATACAATAATATTTCGTTTACCGGTAAAAAAGAAGATTTAGTTCGTTCTTTCGGACACGTATCTTGTCCATGTTGTGGTACAAAAATGCTTACTAACAATGATATGGACAAAATAAAAAAAGATTTAGGTAGAGAAGATTCTGCGCAACATTACGTAAATACACTTAAACCTTACGAAGAATATATGCACAAACCTGAAAAAGGTACTTTTAATAAATTTGAAGCATGGGAAAAGGAAAATCCAAAAAGCACGTTCAAAGCTTTTATGGAAGAAAATAGAGTTAGTTCAATAAAAGCTTGTAAAGAAAGTCAATTAAATACATTTGCACAAATAAACGAAGTTGCAAAGTCTGTTACTCCAGAAATTGGCGAAAAGTTTGCACAATTAACAGAAAATTATGCAAAAATGCCAGCAGAGACTGAAGAAGCAATGAAAAATATCAGAAAATCAATGATTGCTGATATTAAAGATTCAAAATCAAAAATTGAAGATGAAGAAAAATACAAACATCTTCAAAAATTAGCAGACAGTTTACCAACATCAAAAAATAGTGCGGATGCATTCATTGTAAAATATGCAGGACAACCTTCAAGTAAAGTTGGTGCAAGATTATTAAAACTATCTGTAGGCACAATTGAGCATGTAAAACCTCAAGCAAATGGTGGCAGAGATAGAGTTGAAAACTATTTATTAGAATGTGGTGAATGTAATCATACTCGTGGTGATGTTTCATTGCACGACTGGGTTGAAGCTCACCCTGAAATGAAAGAAAATACTCAAAAATATATGGACGAAGTTATTGAAAAAATCAATAATGGCGAATTAAGTTCTGAACTTGATAATTATCCTAATGCTGTAAAAGGTTCTTTGAAGGAACAATCAAAAGGTTCTTTGACTTATGATACTTCAGCTTTAAAACCAAAAGAAGATCAACGTCCTACAAAAAATGACAAATCAGAAAAATCTGAAAAACCTCAAAAGCCAAACAAACCTAATAAACCACACCACAAACCTCACAGATTAAACATTGCTGCTTAATTCTGTTCGTTAAAGGTGTAATTAAGTTGTTCATCTAGTTTGTCTGTAATTTCTTTATAGTGTTTATTTACAGGTGTTTTTTCGGAATTTTTTATAACGTCGATAAATACTTTTGCATTCATTGGTTTTTTGTTATCCAAGAAGGCAGAAGAGTTGATTGTGTCTATTCTTGCGGGTACGATTAAACCTGTTGTTGTGAATTTTTGAATTGCTTTATCTGATGATAAAAATTCAACTAATTTTATCGCATCGTTTTTACGTTTAGAGACTTTTGTAATTGCATAGCCAGATGAATCCAAAGTTACAGAAGATTTACCATTAATATTTGGAAAATTAACAACGTCCCAATCAAACTTTACATCTTCCCTATATTTTGGAACAAGCCAACGTCCAGACAAGTGCATTGCTAAACGTCCATTGATAAACATTTGCGCCATCGTTTCTGAAGCTGATTGGTATTTTTTAGGTGCAACATTGTATCTGTTTCTCAAATCAGAATAGAAATTGATGCCTTTTTGAGAATTTTCGCTATTCATAATTTGTTCGCCATTTGAAGATAAAATTCCACCTTCAAATGCTCGCATATAAGGTAAGTAAAACAAAGAATTTTCTTCAAATGAAATGCCGTAAACTCCATTGTTTGTAAGGTCTTTTGCTGTATTTAAAAACTCTGTCATATTCCAATTTTCATCGGGATATGGAAGATTATTTTTATTAAACAAATCTTTGTTATAAAAAACTACAAGCGTTGAAACATCTCTAGGAATTGCTAAAAGTCTGTTTTTATAAGTCATTGTGTCCAAAACTTGTGGATAATAATCATTTTTATTTTTTATAATATCATTCAAATCTAAAAGATATTTTTCATAAACTGGAATATTCAAATTATTTATAAAAATAACGTCAGGAGCAAGGTTTGATGCAAACATTAGATGTAATTTTTGAAAATAGTTTTGCGGAATATGCATAAATTCAACTTTGATATCCGGGTTTTCTTTTTCAAAATCTGAAATCAAACCTTTTAAGATTTGAACTTCTGTTTTAGAACCCCAACTTGCAAACTTCAAAGTGTCATCTTGCTTTTGTTTGCAACCTGTTGTTATAAATATTAAACATATTAAAATTAGTAGAAACTTTTTCATAATCATAAATCTAATAATAATTTAACATCTGTGTCCGTAACTTCGACAATACCTTTGAATTGACCTATTCTAACCATATATTGTGTTTTATCAAAACTCAATTTTTCGTGAACTCTAACAGATAAATTAGCCGCATTATCTGATTTTGCAAATTTCTTTAAAACAGTTATTTTGCTACCGATATAACCGATTAGGGCATCAGTATTATGGTAATTTATCAAAGAAAGTCCTCTTTTTTCATCAATTGGATATTTTTCTTTTATGTGTAAATTTTCAATATCAGATTTGTCTTCTTTTTTAGGCTCTTCTTTTACTTCTTCAACAACCTCTTCTTGAGAGGCTTCTTCTATTGTTTCTTCCTCTTCTGGAGTTTCTTCTACAATATCGTATTGTTGAGGTTCGTCTTCATCTTCTATGATAAAAATTTCATTATCTATTTTTTCTGGCGGTAAAATTTCAGAAGTCCCGCCATAATAATTTAATGCTAAAGCATCTAATTCAGAAGGGTTTTCATCTTCATCGTCATCATCTAATAACGCCATAGCTTCTTCGTCTGAAATGTCTCCAATTCTTTCTTCAAAAGCATATTCACCTCTTTTAAACCCGTCTGTTGAAGACTCTCTTATTGTTAGAGGGGTTTCATTTTTTTGAGCGTTTTCAATTGATTTTAGCGTTTTTAAAATATCTTCAGAAATTTCTTCTTTTTTAAAACCGTCTGTATTTCTAAACATATCTGTTTCGTTGAAATATTTTTTTTGTCCTAATTTTTCATGTTTTTCTTCAGTTTCTTCAAACTCCTTCATCGCTTGAATAAGCTCTAAATGTTCCTTCTCTTCCGGAGTAAGAGGTTTTTCTTCCTCTTCTACAATCTCTTGTTTTTCTGTCATTCTTCTTTTGTAAATTATATATGCCAAGTAAGAAAGAATTAGGACAAGGATTATAGATAGAATTGAAGTGAAGAATTTAAAAATTCTGGAGTGATTAATTTTTGATAATAGTCTATGAGTTTTATTACCTAAATTTTGATGAAACTTACTTTTGATTTTTAACTCAGTTGTCAAAGGTTTTGGCGAATCCTTCATTAAAGAGCTAGAAAGTTCGTCCATTTTAGCTTTGGATTTTTCTTTTTTTAATTTTGATTTATCAATAGGAACTATCAAGTAGCTATCTGTATCATTTGTGCCGACAATGTTGTAATCAGAATCAAATTGTAGAACTTCTAGTTTAGGCTTTGGGGTTGTTTTGTTGTTTCTTTGAATATTGTTAGTTTTAATATCTATTTTTTGAGCAACCTTAGATTGTTGAATAGGTTTTTTCACAACTTTTATTTTAGTTGTTTTTGTTAGTTGTGTTTGAGGTATTTGTTGAACAGATTTTTGCTTAATATCAACCTTAGTAGCTTTTTCAACAGCAGGGGGTTGTTTAACCTCTTCAGCTGGCAAAGTTATTGGTCTTGTATCAATTTTCGCAACAGAAATATTACCTTCGGCTAAAAAACAAATAGGTAAAATTAAAAATATAAATGCTATCAATATTCGCTTAATTAGAAGATTTTTCAATTATTCTCTCCTTATAATGATTTTATCATTTAAAAGAAAAAAATAAAATATTTTTTTTAATTTATGGTATCCTAGAAATATGAAAAGCGGATTTGTAACAATAATAGGACGACCAAACGTAGGTAAATCAACTCTTTTGAACGCTATTCTGGGACAAAAGATTGTTATTGCAACGGATAAGGCACAAACAACTAGAAAACGTATAAAAGGTATCTTTACAGACGATAGAGGTCAAATAGTTTTTATTGACACTCCAGGGGTACATAAACCTTTGAACGATTTCGGAGAATGTCTTGTTGACGAGGCTAAAATTGCTTTACCGGATAGTGATTTAATTTTATTTTTGGTTGATGGTTCTGAAGAGGCTGGCAAAGGCGATAAATGGATTAGCGAAAACCTTCTTCAAACTACAACTCCTGTTTATATCGTTATGAATAAAACTGATAAATTAAATTCAGAAGAAAAGATTGAAGAAAATCTTCAAACTTATAAAAAGCTTTTTACAGGTAAAGATTTACCTGTAATAAAAATTTCTGCATTGAATAACAACAATGTTGATGAACTTATTTCAACATTGTTCTCAAAATTGCCAGAAGGCATCAAATTCTTTGATGATGATACTGTAACTGACGAAAATATGAGATTTATTACAACAGAAATTATTAGAGAAAAGATTTTATTAAATACTCAAGATGAAATTCCGCATTCAGTTTTCGTTAAGATTGAACGTTACGAAGAACAAGAAAATATTGATAAAATTTATGCAGTAATTTATTGCGAACAAAAGAGTCAAAAAGGTATTTTGATTGGTAAAAATGGTTCTCTTTTAAAGAAAATCGGTATGGAAGCAAGAAAGGAACTTGAAGAAATTTTAGAGAAAAAAGTTTATCTAGAACTTTATGTAAAATTAGAAAAAAATTGGCGTAAGAATAAAAGAATTTTAAAAGATATAGGTTATGAACAGTTTAATAATTAATTATGCACTTTGCATTGCAATCTCTTGTGGATTAAGTTGTTTTATTTACAAAATTTTGTACTCAATCTGTGAATGTACAAATTTGACAGAACTAGTCGTAGGTTCAACGGTTTTTGTAAATTATAATAAAAATATAGATTATTTAATTTATGGAATTTATATAGCAATATTTTTTGTTTGCTTTTTAATTTTGAAAAAAGTTTTGCCAAGTTTTGAAATAAAAGACAAAATTAAAGATTTTAAATTACCAGTTAGAGAGGGAAATCCTCAAATTTTACAAGTATTACAGACTCTTTCAACATTTATGTATTTTTTACTTTATCCAAGTAAAAATTTGACTGAATATCCAATTTTACTATTTATTGTTTTATTTTTGATAGTTTTAGCGAATGCGGATATTTATTTTAAGGTTATTTTTAAAGATAAAAAAGTTTCGCCACTGGCTATAATTCCACTGTTATTGTTAGTTTTTGGTCATTCTTATAACTTTGGTACTGTAAATATTGATGATTATCATTTCGGCGAAAAATTTGGAACATACTTTCTTACTCATTTTCAAGGAATGAAAGTTTTTCAAGATATTAATTTAATTCATGGTTACAATGATATTTTTTCTGGTTTTGTTGCAAATAAGGTTTTTGGCGAATACACTGTTTATTCGTTTTTACTTGCAGAAACTTTAATTTATAACTTGAATTTAATTTTGTCATTGTTTTTAGGTTTTTTAATTTTTTCTAAAAATCCTATTTTTATTACTGGGATTTTGGCGAATTCTTTCTATTATTTTAATGTATATTTTTTGATTGCGTTGGGATTTTTGAAAAAAAAGGCACTTGATGCAAAAGACGTTATTTGGCTTCAATGGTATATCGTTGCTTGCTTTATCTTGACAGCATTTTGGTTTCAATCTGGAATTTTCTTTGCTATGGGTTTGTTGCCTGTTGCGTTGTATAAATTGTATCAGCTTATAAAACGCAAAAATGCTTTTAAACTTTTATATCTTGCTGTTACGTATGCGTTTTTTAAAGTGATTTTTAAAGATTTTATTTCTGGAGCTTATAATTATCATTTGATTTCTGACGTGATGTCTTATGCAAATGGTTTTCCTGTTTTTAAATATACAGAAATTTGGTCAAACTTTATAAAATTATTTGCACTTTTGGCTGTTCCTTGCTTTGTCATTGAAGGAATTAAAGCATATAAAAACAAAAACTTACAACTATTTTTTGTATATACGTTTGCGACTTTATTTGCAATTGTAGCAAGTGTTTATGCGCTTACAAGAATTGATTATATTATGTTTTCAAGAATTAGATATATCTCAATTGCATATATAACAATACTTTTGCCATTTATTTTTACAATAACAAAATCTGTTTGGCTAAAATATACAAAATATGTTTTTACTGCTTTACTTGTTGTCCTTATTGCGGTAAATTTCAATGGCAAATGGGATAATTCTGTTCAAGGTCGTGATTTTGAATTGAATAAAATACAAAAACAAAATATTGAAGATATGAAAAATTTTGTGGATAAATATTCTAGAAAAGATGATTATATCTTGGATTTGACTAATCGTGGACTTAATTATTTTTATTTACAGAGAAAAGCTCCTTACAATATGATTTCGTATTTTAATTTCACAAGCGAAAAAGAAGAAGATGTTGCATTAAAACAAATTAAACAAAATTTACCTAAAATAATTATTCTAAAATCTGATAATATCGTTCATGACGAAATTTATCCGATGATTAGAATAAATAAAATTGTGAAATGGATTTTGACAAATAACTACGAACTTGTTCAAGATAAAGGTCTAGTTTATTTTGTAAAAACGGATAAAGACCTAAAATATTCATATTCTAAAAAAGACTTGCAAATTCTTGATGAAATTTTAGGAAACAAAGATTTGAAACAACTTCCTCAAAGTTGGGCAAATAATATTGAAAATGTTGGGTTAAAGAAGATTTCTGAAAATGTTTACGAAGATACTTTTAAAGGTAAAATGCAACTTGTTAAATTCGGAAGCCCTGTAACAGATAATTTTGAAATCAAAATGAAAGGCTCAACTTCAACACTAAAATTTAACACAAATAATGCCACAGCTGTTTTGATACCGCTTGAAATTTATCCTTCTTGGTATTTGAAACCTAGTAAAATAATTATAGAAAAATAAAATATTTCCCCTCGCCACATTTTGCCTTTGCAAAAATAGGGGAGAGGAGAAATTTTTAGTTGAAAGCTTTGCTTGAAACTTTAAAATTTCGGTGAGGGTATTTGTCTATGTTTCACCCTCATCTGTCTTTTAGTTTGTAGTTTGTAGGTCGGGTTCGACAATTTCATTGAACCCGACAAAAACAGAGGCGAAGCCGTAGGCTTCGCCTCTGTTAATTCTATTGTGTTGGGTTAGAAAACTCAACCTACAGCCTCTACTCGTTCATGCTGTCTTGCTCGTTCGCATTAAACGGCAATTCCACGTTTTGCAAAACAGTTTTATCAACTTTTGCAAAAGCGTTCCAGCCTCTGCTCACTCACGCTAAGACTCTGCAAGCTTTTCTCTAACAAGTTTTTCAACTGTTTCTAAGATGTCAGGGTTTTGAGCTAAAAATTCTTTAGCTTTTTCTCTACCTTGACCTAGTTTTTCATCATTAAAGCTAAACCAAGCGCCAGCTTTTTTAACGATATCAAGTTTTACAGCAACATCTAAAATATTACCGATTTTGCAAATACCTTTACCGAAGATGATATCAAATTCAGCTGTTCTGAATGGAGGGGCAACTTTGTTTTTTAAAACTCTTACTCTAACGTGGTTACCAACATCTCCGTCTTCACCTTTTAAGCTTTCAACACGTTTGATTTCCATTCTTACTGATGCGTAATATTTAAGTGCGTTACCACCTGTTGTTGTTTCAGGATTACCGTACATAACGCCGATTTTGTTTCTCAATTGGTTGATGAAAATAACTGTTGTGTTAGTTTTGCCGATAACACCTGTCAATTTTCTAAGTGCTTTACTCATCAAACGAGCTTGAAGACCCATTTGCTGATCTTCCATAGAACCTTCGATTTCAGCTTTTGGAACAAGTGCTGCAACTGAGTCAACAACGATTATGTCAACTGCACCAGAACGAACCAATTCTTCTGTGATATCAAGAGCTTGTTCACCTGTGTCTGGTTGTGAGATTAGTAAATCATCAACTTGTACTCCCAAGTTTCTTGCGTATTCTGGGTCAAGAGCGTGTTCTGCATCAACGAACGCTGCAATGCCACCTTTTTTTTGACATTCTGCAACGATATGTTGAGCCAGTGTTGTTTTACCAGAACTTTCTGGACCATAGATTTCGATAATTCTACCTCTTGGAATACCTCCTATACCTAGTGCGATATCAAGATCTAGTGATCCTGTTGGGATAGCTTCAACGTTAACGGCTGTTTTGTCGCCAAGTTTCATTATTGAACCTTTACCAAAATCTTTTTCTATCTTTTCAATTGCTAATTTTAAGGCTTTTTCTCTTTCAGCGCTTACATTAGTTTCTTCTTTTTCTTTTACTGCCATATTTACCTCTTTATATTGAATAATCTCTTTTTTTAGCTTTTATGTATACTCCAAGACCTAATGGCTTGTATTCTTCTATTTGGTCTTTTAAGTAGCAATTTTCTTTGCTAATTCTTGCCACTTTTAATTTTAATGTTTCGTTTTCACTTTTTATTTTTTCAAAATCTTCAAAAAATCCTTCTATTGTTCTGAATTTCTTGTTCATAAATTCTAAATCGCTTTCAGAAAGATTTTCAGCAAGTTCATAGAAAGCTGATTTAATCATCTCAAAAGTTTTAAAATGTTTTGAATTTATAACCGCTTGTTTACATTCTTCTCTAAGGATTTTCAATCTTTTAACTTCGTCATAAGAAAAATATGTATAGCCTTTAGAATTTTGTCTTGGAGTAATAGCAGCAAGTTTACAAAGTCTGATAATTTCTTTGTTATCAGAATTAAGAATTTCCCTTACCTCTTGTGGTGAAAGTGTTGTTTCTTTTACCATTTTTGCCCCAATTGTGATTTGATATCTAGTTTTAAATTTTTATAATAATATTTTATTTTATAAGCACAAAAAAGACAAATAATTAACACTATTCCCTTAACAAACCTTGATAAATTAGTGAGTAGTCAACAGTGAGTTGTGAGTAGATATGCCAATATTGTTATTGCGAAGAAAATGCGTAAGCCGGTGTTGCTGGTGTTGACTTTGTGAAGGCAAAGGCAAGCAGAGCAACACTACGAAACCGCCGTTGCGAAGCGGAGCAATCTTTGATTGCGCAGGCGGAAAAACGAATGTGAAACAATCCAAAAAAGTAAAAATTTATTCTTCTTCTTCAAAATTAAACTCTAAATTTTTATCATTATTTTTCTTTTTTAGTTCAAGTAAATATGCTGTAATGATTGCGGTAACTGGAACACAAACAACAAGAGCGATACTACCTACAAGTGCAGAAGAAATTTCTGTAACAACCATATTCAGGTTGAAGAATTTCATTAAATCAATATTATGTGCCAAAAGTACCAACGGCAAAGAACCGCCTAAATACATCAATATCAATGTATTTGTCATGGTTCCGATAATGTCTTTACCTACATTCATTCCGGAACAATAAAGTTCTTTTAAACTCATTTTATTATTCAAATCATAAATTTCATTAATCGTACTTGCAATAGACATTGCAACGTCAATAACAGCGCCCAATGCCGAAATCATCATTGCTGACGTTAAAATGCCGACAAAGTTCAATTCTGGGTGTGCAGTAAACAAAAATACGTCTTCTTCGCAACAAAAACCAGTAAGTCTAGAAATTGCAATGACAATACAAGACATAATTGATGCAATTACTAAGCTCGAAACTGTGCCTAATACTGCCGAAGTGCTCTTAAAATTAATTCCGCCAACAAAATACACCGCAATTGCCGACGAAACAAGACAAAGAATTACAGTCGCAACGATTGGGTTAAAACCCATTAATATCATCGGTGTCAAAAACCACACAACCAAGCAAACGATAAGCCCAGTCGCCACAAGACTCATGAAACCTTTTTTACCCCCAACCAGTATAACTAAAAGAAAGAATACGCCGAGCAAGAAGTACAAGCCTTGAACTCTTTTGATATCAGATATAAAAAATTGTATTCCGTCATCAGCTTCTTCCAAGTGTAAAACAACGCTATCGTGTTTTTTTAGCAAAATATCGTAATAAGGGTTTCCCGTCAAAACATTTTCTATCTCAATTTCTTGTCCTTTAAATTCACCAGATTTAACAACAACATCAACTATTTGTTTATTAGTTTCGCCCTCTTCAATATAATCAATGTGTTTTACAAATCCCGTTTCTGCCTTCAAAATTTTATCGTCTTGCATTCCAAAACAAGAACAGCAAATCATAAACATTGAAACAAAGAGTACAAATATTTTTTTCATTAAACTTCCTTCAATCCAAAGTGTCTATAAGTTTCTGGTGAAACTTTTCTTCCTCTTGGAGTTCTTATCAATAAGCCTGCTTGCAATAAATATGGTTCGCAAACATCTTCAATTGTTCTCACGTCTTCACCTAATGCTGCTGCGATTGTATCAAGTCCAACAGGACCTCCATTATATTTTTCAATAATGAGTTTTAACATACTTCTATCTGTTTCGTCCAAGCCGTATTCATCAATCTTTAATGTATCAAGAGAATTTTTTGTTAATTCTAAATCCACTACTCCATTGTTTTTTACAATGGCAAAATCTCCAACTCTTTTAAGAAGTCTATTGGCTATTCTTGGTGTGCCTCTTGAACGACTTGCAATCTCTTTTGCACTTTCAGAATTTACTTCTATATTCAAAATTTTAGCTGTTCTCAAAACAACTTGAGACAACTCTTCAACTGTATAAAATTGCAATCTATGAACAAAACCAAATCTATCTCTTAATGGGCTAGAAATATCACCAGCTTTAGTAGTTGCGCCAATTAGAGTAAACTTAGGAAGTTGAATTCTCATAGTTTTAACAGTCTGAGTTTTACCAGTCATCATATCAAGGTAAAAATCTTCCATTGCAGGGTATAAAATTTCTTCTGTAACAGTGTTTAATCTGTGAATTTCATCAATAAACAGAACTTCCCCCTCTTTCAAAGACATCAAAACTCCAATGATATCACGAGGTCTTTCAAAAGACGGCGCAGAAGTGATTTTAACAGTTGTGCCAAGTTCTTCGGCAATAATCCCCGCAAGAGTTGTTTTACCCAAACCTGGAGGGCCGTAAAATAAAACATGGTCTAAAGTTGTATTTCTTTTTTTTGCTGCTTCAATAGAAATTTTAAGAGTTTCTTTTAAAGCTGTTTGTCCAACATAGCTATCAAAAGTTTTTGGACGAATAGAGTTCTCAAAAACTCTGTCATAAGCAATCGTTTCCGCTTTTATGACAGGATTTTTTTTAGGTTTTTCCTTTATTCTTTCTTCATCATCTGATAAAATAGCCATAATCAAATAATATCACATTTATGAGCTTGTGTCATTTTAGTAATATTTATATAAGAAGGGGCGAATTTTGCATTTCAAAATTAGCCCCTTCTCAAAATGTCAAATCTAAATTAAAGCATTGTAGAAATCAATTCTTCATTTGTTTTATTAGTTAAGTATTTTGGTGCGATATCAAAGATTGTTTTGCAACCAAATTGACCTTCTTTGTTTAATTTATATGCTGCTCTTGCGTATGCTACAAGTACGCTTGATGTGAATTCTGGGTTTGAATCAAGTTTCAAACTGTATTCAATAACGTGTTTTGTGCCTTTAGAAGTCTCGCCACTTCTGATTACAAAACCGCCATGAGGAATGCCAGAGTGATTTTTGATTAATTCTTCTTCTGAAATGAAGTGAACAGTTGTGTCATAATCGCTAAAGTAGTTTGGCATTGTTACGATTTCGTTTTCAACTTGTTTTGCATCAGCGCCTTCTTCAAGTACAACAAAGCATTCTCTTGTGTGTTTTTGTCTTGTTGTAAGTTCTGGGTTTTCTCCGTCTCTTACAGATGCTAAAGCTTCTTTCACAGGAATTGTATATTGTTTAGCGTTTTTTACTCCTTTAATTCTTCTGATTGCATCAGAGTGTCCTTGACTAACGCCTTTGCCCCAGAAAGTATAATCTTTACCGTTTGGTAAAATGATGTTTCCGAATAATCTGTTTAATGAGAACAAGCCTGGATCCCAACCTAGTGAGATGATTGCAATTTTGTTTGAATCTTTTGCAACCTTATCAACATTTGCAAAATGTTCTGGAATTCTTGCGTGAGTGTCAAAGCTATCGATTACGTTAAACATTTCTGCATATTTTGGAGTTTGAACAGGTAAATCTGTCGCAGAACCTCCACAAATAATTAAAACATCAATTTTATCTTTCCATTGTTCAATATCATTAACAGAAACAACAGGTGTATTTGAATTAACTTTAACGTCTTGAGGGTTACGTCTTGTAAAAATAGCGCATAATTCCATGTCGTTATTTAATTTCATAGCGTTTTCAACGCCACGACCCAAGTTTCCATATCCTAAAATTCCTAATCTAATCATTTTTATTTCTCCTAAATTTTCTGTAATTTAGTATATCAAAAGCATTAAAATTTTTGTATTTTTAGAATTAAAAATTTGGTCAAAAAACATGTCCTTTCTTGTTATTAGCCATGTAACAAAATCTTAACATGTTTTAATTTATTAGCAATAAAATTTTTGTTTGAGACTTTAAAGTGGAGTAGGTTGTGTTCTATTTATAGGTGTACTGTATTTTGAATATATCAATAAATTTTAATACTCCAAATATGAAAATTCAAGATAAACCTATTAAATCTGGGTTTAGACAAAGTAATTTTGTCCAAAAACCAGATACTTTTGAGCGCAATACAAATCTTACATTTACCGGAAAATCAAATAGAATAAAACAATATACAAAAACAGCAGATTCATTATTAGATGCTGGTAAGAATGCACAACTATCATTAAACGGTCAACTTGCTTCAGAAGGTTGGGCAGGACGAGTTGCCGACAACGTTAGCGCTTTATGGGCTTCAAATAACAGAGCTCATTTAGTTCAAGCAGATATTGAAAATTACAATACTCAAATTACTGATTTGAAAGACTCTATTAACAATGGTGATTTTAAAGAAAAATTTAAAGAAACTTTTGGAGTTGAATATAACCAATCAAATATTAGAAACTATGAAAAGACTGCAAAACAGTTTAACATGGCTATTACAACTAAATCTGTGTCAGATATCGTTTCTGCAAAATTGAAAGATGATATTGCGATTTATGATGAAAATAATGGCGTATTAAAGGATAAAAAAGAAAGAATTCCTAATTATTTTGCAAATGTAGGCTCTGTTCCATACTTTGATAAAACAACTAAAAAAGAAGACATCTTAAAAAATATGGAAAATGATTTGGTAAGTATTGTTGGTTCAAAAGAGACATTGGACAGTACTCTAAAAGCAAGCGGTATGGATACTGAAAAAATGTCTGACCAAGAAAGATACAATGCCTATGGTTTGATGACAAAATTTTTGATTGAAACAACAAAACAAACTTCAATAAATTTGAGTAAAGGTAAAAATATCAAAGAATTGAAGAAGGATTATGATGAGGCTTATGTAAAAGCTTATGGTACAAAAAATAATATTCAAGAAAGAGTTGATAAATATAATCGTTCACAAATAATTGGTGCGGCAGCAGTTAGAGGTGCAACTCGTTCTGCATTGGGAGCTTTAGTTATGCTAACAGCCCCAGAAGCTGGTTTTGCAAAATTGGTTACAAAAGCAGTTTCAACTGCAGGTGTAAAAATGCTTGTAGATGGTTCTGATAAAATGTCATACAAAACTGATAATGCGTTTGATATGAAGACATTTAAAAAGCTTGCTTATTCTTCAACAGTAAGTGGCGGAGAAAAATTTATAATAGGTTTGCTAGATTCTGTTATTCCAGGAACAGGCACAGGTTGTGAATTGTTAGATGAAGTTTTAACACAGACAAGAGATGTTGCCGTAGAAACTTCGGTAGGTATGGTTGCAGAAAAATTGAAAAAAGGTAATTGGGCAACAAATCAAATTGCGCCAAGAATGTTGATTTCGTTTGTGTTTAACAATTTAGATACTGATAACGATGAATTAAAAACATTAATCGGTATGTCAAAAGACAGTATTAATCAAGCCATGAAATATGATAAAAGAGGTATTAACCCTACAAAAACAGTTATTGAAGGAACAAAAGAAGCTTTAAAATCTGCAGAATTTCAAAACGACAAATCATTTGATAAATTAAGAGATTTATCAATTAACAATCCAGAAGAGTACACAAAAATGATGGTATCTGTTCTTGATGAAGTTATCAAAGAACATAAAGATGATGATATCGATTAAGGATTAACCTACTAAAAGATAATAGTGTACAAAGTATGCATATGCAATACCAAGAACTGCACCACCAAAAACTTCTAAAGGTGTGTGTCCTAAAAGTTCTTTTAATTTTGTACCGATAGCTGCTGTATCGTGGTTGTAAAAATCGTCCATCATCTTATTTAAACATACAGCCATTTTACCAGAAGCACGTCTAATACCTGCAGCATCGTACATTACAACAAGAGCGTTACCCGCTGCAACTGCAAAATACAATGAATCAAAACCTGCAATAATACCAACTGAAACGGCTAAACCCATCATACCTGCAGAGTGAGAACTTGGCATACCGCCTGTAGTTGTGAATACTCTGAAATCAACTTTTCTGTGTACAATTAAATGTAAGAAAAATTTGATGATTTGAGCTATTATCGCTGCTGTAAGTCCTACGAATAAAGCTTCTATACCATTGTTATAAATTAATGCAGAAATGTTTTCCATTCTTAAACTTTAGCCTTTCTCTCTATAGAAGAAATTATGTCCTCTAATACCTCTGATTTAATATTATATTTGTTAAGTATAACACGACATTCATCAAGTAGGCAATCAACTTTACATTCAGACTCTTTTAATCCGTACAATCTAGTGTATGTAGACTTTTCGGCTACTTCATCTTTTCCTAAAGTTTTACCCATTTCTTCAAAAGTAGAAGTTTCGTCTAAAATGTCATCGCAAATTTGGAACGCAATCCCTAATTTTAAACCAAGTTCGTCTAAGTGTTCTAAAACTTCGTCAGAAACACCAGCAACTACACCACCAGCTTTTAGTGCAAATCTGAACATGTCAGCTGTCTTGTGTGTGTGAATATATTCAAGAGTTTTGCCGTCAATTTTTTTACCTTCGGAAGCAATATCAACGATTTGACCTGCAATAATACCGTATACACCAGCTGCGTTTGAGAATAACTCAATAAGTTTTAAAACTCTTTCTGCTGGTAAATTTTTAGATTTTTCAATAATAACTTGAATAGCATAACTTATTAACGCATCACCTGCTAAAACTGCTGTTGATTCTGAAAAAGCCTTGTGGTTTGAAGGTTTGCCACGTCTGAAATCGTCGTTATCCATGCAAGGTAAATCATCATGGATTAAGCTTTGTACGTGTAACATTTCTATCGCACAAGCAATTGGTAGTGCATCTTCAATGCTTCCTCCAAAAAGTTTGCAAGTTTCTAGACACATTACTGGTCTTAGTCTTTTACCTCCGGCAAGTACACTATATCTCATTGATTCAAATATTTCTTCTGGGTACTGTACTGGAATGTATTCGTTTAATTTTTTCTCAATTAAATCAATATAATTCTTCATGTTCTAAGTCCTCTTTTTCTAATTTTTGTTTTGATAATCTTCTTGAGTCTTGACGTTTTCTAGCGCTGATTTTCGCCATAGATTTGTTGTTGTGTTCTTTTGAAAAAGTTTCTGTCTTTACACCTGAGTATTTAACTTTTTCTTTGTATTCTTGTGCTTCTTTTACAAATGAAACGTAACTTTCGTATCTCGTTTCGGCTATTTTTGGTAAGTTTTTTAAAACAGCACAACCGTCTTCGTGAAAATGAATACAATCTGAATATTTACATAAACCTTTGTATTTATCAAATTCTACAAATAAATTGCTAATTTCTGTTGGTAAAATAAAATCAAATCTAAGGTTTGAAAAACCAGGAGTGTCTACGATGTTTATATCTTCTGTAACTTTTATGATTTCACAATGTCTCGTCGTATGAGTGCCTCGTTCAGTTTTTTCACTTACAGTTTTTGTTTTAAGATTTAGATTTGGATTAATTGCATTTATTAAACTCGATTTTCCAACTCCGGAATTTCCGCATAAGGCAGTTGTTTTGCCACTCAAAATTTCCATAAAATCGTCTATGTTTGAGTTTTCAAGTGCAGATGTGAATACGATATCGTATCCAAGAGGTTCGTAAATTGAAAAAACTCTCTCGATAAGCATGTCATCGTTTGATAAATCATTTTTGTTAAAACAAAGCTTTACAGGAATGTTGTAATATTTTGCAAAACAAATATATCTGTTAAGTTGCATAAAATCTAATGCAGGTTCTTTTACGGCTGAAACAACAATCATCTGGTCAACATTACTCACTGCAGGACGAGGGATAAAGTTTTTACGAGGTAAGATTTTGGTAATTTTCTCGTCTTCAAATTCAACAAAATCGCCAACAACAACACGTTGTTTTTGTTTTTTTAAAACTTCTCTCAATTTACATTCATGTAAAACGTTGTTTGAATTTACATAGTAGAAATCAGAATGAATTTTTAGAATTTGACCTTGATTTACCATAACGAAGTTAATAGTATCATGAATGAATTTTATCTTCAAACAATAAAACCAGATAATAAAAAGCCGCCTTTGAGGCGGTGTTTTCTGCATCCTAATGGTCTTTTTAGTGTTTATTTTTTTTAGGAGTTTATATAAATTAGAGTAAATGTATTTAGTGTTCTTTTTACACTTTCAATCCACATGTATAATTATGCACATAATAAAAAGAAAAGTCAACTGTTTGTTTTTTATTAATTTTACGCAAATTCCCAAAATTATACATATTAGTGTCTTTTCTACACTTTACAAATGTTAATATATGCGTTCAGCTTAAATATTACCATTATTTTACGTTTAGATTTTCTTATAAATGTTTGGTATAATCAGAGTATGTTAATACTTGGTATCGACCCAGGAATGGCTATTGTAGGTTATTCGCTTTTGAAGGCTGAAGGTGATAATTTAGAGTTGCTCTCTTCTGGTTCTATTCAAACTAAATCTATTCAAAAAGACTCTCAAAGATTGTTTGAAATCTTTGAGGACTTGTGCTCTATTATTGAAAAATTTAAACCAGATGCTGCTTCTGTGGAAAAATTGTTCTATTTTAAAAACCAAAAAACAATTATTCCGGTTGCAGAGGCTAGAGGTGTAATCATTATGGCGCTTGAAAAATACGGCATTCCTATTTACGAATTTACGCCATTGGAAATTAAACAAACTCTAACAGGCTTTGGGCGTGCCGATAAAAAAGAAGTAGAAAAAATGGTAAAAATTACACTTAATCGAGAAACTTTACCAAAATTAGATGATACAGTGGATTCTATCGCCATGGGGATATGCTGTGCTAGATGTTGCGCAAACGGTAAACTTGTGGCACAATAACTATAAAAAATGAGGTTAAAATTATGAACATAAACGTATTATTATTAAAACAAATCGCTATTTTAAGTGCTATTGCAGGTGCTGCGCTTGCAGTTGTATCAATTATTCCATATATTAATGTGTTTTCTTTTTCAATTTTGATGTTGGTTTTGAGCGGTGGCATTTTGTATTACATGAAAAGAAATAACATGATTGGCATTTTCGATTTAAGAGAGGGCTCAATATTTGGTGCTACGGTTGGGTTTGTTTCATTTATAGCTTTTTCAATTGTATTTGTGCCGTTAGATATTTTGTTGAGTCTTTTATCTAAAGGTTTCCATGCTCTTTTGAGTTTTATTCCAGTACACACTTCATTTTTACTATATTTTTTCAATAATTTTGGTGGCTTTATCGTTTTAGTTATGTTAGTCATCTTTGTTGCTTTATTATCAGCTTTGATGAATGCTTTTACAGGCATGGTTACAGCTTATATCTATGAAGCAATTTCGGGTATTAAAAAAGAAGGTAATAACGAAAATATTGATATTGAAATCAAATAAAATAAAATCTAAAAATAGCTAGGAGTAAAAATGGAATTTCACAGTAAGATAAAAACAATTGAATGGATAGATGATTTTTCAAGATTAATTGACCAAACAATTTTGCCTTACGAATTTAAACATGTCGATGTGAAAACAGGCGACGAAATGTATGATGCAATCAAAACAATGATAGTGAGAGGTGCTCCTGCTATTGGTATTGCTGGCGCTCACGGGGTTGCTCTCTATGCTCAAGAAATACAAAAACAAAATCTTTCAAGAGATGATTTTATTAAAAAATTAATAGAAAAAGCTGATTATATGGCGACTTCAAGACCTACTGCAGTAAATCTTATGTGGGCTTGCAAAAAACAAAAAGAATTGATTGAAAATTCAACTTCTGACATTGACGGTATCGTAAAAGAATTGGTTGAAAACGGTATCAAAATGGAGAATGAAGATATTGAAATTAATAAAAAAATGGGCGATTACGGCGCAGAAGTTGTTCCAAAAGGCGCAACAATTCTTACACATTGTAACGCTGGCGCATTGGCTACGGTTGCTTATGGTACAGCATTAGGCGTTATACGTTCAGCTTTTGCAAAAGATAATACAATACAAGTTTTTGCAGACGAGACAAGACCTAGACAACAAGGTGCAAGACTTACAACTTTTGAACTTAAAACAGACGGTATTCCAGTAACTCTTATTACTGACGGAATGTGTTCATATTTTATGAACAAGGGTATGATTGATATGGTTGTAGTTGGTGCTGACAGAATTGCATCAAACGGTGATACTGCAAACAAAATCGGTACTTATACAGTGGCAATTGCTGCAAAATATCATAATGTTCCTTTCTATATTGCTGCACCGCTTTCAACAATCGATAGAAACATCAAATCTGGTAAAGAAATACCTATTGAAGAACGTTCCCACGAAGAGGTTTCACATATTAATGGCAAAACAGTTTGCGCTGAGGGAATAAGATTTTTAAACCCTGCATTTGACGTAACTCCAAACGAACTTATCACAGGTATAATCACAGAAAAAGGTATATTGCGTGCGCCGTATGAAGTTTCTATCAAAGAAGCTTTTGAAAAAGAATAAGTTTTAAGATTTGTGCTTAAATTCAATCAGTAATACTTTTGAATAATTGACATAGTGTACCGAATACAGTACACTATATATGAATAATTACAAAATAGAATTTTTAATTTGTAAAAACGGTTCTGCACCAATTGTAGACTGGCTAAATTCTCTTGATTCAGCTATAAGAAAAAGAATTAATCAGAGAATATTAAGGCTTGAAGATGGTAACTTTGGTGATTGCAAAAAGGTTTCAAATGATATTTCAGAATTGAGATTTACTATTGGAAAAGGCTATAGAATTTATTACACTGAAATTCAAAATGTAATTGTTTTATTGATAAATGGTGGCGACAAATCAAAACAATCGAAAGATATTCAAAAAGCACACGAACTTTTAAATGAATGGAGATTAGAAAATGAATAAAACAGGTTCTTTTAATGGTTATATTTTATCTGATTTAAAAACTGATGACGATATAAAAGAGTGGTTAAATATCGGATTTGAAGAATTTTTAAAAGACAATGATTTAAACGCTTTTATAAAAGCTATTGAATATGCAGTAAAAGCAAAAGATACAATAATGGGAATGTCTAAAAAAACAGGTATTTCAAGAAGTAATCTTTATGCAATATTTAAGGGTGAACAAAAACCTCAATTATCAACTGTGTTGAAAATAATTAAAGAATTAGGCTACACGTTAAAAGTTGCGTAATTTTAAAATTAGAACAGAGGCGAAATTTTCATGCGAAAATTTCGCCTCTTGTTGTATTCTTTTGTTTAATCAAAAAAGTCTTTGATATTAATATTAAAATATTCGGATAATTTAAAAAGAGTTTCAATTGTAGGCATATTTTTGCCGCGTTCTATGCAAGAGATATGTTCTCTCGACATATTAATAAATTCTGCAAGTTTTTCTTGAGAAATATCATTATCTATCCGCAAATTCTTAATTTTGCGACCAATATTGTTTTTTAACTTGCGTAAACCCATGTTTTAATTTTGTCATATAATGCAAATTTTACAGTAATATCAATATTACAAAAATGTCTAAAATATACTATAGGCATGTGTTTACAAAATTTATAATTCATGTTACTCTGATTTTATTATTTTATAAAGGAGAAAAAATATGTTTTGCAGTAAATGTGGAAAAGAAATACATGATGAAGCCGTTATTTGTGTTCATTGTGGTTGTCAAACAAATAGAAAAAGTAGTCAGCCAAAAGATAAAACCTATACAACAGCATTGTTGTTGTGTTTATTTTTAGGGTGTTATGGTGCACACAGATTTTATACTGGAAAAACAGGTACTGCAATAGCTCAATTACTTATAACTATTTTGACACTTGGCTTTGGAGTTATAATTACATTACCGTGGATGATTATTGATTTGGTTTCAATTATTTGTGCCAACTTTAAAACAGCTGACGGCGAAGATTTAATAAAATAGAAAGGTTTATATGTATTGTACAAAATGTGGTAAACAAATAGAAGACGATTCTAAATTTTGCATATACTGTGGTTGTGAAGTAGAAGAAGAACAACAATCTAAGCCAGTAAAAAACAATAAAAAGAAAAATCAGTCTTCTTCAATTTTAGGAGTACTTATAGTTGTTGGTATTCCTATTTTTATTGGAGTAGCTATTTTGGTAATAAATACCATAGTACATAGCTTTGACCCAATGAAATATGAGATTAAGGACTTTATTAATGTAGCATCAGAACCTCAATTTAGAAGAACTGATTATTATCAATATTTTAATCCAACTTCTGATGCAGTTGAATACTGTACAAATATAGAAATGAAAGAGGGAAGACCTTTCAAAACAAGATGTTCTGCAAATCCTGAAAGCTTGCAAGAATTTAGAAATTGTTATCAAGATAGAGGTATAGGGAGAGTTTTGGGAGAGGGTGCGGCTATATATAATTTTTCAAAAATGGCTGAATATACGTACCTTATTACAGACCAAGAAGAAGCAACAAATACAGGAATTTACGTTATGTGCGGATTTAAAACAACTGGTTCTTATTCAAAAGATACAGAAACTGTAAAAAGTGATATTGAATATTGGAAGGAAACCCTAGAGGGAGCAAAAACAAACAAAGTTTCTGCTACTTGCTACATTGATTATCTTAAAAACGCTGAGTCTGTTGATAAAATAACGGAATGTTCTCAAAAAAATATTAAAAAACTTGATGAAAGTTTCAAATATGAAAGAGATAAAAATGGGAATATCGTATATAAAGAAGATTTAGCCGAAGATCTTCCAAATGACGGAAGTGCAGATTTTTCAGAAACTGAACAATCTAAAGTTACGCAAACTAATAATACAGTACCAGCACCAAAGAAAGTTATAAAAGTTGCACCTGCTCCAAAATCGCAGGTGAAAAAAGTTGTAACTCAAGTTCAACAACCTACATCTGTTGCACCTACAAATGCTCAACAAAATAATAATAGTGATGTAGATGATTTTATGAATTAGTAAAGGAAAAACATATGAAGAAATTATTATTTATATTTTTAGCAATTACAATTGCGTTACCTGTCTTTGCAAATGCTAATTGGAAAGAATTACAAAATAATGGAAAAATATTTTTTATTGATACTGATAGTATTATGGTTAATAATTCTTTTTGCCAATATTGGATTAAAAATCATCAAGTGAATACTACTAAAAAAATGTATATTGTTTCAAATTGCACGGATAATACCACTACTGCGTTAAAAGTTTTAACTTATGATGAAAATAATAAACTTACATCTTCTAAAGATTTAAAAAATGCTTTAGCAACAGTTGTACCTGATTCTGATTCTAGTGTAGCTCATTCTTACGCTTGTAATATATGCCAAGAAACTTTAAAAAAAGAGCAACGAGCAAAACTTATAAACAGAGGGATATATAGTGGTGTAAATGTATTATTAGGTCTATAAATGAGGTTATTATGCAAGAAAAATTAACTTTTAGAACAATTAAAGAATGTTGTGAATTATTTAATATGGAAGACAAATATCGACCACAAAGAGCGTGGTTTAGAATAAAAAATGATGTATGTCTTTGGTGTCCAAATTTAGATAATGATAAAAACTGGAAAAACGAAGAAAATGCAAATGAAATAATAGAAACAAATACAAATGAAAATTACGATAATGAGGCACGTAATTGTGATGAAATAAGGATTACTTTTGAAAAACGAAAATCTACAGGTTATTGCTATAGTGGACTTTATAAAATAGCTAAAGAAAAAACAAAAAACTATCCTTCAAATAAAAGAGTTTGGGAAAGAATTGATATTTAAGACCTTTTATATAAATCAACGGGCGACTCTCTGAGTCGCCCGTTACCGTTTTTAGGGGGATAATGTAATTTTAGTTCTTGTTTATTTTTGGAAAATAAAGATGTATTCGTGTTGGAAAATATTAAATCCTCCAGCCAATGCTCTATATCTCCAAAGGTTTGCAGTTCTTCCTTTTGCTCTTTCGTTGCCTTGAATATCTTTAACGATTGTAGCTTTCAATTTCATGCCTAAGTTTTGCATTCTTTCCATGCATTTGAAGCCTAAAGGTTGAACTTCTGAATTTTTGTAGCTATCTCCAATAATCAATGCTGCAAAACGACCTTTTTCAAGCATGTCGTAGCCATTTTTTGCAACTTTTTCAAACAAGTCATAGAATTCTTCTGTTGAAGAACAATTAGACAAGTCCTCTTTCTTATCAGAGAATTTGATAATATCGTCATATGGTGGGTGAAGAATTAAGAATTGTGCTTTTTCTTTTCCCATAACTTCAAGTCTTGCTTGAACTTTATCCATTGACTCTTGGCTTGTTGAATCACCGCAGATAATATTAACGTCAGTTACAAGTTGTTTTGGTGTGAATTTTTTACTTACAGAATCAACCAATTCTTGTTTTAATTCAACGCCGATGCAACGTCTGTCCATATTTACTGCTTCAATTCCTGATGTGCCTGAACCAAAGAATAAATCTAGAACGACATCACCTTTTTTTGTATATCTCTCATAAAACTGTTGAGCAAGTTGAGGGATATAGTTTCCGTGATAATCGTTTGAGTGTCCGTGCTCTCTTAATCTTGTTGGGAATTGCCAGAATGTATCTGTTTTTACTTCCGGATAATCTTTCCAATTTTTTAAGTTAATGTCATTGTAAGCGACTGTTTTAATAGGGTTGGTTTGTACAACCTTTAAGTCAACCTTCTTTTCTTCTACGTGTTTTTGTTTTGTATTTGTTCTCATAATACAATTATTTTAAACTTTGTTTTAAAATAAAAAATCACATGTTTGGAGGAATTTGTGTTAAAATTTCTAGTATGAATGGAAGAATTAAACAACTATCAAAACACCTTATAAACCAGATTGCAGCAGGGGAAGTAATTGAAAGACCTTATTCTGTAGTGAAAGAATTGGTAGAAAATTCTATTGATGCTGGTGCAAAAAAAATTAGTATAGAAATTTCTAATGAGTGTAGAAATATTAGAATTGCGGATAACGGTTCTGGTATTCACCCTGACGATATTATGCTTGCCTTTTCAAAACACGCAACAAGCAAAATTTCTGACACTGAAGATTTGTATGATATTCACACTCTTGGTTTTAGGGGTGAAGCTTTAGCTAGTATAATTTCTATTTCAAAAGTTACTTGTATTACAAGAACAAAAGATTTTGAAAACGGTACAAAGGTCGAATGTGAAAATAGTGAGGTTAAAACAACTCCAACTGGTTGCGCTATTGGTACGATTATGGAAATTAAGGATTTATTTTATAATATTCCGGCTCGATTGAAATTTTTACGTAGTTCAAAAACTGAATTTTCATACATTCAAGAACTTATTCAAACAATTGCAATTATTCACCCAGATGTTGCTTTTACACTCAAAAATGAAGACAAAGTTGCACTAGAAACTAACGGCTTAAATGATGTTCTTTCAACTGTTAAAGAGGTTTACTCAAAAGATGCAGTTAATTATCTGAAAGAGGTTTATAAAACAGACGAAATTTCAAATTTAAAAATTTCAGGATATGTCTCAACACCTGATTATACACGTTCTAGTAAAAAAGGTTATTTTACTTATGTAAATTCAAGACCTGTAAAATGTGCCGTAATTCATAAAGCTATTGATATGGCTTATAAATTTTTATTAGAAAAAAATAAATACCCATTTGTTATTCTAAATCTTGAAATCCAACCTCAAGATGTTGATGTAAATGTACACCCGACAAAAAAAGAAGTTCGATATAAAAACACTAATCAAATTTTTAGCTTTGTTATGTCAGCTGTAAAAATGGCATTGATGAATACTACAGAAGTTAGAAATGACGATTTTAATGAGGAAAAAGTTGTTGATTTCTTCTCTAAAAAACAAGAAGAAGAAAAAAATCCTGATGATGTGTATGTGAGTGATATTCCAAAATATGAGCCAAAAGAAGTTACGTTGAAGACTCCTGATGAGATGAAGGCTCAATATCAATTAAAAATGGATATTCCAAAAGAAAAAACTACATATACAAAAAATATTTCTTATACCCAATATAAAGAAGAAGCGAGTTTTGAAGAAAATATTATTGGACAGTATAAAAAAACATATATTTTAATTGAAAAAGAAGATGGTTTGGAAATAGTGGATCAACATATTGCAGCAGAAAGATATATTTATGAAAAACTAAAATCTCAAAAAGATGTTGCATCTCAAATTCTTTTTGTATCTGATATTTTGGCTGTTTCTCCTAATGAATATGAACAATTGAAAGAAAATGAAAACAAGTTTGAAAGATATGGTTATGAAATAGCTTTTTTAGGAAACAATGAAATAACTTTCAAAAAAATTCCTCAAATGTTGTCTAAGGTTAATCCAAAAGATTTGCTTTCAGATATTTTAGAAAATCTTAAAGGCGATTTGGACGGATTAGAAGAAAAGATTTTGATAACAACTTCTTGTCGTGCTGCGATAAAGGCAGGAGACGAGTTGACAATGTGGCAAATGCAAGATTTGATTAAAAATTGGAGAGCTTGCAAAGAACCATACACTTGTCCACACGGTAGACCTATTTCAAAAACCCTAAAACATAAAGACATTGCAGGTTTCTTTAGTAGAAATAAATAAAAACGTTAATTGTTTTGTAAAAAATACTTGACGTTATTTTTAATAAAAGTTAGAATGGTTTTCGCAAAATTAAGTGAGATTAAAATTTATGATACCAGTATGTATAAATGGAATTGAATATAGCGTTCCAAAATTAAAAGTTACAAATGATGATATTTCAAAGATTGTTGATACAAGCGATGAATGGATTACGCAAAGAACAGGAATAAAAAGTAGATATATTGCTTCCTCTTCTGAAACGGCTTCAACGCTTGCTATTGAGGCCTCAAAAAAACTTATTGAAAATAAAAATATTAATCCAGAAACAATAGATATGATAATTTCTGCGACATCTTCACCGGAAAGACATTATCCGACAGTTGCATGCGAGGTACAAGCGGGGATTGGTGCAAAAAATGCAAGCGCATTTGATATTTCAGTGGCTTGTACAGGATATGTTTATGCTTTGCAAATTGCAAGAGCAAATGTTGCAATGGGTTTTGCAAAAAGAGTTTTGCTCCTTACTTCTGATACAACTTCAAAATTTGTTGATTGGAAAGACAGAACAACGTGCGTTCTTTTTGGAGACGGCGCAACAGCAACTTTTGTTGAAGAATCAAATGACGGAATTAATGATATTGAAGAAGTGATACTTGGTGCTGACGGAACAAAAAAAGAGTTTATAAGTCTTGATTTACAAAGAGAAATTTGTCCTTTGGCAGAAAATGACGGCATTAATGGTGATAATCATTTAAAAATGATTGGAAAAGATGTTTATAAATACGTTATGCAAGAAGTTCCGTTATTGATTGAAAAAACATTAGCAAAATCGAATATGACGTGGAAAGATATCGATTATTTTGTTCCACATCAAGCAAATTTAAGAATGATAGAGGCTTTGACTGAAAGATTAGGTATTCAATCGGAAAAAGTTCTTACAAATATTGAAGAATTTGGTAATACTTCTGCTACATCAATTCCTTGTGTTCTTTCTGATAAGATTAAAAAAGGTATTTTGAAAAGTCCTTCTACATTGTTACTTTGTGCTTTTGGGGCAGGCATGACATCTGGTACCGCAATCGTAAGATTAAGAAAATAACTGTGCCGTGAGTGTGCCACGAGCAAATTTTTAAAATTTTTCAAAAAATAAGCAAGGTCTGAAAGCCTTGCTATATCTGTATTTAAAAAATGAGTCCGGTGGGATTTGAACCCACGACCAAGAGATTAAGAGTCTCCTGCGCTACCGCTGCGCCACGAACCCATTTTTATTCTCGTTCGTTTGTGTTTTCATTATACAAAAAATATTTTTTCTTTACAACTGCTTTATTTTAATTTACATCTTCTTGTAAAACTTTCCTCAAATTGTTATAATTATCCATGTAAAAGGTCTTTTGAATGCAAATTAATAACAACAAATTATCAAAAATATCTATCAATAAAGATACCCTAATTAAAGAAGATGTTGTATCAGAAAACAAATCTGAGCAAAAGACTTATGATACGCTTGTTCAAAATACGACTTCTTATGTTATGCCGTTTTTAGGCAAAAATAAAGTTGTACCTAAGCAATCTCTATCACCTTTAACTCAAGAAGAACGTGATGTTAAAAGTGCTATAAATAAATTAAATATGGAGTATCATTCAAAAGAAGTTGAGGCTGGAAAAGCTTATTGGGATTATATAACAAACAATACTCAAGAAAATCAAGAAAAATTTGACAATGCGCAAAATTCTGTCGATACTTTTTATCAAGATGAAAAACTTTATGATAAATTTAAAAACCTAAAAGAAAATACAAAGATTAAAAATCCAGAGCTAAAACAAGAATTAGACGTAGTTTTAGAAACTTTTGAAGCCTTTAATTCTCAAGAAGCTGACAAAGTTGATGAGGATTATGCAAAAGTTGCAAAAGTAGAAAAAAAGGTTCAATTAAAGGCAAACAAATTTGAAAATCCAGAAGGTGTTGCTTACAGAGATTACATATCAAAAGACATTATTAAATTAGTAAAAACAAGAAATACTTATGCTAAGAAAAATGGTTATGCAAATTTCTACGAAATGAAACTTGCTGAACAAGGTAAAGATTCTAAGCAAATTGATGAAATGTTTGAAAAAATTACTAATGCAACAAACGAAATCGAAAAAAATCAAAAAAGTATTTCAAAAGAAACAGAAAAACTTATCAGTTCCAGATTAGGCAAAAATAATATTTTAGGCTTATGTTCAGATGTTTACAAGAATATGGGCTGGGATATTATGGATATGCCTATAACAAAATTTGATTTGTTTCCAAGACAAAATAAAATAAATTCTAGACAAACAAATTCTGTTAATCCAAATAAAGATGTAAGAGTTTTAGCTGATTTAGATTTGGAAAACAAACCTCTATTTAGCGTAAGTACACTAATGCACGAGCTTGGTCATGCTGTTCATTATTCAAGCTTTGGCAAAAATTTACCTAACAGTCAAAAAACAATCGCTTCAGAAACTTTAGATGAAGGTGTTGCTTTATTAATGGGTGGTTTAATGGAAAAAGAAGGTACTATTTCAAAAGTTTTAGATTTGCCAGAAAAAGCGACTAAAGAAATTAAAGAGGCTTCTTTATCAAGCAAGGCTGACAAAATTCGTTCATACATTCAAGTAGACCGTTTTGAAAAAGCAATGTACGAAAACCCTGACCAAGACTTACAAAAGCTTTGGAAAGATTGTGGCGAAAAATACAATAACAAAAATTACAGCAAATTAGAGTGGACTGATATCGACCATTTTATTCATTCACCTGTTTATTATCACTATTATGCAGAGGGTGAAGTTGTTGCAGAACAATTGTACAATGCTGTTTCTAAAAACGGTACTGTAAAACTTACTGAGTCAAAAGATACTGCAAAATTCTTTAACGATAAAATTTTCAAATATGGTGCATCAAAAACAGATGAAGAAATTCTAAAATCTGCTACTGGCAAAGCTTTAGACGTTGATGCTTATTGCAAACAATTTAAAAAATAAAATTTTTATCCTAATTTTTTAGCAACTTCTGCGATTGTTTTAGGAAAATATTGTTGCAAATATTGAGTTCTAAATCTCAATGAATTATCTGTTTTTGGGGAATTTATTAAAGCGTTAGTTTCGGCGATTGTTTCGCTAACTCCGCCTTTTTCGCCACCCATGTGTTTTTCTTTTCTGATAAAGTAATCGATATGTTTTCTTTGCGCATCAGGGAATGCTTTTAAGAAATTACTCATTTCTTCGTCATAAACTTTATTAACTGCTTTATCCATTGTAATTGTGTTTTTGAAAGTTTTTTCATAACTTTCGTTTGTTGAAATATCTGTATTTTTAAAATCGATTGTATGTCCAATTTCGTGAGTTAATAAAAATGCGTTATCTCCTGTAAAGATTGCCTCTAAACCTCCACTATAATTTGAATCTAAGCAATTATCCAAACCTACAAGTGTATCAACATTTTCTCTCATTTTGATTAATTCATCACCAGAAATTTGTTTTAATGTGTTGATTAATAATTGAGGTTTGTCGTCTAATTCTTTACCAACTCTAAATTCTGCTTTTTTATTTTTATCTTTTAGGTTTTGAACTTTTACGCCTTTATCTGTAACGTCTATTTGATAACGTTCTTCACCTCTTGAAGAGATAAATTTATTTTTGTTAATAACTTCAAACGCTTCTGAAAGATTTAAAAGAGTTTTACCTTTTTTATCTGTGATTTTGTAGTCTAAAATTCTGTTACCTTGAGGGTCGTTTTCGTATAAGTATTCTGTCTTTGTTCCGTCTAAAGATGTCATTTCTTTTTTTACAGAAGCAATGCCAGTTTTCTTATCGATTTTACCAGAACTCAAAATTGTTTCGTTACCGTCTTTGTCTGTGCGAGTAACGTTAAGAACACCTTGAACTTCAGAAGGTGTAGTTTTTTCTGTATATTCTATTTCGCCATTTTTGTTGTATTGTGTACGAATTTCTGATGTTACAACCTCAAATTCTGCATCTTTGTCAAAAGTTGATGTGATTTCTGAAGTTGAATTGTTTCTATAATCTTTTGTGTATGTTTTTATAATGTTGTTTTCTTTGTCTTCAACTCGTTTTTCGTCGTAGATTGCATTTAGGTTTTTGTCAAATGCTTTTGTAATTTTTGTATTACCGTTTTTTACAACAACAAGTGATTCTTTGTTTTTGTAATCATCTTTTACGACAGAAATTTCTTCTAAGTTTTTACCTTGTTCTTTTTGTATTTCAAGAATTTTATCAGATAACTTGTTCATATCTGGTAAATCTTTTTCTTGAGAAATAGCTACAATGTTTTTAGGTGAAAGAGCAGTTTTAGTTAAAGGTCTAACCTTTGCCAAATCCTCTGTATTAGCTTTGTCATTGAAGTTCATTAAAGCTTTGCCGTCGTATTTATTTTCACCTTTTTCGTCTTTAACTTCTGAATAAAATTTTATTTCATTAAGTTTGTCTAATGGTTGAGATGCAAGCATATAGACAAATTCGCCGTTAACTTTTTTGTTATGAGCCAAAGAATTTACAGCTTCCCATTTTTTAGGCTCAGCTTGAAGTTCAGTTCTTATATTTTGTAAATACCACTCGTTAAATTTTGGTTTGTTTTTATCGTTTTTTACCGTTTCTAATGAACGCATTGCCGATTCAAGATTAAATTCAGACTTTGTAAAAGTATCATTTTTAAGAGGTTGAGACATGAATGCTCTTTGTGCTTGAACATTCATTTTATTGACCTTTTGAGTACCTTTAAAATTTATAAAACTTATCGGCAAAATATTCATATTAGGTTTAATGTTCCTAAAAATAAAAATTGTTAGTTTTATCTCAAATATTAACCTTTTTTAACAAAATTTTATTTATTTTTTAATTTTCTCTTGTTTACAATCTCTTCGTCGTATTGGTACATGTGCCCTTCTGTGTAACCTTTTACGATAGCTTTTGCAAAACGTTTTTTAGAATTCCAATAAGAAGTATGAGCGCCTGCAAAGGTTCTTAAACTTTCTTTTTTAGAGTAATCGTAGAAGAATCCTAATTCGTTATCAAAATCCATATTGATTAATTTTTGCAATTCTTCGTTTGTTCTGTTTACACCATTTGGAAATCCTAGAGGGTCATCTGCCCAGTTTACAGTTAGGAAGAAGAATTTGTGTTCAATTAAATATTTGTATAATAATTTGTAGAATTTTACACCGTCAGTTCTTTTATCTGTCATATCTGAGTAGAACAGAGGTATTGGACTTGCGTAATTTATAACACCTAATACTGAACCCTCTGGAACACAGTATTTGTCAGTGAAACTATCCATACCTAGATATGCCTTTTTAAATTCTTCCTTATTAGGATTTGTCATAATTTGTCCTAGAGGTGATGCGTTAGTTAAGTTTGAACCGACAAATGCCATTAGACATGTGTCTTTTCTAGGATTTTTCTCAATCATTGTAGTCAAATCTTTATCAAGATTTTTGTCGCTAAACCATTCTTTAATATCAATATAAGGAGCTTTGTTGAATAGGTATTCCATAGTAATAAAAGTACCTGCAGAATATCCTAGAAGTACAACTTTTTTGCCTTGTTTTAAATCGTTTTTGATTTGAGTATCAAGTTCTTGAATAATCGGAATCATATTATGACTTTTTTGAACCCAAATTGCATCGTGCATAATGTCTGCGATAGTGTTTCTTACGCAATATGCAATGAAAGGGCTGATTGAACGTAGTGAATTAGCTTTTTCTCTCATAAACATCAAATCTTCCTGACTCTTATATCCCCAAAAATAATTTGAAGGCTTTTCTTCAATCACGTATTCTCCGTTGTTCAAAAAATGTTCGTAAGTGTATTTGTCTTTTTCAATTTGTGCTTTCAAATATGGGTGAAACTTGTTTATACCCTTGATAAACCAGTTATACATCTTTGGGCTATTGTTGTTTGAACCATTGATATAAATAAAATCTACTGGTGTACTTGCAAACGAAATACTATTTAAAAGTAAAAATATTGATAAAATACTTAAAATCTTTTTCATAATAAAATATTTTATCATATAATAATTTTATGAAAAGTTTAGCAGAATTTATTAGAGAAAAAAGAGAACACGTAGGACTTACAGTTTCAGCCCTTGCGAAAAAGTGTAATGTAAAAGAAGAAATTATTGAAGGTATTGAATCTTCTCAAGAATTATTTCTTCCTGTAACAATAAGACAAAACCTTGCAAAAGGTTTAAAAATTTCACCTAAAGAAATAAAAATGCACGAAAAAGTTTTTGAGCCAGATAAAGTTACAATTGAAACAACAGAAATTATTAAAGATGCAATTTTACAAGGTGAAACAGAAATACCTTGTCCTAAATGTGGAAGTCCACTAGTTGTAAAAATTGAAGAAATGTACGACATGTACGACAATTTATGCAAAGAGCCAAAAGCTCATTGTTCTAAATGTACATTCCAAATAAAATAATAAATTACATTTCAAAAGGGTTATTACTTTTCTTTTCTGGGATAATTTCGTCTCTCTTTTTGACGAAACCACATTTTGTGCACGCTAAAACCTCTCCTGTACTATCTACAGGCATGAATACGTGTTCGCAATTTTCGTAATCGTCTTGACTGTAGTCGTATACAGGATAAGGTTGCGTTTCTAAATTTGGCAAATCTCTTGGAGGTTCAGTGTGATACTTTTTCTTCCAATAATTTACAATAAATTCAATGATAAACATTTTTTATAGTTCAAAACCTAAAGGTAAAATTTCATCAAGTGTGAAAGCTTTAGGTTCTCCGTCTTCGCCTTCAAGGATAATATTTGTTGTACCATTCTTAAGCTTAAATTCTGCAATAACTTGTCTGCAAATACCGCAAGGTGCACACATTTTCATTTTTGGACCATAAATTGCAATAGCTTCAATTTCTCTTTCGCCATTAACAACCATGTTCATAATAGCACTTCTTTCTGCGCAAATTGTTGCACCAAAACTTGCGTTTTCAACATTTGTACCAATAAAAGTTTTACCACTTGGAGTTACAACACAAGCTCCTACTGGAAATTTTGAATATGGTGAATATGTATTTTTACTAGCTTCTTTTGCTTTTTCTAATAGTTCTTTGTAATCCATTTGTTAACTCCTTTTTAATAATTAGCACTCTATAAAAGAATATGCTATAATCTTACCATGAAAATTTTTGTGAAGGTATTTTTGTTAATATTATTTATAATGGCTCAACCTTGTTTTGCTGCAACGAAAACAATTAAGGTTTTAGTTTTGCCGGATACTTTAGCAAAAAAAGAAATGGACGCTTTTATTTATCCAGAAGCTTCTGAACTTATTTCAAATGATATAGTAAATTATTTGAACAATGTAAAAGGCTTTAGTGCTCCTACTGTTAGTTATGTAAAAAGAGTTCTTTATGCAACAGATAAGTCAACTAGATTAACTCAAAAAACAATGTTTGATTTCAAAAACACTTACAATATTGATTATATGGCTTTAAAACAAATTAATTACAATTTTAGAGCAAATTGGATATTGTTGGTTGCATCAAATATGGACGTGCAAAATTACTTTTTGAGAAGAACCGTTTGGGATTTTTTAAATATCCCTGGCGCAGCTGTTATTGACCCTGCAATGAGATTATCAACGCAAGTTTATTTGATTGACCCGAATAAACAAGTTATTGTTTGGCAAAAAAATTATCAAAAACTTTTATCATCACGTGAAAACCGTATGATACCAACAAACTTTGCTCCTCAAACAGAGCAAATGGAATGGATAAAAAGACATTCAAAAATGTATTTAGCTCCACAAGTTATACAAGAATTACAATTTATTGCGTATAACGTTGATGAATACAGCAATTACTTTAATCACCCAGAAATTGTCAAAACAAATCCACTTGTCGTTGACAGTGTAAAACTTAATGCAAAACGAGGGGCCGTTATTGCTGGTCGTGGTACAAAACGTTACGGTGCAAGAGCTTACCGTGCTACAAAACGTGGAACAATTAAGGCTTACAACAATACTAAAAAAGGTATTGAAAACCAAAATAATAAACTTCATTCAAAAATTGCTAACTTTAAAGCAAAACAACAAGCTAAAAAAGTTCAAAGAGCAGAAAAGAAAGCTTTGAAAGCAAAACAAAAGGCTGAAAAAGCTCAACAAAAAATGGACGAAGCTAATCAGAATTTGAATAATATGAAAACTCAACCAAAAGAAGTTGACGTAATCATGATAAAAGAGGAGCCAAAACTTGATTTAGATTTTACTCCAACAAAACCTAGATTACGTGAAACAGGCGAGTTTATTTATAATGATTTGTAATCACACCGGCTTACGCTTTTTTCACATAAATCTCATCAGCTGTTTTAGGTAATTCGTTTGGAACGTATGTTTTTAAGTATCCAATAACTTCTTCTGGTGTTTGAGCCAAATAGTAATAATAAGACGCTTTTGTTTGCGCAAATCTTTCTAATATTAATTGTTCAAAAAATTCAAATAGGTTGTCATAAAAATGATTAGTATTCAAAAACACAATTGGCTTGTTATTATAACCTAAAATCTTTTGAACAATCATTTCAGAAACTTCTTCCAATGTGCCAAATCCCCCAGGGAGTGCAATAATGCCGTCTGAAAGTTCGTCCATTTTTGCTTTGCGTTCTCTCATACCTTTTGTAATATGATATTCGTCGTAAGTGTTGCTATCTGTGTGTTTGCAGATTTCGTCCAATCTTTCTGGGATAATTCCGATTAGCTTAGAACCGTTTTCTTTTGCACTTTTTGAAACTGCACCCATAATTCCCATAGAGGAACCGCCATAAATAAGGTTATACCCGTTTTCTGCAAGTAATTTACCCATTTTTGTTGCTTCTTCGTAATAAGATTTATCAAGTCCATCGCTTGCTCCACAAAATACACATATATTTTTCATAAAATCTCCTAATTTTTAAAACCTTCATCAATAAGTAATACATCGTTTGCGCAAGAATTTGTTGCTAATTCATCACAACGCTCATTGTACTCGTGTCCTGCATGCCCTTTTATCCATTCGTATTGAACTGTGTGAGGTTTCATTGCCTCAATCAACCTTTTCCACAAATCAACATTTTTTACAGGACTTTTTCCAGCTGTTCTCCAATTCTTTGCCTGCCAACCTTCTAGCCACTTGTTTTTTATAGCATCAACAAGATATTTGCTATCAGAAATTAATGTAACATCAGAAGGTTTTTTAAGGGCTTCAAGTGCCACGATTGCTGCCATAAGCTCCATTCTGTTATTTGTTGTAAGCTCATAACCTTCTGTTAATTCCTTTTCGTGATACTGACCTTTTGAATCAACAAAAGTTAAAATAGCACCGTATCCACCCTTGCCAGGATTAGATTTGCAAGCGCCGTCTGTATATATAGTAACTTTACTTTTTTCTTCTGTCATTGATGTTTCCTTTTTGAACAATAATTTTATAATAATGTATTAAAAAAGATTTGGCAATAAAATTAAGTATTTGTTTGTAAGCTTTATAAATATTAACAACATGTTAATGACATGCTTGATTTTAATTTATGTTTTGTATATTTTAGTATTACAAACCGCAGACAGTTAGTTCCGTTTCGGATTAAAATTCGCTAACCGAGGTCAAAAACTTAAATTTAATAGTTTTGATTGGAAATTTTGCGGCTTAGTGTATGCAAAATTTTTTTATTGCTTACACATAATAGGTCGATAAAAAATATAAAAGGAGAAAAAATGTCAACAAAAGCGTTTAAAGATGAAAAAATCGAAAAAATTAAAGAAAAAGTTGATAAAGCTCAAGTAGCAATCCTTACAAACTATCAAGGATTAACTGTAGAAGAAATTACAAAATTAAGACGCAGTATCCAAAAAGGTGGCGGCGATTACATGGTTACTAAAAACACATTGACTAAAATCGCTATTAAAGACACTCAATATGAAGTATTGAGCGAATCTTTAAAAGGACCATCAGCAATTGCGTTTGGTTTTGAAGATCCTGTATCTCCAGCTAAAGCTTTATCTCAATTTATTAAAGAAGCTAAAAAAGGTGAAATCGTTGCAGCTGTATTAGAAGGTAAATTATTATCAGCTCAAGAAGCTAAAGCTCTTGCTAATCTTCCAACAAAAGAAGAATTATATGCAAAAATGCTTGGCTGCGTAAATTCACCAGCAACAGGCATCGTTGGCTCTATCAATGCTGTAATGGCTCAATTAACAAGAGCTATGGCAGCTGTAAGAGACCAAAAATCAGCTTAATTAATTTTTACCAAGAACTTTGTGCCTAGCACGTAGTTCAAATTTTAAAAAGTAAATTACACAAAATTAATATTTAGAAAGGAAATTAAAATGAGTAACGTAGAAACTATTTTAGAATCAATCGAAAAATTAACATTATTAGAAGCAGCAGAATTAGTAAAAGCTATGGAAGAAAAATTCGGCGTATCTGCAGCAGCTCCAGTTGCAGTAGCAGCAGCTCCAGCAGCAGCAGCAGCTGAAGGTGGCGCAGATGAAGCTTCTGAAGTTACAGTTGTATTAGCTGAAGCTGGTGCTAACAAAATCGCTGTATTAAAAGAAGTTAGAGCTATCACTGGTTTAGGCTTGAAAGAAGCTAAAGAATTAGTTGATGGAGCTCCAAAACCAATCAAAGAAAACGTTAAAAAAGAAGACGCTGAAGCTATGAAAAAACAATTAGAAGCTGCAGGCGCTAAAGTTGAAATCAAATAGTTTGGTTTTTTAAACTTTTGAAAACGAACGGATTTTTTAAATCCGTTCGTTTTTTATTAAATAGAGAGGCGAACTTTTTCAAAGTTCGCCCCTCTATTTTTATAATTATAATTTCTAAAAAATACAAAAAAATAAAGGCTTGCATTTGCAAGCCCTAAAATATACATTTACCCCACTTACTTTATATCATGCAAATATTTCATTGTCAAGCAGTCTATTTCATGTTTTAAGAAATAATACTTTAGTACCATTAATTTCTTAAAAATTTCATCATTTTGTATTAGTGAATTTAATTTTTGATTATAATATACTGTTAAAATAGAGTTTATATAATAACTATTAGTTTAAAGAGGTAAAAAATGACAACAATTGACGATGCATTAGTTATGATTTTAGCAGGTGGTGAAGGTAAAAGATTATTTCCACTAACTCGAGACAGAGCTAAACCTGCTGTTCCATTCGGTGGAAGATACAGAATTATTGATTTTGTTTTAAATAACTTTATCAACTCTGGCTTCTATAAAATTAAAGTTTTAACACAATACAAATCAGATTCTTTAAATCAACACATTTCAAGGGGTTATGCTTTGTCTCCATTCTTGGATCAATATGTTGATTTAGTGCCTGCTCAAATGAGAACTGGTGGAACTTGGTATCAAGGTACTGCAGATGCTGTTTATCAAAACCTATTGCATATTGTTGATGCTGACCCAAATTATGTTTGTGTATTTGGTGGTGATCACATCTACAAAATGGACGTGTCTCAAATGTTGGCATACCATAAAGAAAAACAAGCTGCTTTAACAATCGCAGCTATTCCTATTCCAATTGAAGAAGCTTCTGAATTTGGTATTATGGAAGTTGATGACAACTGGAAATTAACAAGCTTTATCGAAAAACCAAAAACTAAACCTAAATGTATTCCTGGACACCCAGATTTATGTTTAGCTTCTATGGGTAATTATATTTTTGGTAGAGATGTTTTAGTTGATGCTCTTGAAAGAGATGCTAAAATTGAAGGTTCTAATCATGACTTCGGTAAAAACGTTATTCCAATGTTATTAAATGAAGGTAAACCAGTTTATGTTTATAACTTCAAAGACAATGCTTTCTCTGGTATGACAGATGCTGAACGTGGTTACTGGAAAGATGTAGGAAGCATTGATGCTTACTGGCAAGCTAATATGGATTTACTAGATTCTTGTCCAGAACTTAATTTATACGCTAAAGAATGGCCTTTAAGAACATTCAATTACAATTACCCACCTGCTAAATTTATATGGCAAGAAGGTGATCGTGTTGGTATGGCTACAAATTCTATGGTTTCTGAAGGCTGTATCGTATCTGGTGGTAGCTTGTCTAGATGTATTCTTTCTCCAAAAGTTAGAATTAATTCATACTCACAAGTTTCAGACAGTATCTTAATGGAAAACGTTAATGTTGGCAGACACTGTGAAATTAGAAACGCTATCATTGATAAAAATGTTGAAATTCCTCCTCATACTAAAATCGGTTTCGATAGAGAAGTTGATACACAAAGAGGTTTCTTCGTTTCTCCAAACGGTATTACAGTTGTTCCAAAAGGTGCTATCCTTTAATAATTGTAACGATAGACTATTTAAAAAAGCTCTTGCATGTAATAATGAATGCGGGAGCTTTTTTTTTATGAAAAAAATATTTTGGGTACTTTTCATATTTATTTGCGTGTGTCAAACTGGTTTTGCAAAAAATCTTGCGTGTGAAAAAGCAGACAAAAAAGATAAACCTTTTGTTGTTATGTATTCTGCCGATTATTGTTTTCATTGCAAACAATTTAAACCAATATTTTTTCATTTAGCAGATAATTTATCAGACATGTACAATTTTTCTTATCACGACATAACAACAAAACATAAGCCTTCAATGTGCGACAATGTTTATTTAGATGGAATTCCGACATTGTACGTTATCAATCCAAAAACCGGCAAAAAATATATTATCTCTGAAGAATATTATGAAAAGCCGGAAGTCTTAAAACAGAGATTAACTGATTATTACAAAAACTTAAAATAATCCCTTAAAACATGCTTATACAGCGCAATTTATCATGAAAAATTACCTTTATATAAACGTAGGTAGTATTATGTTAAGCATCAATAATCGTATGGCAAATGTTAGCTTTAAAGCTAACGTAATGCCAAAAAATCAGGCAAAACATATTGATAATATTCTTCATTCGGGTAAGAGTGTTGATATTTTCTGTCATGCAATGTCTGATGAAGATACTTTTAATAGTGCTACTGCTTTTTATAATTATTTAAAAGATGATGGTATAAATGCAAGAATTATCGCTTCTGGAGGTAAGGATAATTACAATTACGATATTTCAAAATATAACATTATTGATGCAAAAGATGTAAACGAAAATACTAAAAAAGCAGATGTTGCTTTGTGCGTAGATTTTTCTAGCAAAGATAGATTAGCAACAAATGTATTTAAACATTTACAAAAATATGATGCAAAAACAATTGTTGGTATTGATCACCATGACGACAAAAATAAAATTACCCCTAACTTTAATCAAGTTACAAGAGCTTATGATAAAAATAATGTTCCAGAAATGGAAGCAAAAAATTATTATGTAGATAGTTCTGCCCGTGCAAATTGTGGTATTATTTATAGATTTTTTGAAGCGTTGGGTAAAAAGCCAAGCAAAGAAGTTGCAAAAGCTTTGTTTACTGGTTTTGAAGATGATTCTTCTAAAGATAAATCAGGTTTAGATAAAAACTCTAAAGAAGTTAGATTTGAGTTGTGGAAATCTTTGAATGTTATTGATTTAGCAAAAATTGGTAAGCATTTCTTAGATAAAACTAAATTTACAAGTGAAGAAAAAGCTTTTGCAAAAGGTTTAAAACAAAGAACTCAGTATTCTAAAAATGGAAAAATGGCTTACGTAGAAATAAAAGAAGACGATAAAGAATGGAAGAGTATTGGAAGAAATACTGAAAAAGCTGTAAAAATACTAAGTAAATATAGAAAACAAGCTTTATTAAAAGATAAAAACTTAGAAGCTGTAGCTGTCTTTTATCCTTGTTCTGATGGTGTTACTTATAAAATGAGTTTATTATCAAACAAAGATTATGCAATGAAAATTGTTGATTATGTGAAAGATAATTACTCAGAAGACCTTATTGCAGGTGGTCATAGCAACCGTTGTGGTGGCACAATTCAAACAACAAATCCAGAAGAACGACATGTTTGGGTAAATAATTTTATAAAAGCTTCTGAAAATATTGAATACTAGTTTTCTATTAGAGTCTCTTCTGTGGTTTCAGTTTCTTCTTGAATATTCTTTTCAAGTTTTGATTTGATATCTTCAAAAATAAAATCACTTGCGTTTGAATTAAAATATTCGCCGTCTTTGCCGATTATAGTAAATCTTTGTTTTAAATTGTAATCGTTCTGAGCAAGTAATAAATCTTCTAAAACAATGTCTAAAGTTTCTTTTGATGATATTTTATAGAAGGTTTTAAAAATCTTTTCACTAATTTCATTGCCTTCAAAAGGTTGTTTGCTATTGTTAATATAGATTATTGGGTTTCCGCAAGGAAAATAATTTATCGCAGAATTGATGCTATCTGTCAAAAGTAGGTTTGATGTTTTAAAAATTCCGATGATTGATGAATATTCTTCAAGTTTAATATTTGGTAACGAGCTAAATGAATTGAAGAATTGGTTAAATTCTTCTTCTGTTACAACAGAATTTTCTAAACATTGTTGTTTAAATTTTGTATCTTGTATTACAACAAAGCTGTATTGAGGGTGTGTCGCAATATAATCAAGTATAAATCTTTGATTTTCTCTAAAACTTGCGATATCGTAGTTTTCTGATACTGTATAAGACGGAATATATACAATTCTGTTGTTTTCTACTGTACTAGGAACATTCCATAACTTATCGTATGTAGAATTTGTGTCTTGTTGATATTTTTCAAACAGTGTAAAACCAGATACAGCGGAATGTTTATAGGATTTTAAGCTATATTGATTTGATGAATATAATTGCCAACTATTTGATAATCTGTCTTTTAATAAATCATCATCAATCGAATAAGCTTTATCTGTATTAAATTTAGGTTCAATATAACAAGTTAAAGCAAATTCTGAAAGTTTTGCCGGTGTGTATTCGTCTTTTAAGTATTGAGGGTGTTGGTAAATGATTAAGTCTGGTCTAAGAGCCTTTATCATAACTCCTTCACCTGTGTCAGAACCATCAATACATTCCATGCCTTGTTGGTTAAATTTGTCAATTGTGTATTGCAAATTTTGATATTCTTCTTTTGCTGTGTTTGGTAATGCTACAATTGGCAATACTTTAAAGTTTTCATCACTTCTGAATTTATAATATAAACTTGATAATGTCCATTCGTTATAGTCAAAAGCTAAGAATAGAACTCTGATAGGTTTTTCTGAGTTTTTTAAATTAAAGACTTTTGTTTGGTAATTAAGTCTTGAATATATTTCGTCATCTGAATATTCAATTAAGGTTTTTAATATTGGTAAAATTTCCTTTGTTTGTTGATAGGTACTAAATGACATTTTTAACACATTATATAAATCTTTTATTTTTACCAATAGAGGTTTATCTAATAGATTTACAAATTGAACTCTCTTTTTTACAAGATGATTTTGTCTTAAATATTTTTTGAAATCATTGTTTGTGTTTTTTAAGTTAAGAATTACATCTGCTCCGCAGAAATATAAATTTTGTACAGAAATTATTTTAAACTCTTCTTGTTCAAAAATGTTTGAGCTTGTTATTTTATCATCACAAACTCCAATTATATTAAAATATTCTTTTATATTAAACTTAGAGCAAACAGCTTTTAAAATTTCATTTGCGCCGTATAAAACTATTTTCTTGTTTTGAAGTGCTTTACTTAGTTTTTTAAGTCTAAGTTCGATTTGTAATTTTTCAAGTTTTTCTAAAATATAAAAGTTTTCCTGCATAATACCTTTATTTTAGGATATAAAGGTGTATTGTCAAACAAAAGAGGCGGTTTTCTTGAAAAACCGCCTCTTTTGTATAAAATTTAACTATGCAAAGACTTTGGACTCGTCTACATAACAAGCTGCAACACGTCGTTGTAAATCGGCTTTTGAAATATGTCCGTCGCCGTCTTTATCAAGACCTTTGTTGTAAGAATAAGTTTTACCGTCAGAGGCAGATGTTAATATATCACGTTTTGCTCTTCCTGGCATGAATACTAAGGCGTATAAATCTGCACCAGAAAGTCGTTTACCTTCAAAGCCTGCACTCTTTTTAACCATATTGAAAAATTTTTCAACATAATCCAGTTGTTGTGTTGGAGACATTTTGCGTAATTCGTCAGTTGTTGTACCCAACATTTTTGCAGTTGCTGGCATGAATTGGATTAAACCTGTAGCTCCACCTTTAGGGTTTCTAGCTGTGGATTTTAAACCGGATTCTGAATTCATTACCGCTAATAAGTCTTTATAATCACAACCGATACGTTGTGAAATATCTTTAGTCTTGTCTAAGAATGCCTTATCAAGTTTAGTATTTGGAGTATTTCCATAACTTGGGTTTGAGGTTGGTTGATAGCCTCCTTGTGCTCCTTGTGCCCCCTGCATTGATAGGTTACCAAAGCCTCCTTTTGATAAACCAAATGGATTTAATTTTTTGTTGCTTGAAGATGTATTGCTAGAAACTTCTGCACTGCCAGATTTTTTAGGAATAGAAACCTTCAAGTTTGATTGAAGTTCTTTTCTTTGTTTTCTAGTCATGTGTGATTCATCTGCAATTTCTGCAAAGATTGCGTTTAAATCTATTCCGGCAGCTTCTGCTTGTTCTTTAAGCATTTTCATCTGCTTTTCAATAGATTTTTTAACAGTAGGACTTGTTTTTTCATTGCCGTCCGCATCTTTTGTCTTTAATTTTTTAGACAAACTTACAAGAGCCTGAGCTTTAGTCTTTAATTGAGTTTTCATTGTATCAGAAGTATAGGTATCTTCTGTACCACCAATTAAATCATTGCCAAAGAGAGATGCGTTATCTCCAAGCCCTCCAAGTGCATTCTGCATTGAGCTTGTCGAGGTTGGCAGGTTGATTTTTCCAATATTTACATTACTTACTTCAGGCATAATTATCCCACACTTATGTACTATTATACACTTACATGAAGTACTCTAAACAAAAAATATTGCCTATTTTAGCCGAATATTTAATATTTGTTTACAATACTACACTTTTTATTAAAGTTTATTTTTTTTATTCCGTCAATACTTCTGTAAGAGTATAATCAATTTGAGATTTATCATGAACGTAAACAGTGTGAACAGCGTTAGTAGCGTTAGTAAAATTCAAAGTCCGAATAATGTAAGAAAGGTTGTAGATACCGGACTTAAAAAAGATACTTTTGAAAGAACTTCTTTCAAGGGTGATTTTAACGTTGATAATGCTGTCAAAGAATTGAAAGATTTGAAAAACTTTAAAGGTACTCCGAAGTTTACTGATGACAAGATTGAGACAATTAAAGGAGAATTGGTTAAATCACCGGATAAGTGGGAACCTTTTAAGGAATTAGTTCAAAATCCTAAAATTTTGGGTTCAATGGCATGTGATATTGTCGCAAAGGATATTCAAGTTGTTAAAGGTCTTGCAGATTTATCAAAGGTTAAGAAAGGAGATGAAACACCAAGATTTACACCTTTTGATATTAAAGCATTTTCAAATAGTTTGAACAAAACAGAAGAATTTGATAAGGCAAAGGTTTTGTCTAAGAGTGATTTAGGTATCGATGATTTAGTCGCATTATCTAAGAATGAAAAATTAAATAATCCAGAAAAAGTCGTTGAAAACTATGACAAGATGAAAACACGTTGTGGTAGTAATCTGTTATCGTTGTCTTTTAAGACTGACGACTATGATTCAAATTCTTTTGCGCTTGTTGCTGATTTGAAGGATACAAGTAAAAAGATTGAGTTGTTCGATAAAGATATGAACAACATTTCATCAGAGGAAGTTCAAGCCTTCAAACACCCAAATGGACGTCAATATCAAATTAAAAAGACTGTGGACAAAAGAAATAATTCTGTGTCTAAAGTTAGACTTGAGGTGAGAAAAAATATGCCTCAACCTGTCTTGATAAATGAGGTTCGTGTTATTAAGGATAAAGACGGCAAAACTATAAGAAAAGAATATACAGACCAATCAGAAGTTGCAGGTGTGTTGAATATTAAACACGTATTTCCAGACGGAACAGAAAAAGTTTTATCTTCGGGTACCGTTGACAAGAAAACAGGCATAACTTCTGTTAAAAAGGATATGACTTCGCTAGACGGAACTCGTACTCAATATTTGTACGAAGATGACCCACAAGGTAATAGAATTAGCGATTATATTATCACAGATAAAGACGGTAAAACTTTGTTGAAAAATTCACAATCTTTTGAGGTTCTTTCTGATAATAAATTTATTTCAGCAAAGAATGATAAAAAGTATGAAATTACTGTTAATGATAAAGAAATTGATATTAAAGATTTGAATACAAAAGAGTCTTCAAAAATTACTTTTGAAAACTATCTTGATGGTAATAAAGATAAAATTTTAACAGCATTAAAAAGAATGCCTGGTGAAGAACTTATCGCACTAGGTAAAACAACAAAACACCTGAATGGCATTGATGATATTAATTACTCAACTTATGGTGCTGTTAATAAACGTATTAAAACAGGTGATAATTTGTACGTAATGTTGCACGAACTTGGTCATGCAAAGGATTACAACGAAGTCGATGTTAAACAAGAAGAAACTTTGAAAAAATCAATCTTCTCAAATAAACAAGTAAATGAAGTTTTTGAAAAAGAAAAAGAAGAGTTTGATAAAGCCTTCCCTACTGCTCAAAGAGAACATATAAATTACTTTATTAAAACATCTGAACACAAAGATGGTTTGCAAGAAACAATCGCAGAAACAAATGCCTTGTTGAATACTTACAACAATGAAGACTTGTTCTCAATTCGTTCTCAATATTTGCAACAATATTTTCCAAAGACAATAACAGAAATCTCTAAATTGCTAGATTCTACAAAATAAATGTATTAGGATAATTTATGATTACAAGAGAAGTTAATGATTGGCTAAAAAAGCTTGAAACAACAAATTATCCAATGGAAGAAGCTATGAAAGATTTGGCAGAATTTTCACGTTATTTGTCTCGTGAAGATTTGGTTTTTATTAAAAGAAAATTGCAAAATATTTTCCCTCTTTAATTGTGAAAATATGGGTTGAACTCTGCTAAAAAATAAGTTATAATATAGGAACAACAAGTGGCAATTAGCGAAAGCTAAAATTTTACACCACTGTTTCAAGTTAAGGAACTAGCGCAATGACTGCAATCGTAAGCGCTAGTTTCTGTTTGTTGAACAGAAGTGCTATTATATAAAATATAACGGCCAGCGTTCTGATATTTGTCATAGGCGACACCTCCTTTCTTGACATTGGTATGTCAATCAAAAGAACTTTTGTGGTGTCCACTTGTTGTCTTAAATTTTCATTGTTCAAGTATTTATTTCATTATATATATTTAAAGAAATTCTTTCGTACTTTAGATATATTATTTTAAGTTTACTTTTTATGTTTTGAAAATAATTTAATTATCCTACATATTAGCCATGTGTAGGACTTTTTAGGCTGTTTGTTTTTATTAAAATTTTTACAAATGTTAAAATTTTTATTAAACTCTTGATATTCAATTCTAGTTTTGCTAGTATTCAATACTAGAAAGAGTTAGTTATTTTCTGAGATGTATTTATTCCCCTAAAAACTAACCCTCAAAACCAGACAGTGAGGTAATGTTATGAATATTTTTAAGAAAATGTACTGTAGAATTTTTCAGTTTTGTTTTAAAGTTGCAATTCCAATGCTTCCATATTACAATCCAACAATCCTTGCTAAAATTGATGATATCCCAGAAGTTTTAGCTAAAAAGAAAATTAAAAATTTAATGCTTGTTACAGATAAAGGTATTAGAAGTTTTGGTATAACTCAACATTTAGAAAATATTTTAGTTGAAAATAATATAAATCTTACTATATATGATGATGTCGTTTCAAATCCTACAATTGCAAATGTTGAAATGGCAAGAGAATTGTACTTGAACAATAAATGTGAAGCCTTAATTGGGTTTGGTGGTGGTTCTGCTATTGATTGTGCAAAAGCAGTTGGTGCACGTATTGCAAATCCTAAAAAATCTATTCAGGATATGGCAGGAATTTTGAGAGTATTTAAGAAAATTCCTCTTCTTATTGCAATTCCTACAACTGCAGGTACAGGTACAGAAACTACTGTTGCAAGTTTAATCACTGATTCAAAAACAAAACATAAGTATATGATAAGTGATTTCCCTTTAATCCCGAAATATACAGTTTTAGATCCAGAAACAACAAGAACTTTGCCAAAAAATATTACCGCAAATAGTGGTGTAGATGTTCTTGTACATGCTGTTGAAGCTTATATTGGTAATTCAACAACTAAAAGGACAAGAGAACAAGCGCTTGAAGCGACAAAACTCGTTTTTCAAAATCTAAAAAGAGCTTATGATAACGGTGATGATATGAAGGCAAGAGAAAATATGCTTTGGGCTTCATATCTTGCCGGTTGTGCATTTACAGTTTCTTATGTTGGTTATTGCCATGCTGTCGCACATTCTCTTGGCGGAATGTATAATACTCCACATGGGCTTGCAAATGCCGTTATTATTCCGTATGTTTTAGAGGCTTATGGTGATAAAATTTATAAACAATTGAAAGATTTGGCAATCTCTGCTGGTCTTGCAAAAGAAAATACACCAGAAGAACAAGCTGCAAAATCATTTATCAATTCAATTAAAATTTTGAACAAAAGTTTGAATATCGGAACAAAACTCCCAGAACTTCAAATAAAGGATATAAAGGCTTTAGCTGAAAATGCTTCAAAAGAGGCTAATCCTGTATATCCTGTTCCTGTTTTGATGGACGAAAATGAATTGCAACAACTTTATTATGCTCTTCTTGATAAAGATAATTTAGAAGAAGACTTAGCTCAAATTCAGAAAGGTGAACTAGTTCATGCATAATTTGTTAGAAAAACAAAAAGAATTTTTCAAAAGTGGTAAAACTTTAGATATTAAATATAGAATTGAATATTTAAAAAAACTAAAAACTGCTATAAAAAATAACGAAAAAGAAATTTTAGAAGCTTTAAAATCTGACTTAGGTAAAAGCGAAACAGAAGCTTATATGTGCGAAGTTGGTTTAACTTTAGATGAAATTTCTTATATGCTAAAAAATATCAAAAAGTTTGCCAAAGAAAAAGTTGTTAAAACACCTTTAACAAATTTTCACGCAAAAAGTAAAATAAAACTTGTTCCGAGAGGAAATGTTTTAATTATGAGCCCTTGGAACTATCCATTTTTGCTTTCAATGGAACCTTTGGTTGATGCAATTTCTGCGGGGAATACAGTAATTTTAAAACCTAGTGCTTATTCTCCTAAAACGACTGATATTGTTTATAAAATTATTGAAGAAGTTTTTCCTCAAGAATACGTAGCGACTGTAAAAGGTGGTAGAGAAGAAAATAGAGAGCTTTTGTCATATAAGTATGATTATATTTTCTTTACAGGTAGTTCAGATGTTGGTAAAGAAGTTTTGAGAAATGCGGCAGAACATTTGACACCGACTACACTTGAACTTGGTGGTAAAAGTCCTTGTATTGTTGATAAGACTGCAAATATTAAATTAACTGCAAAAAGAATTGTTTTTGGTAAATTCTTAAATTGTGGTCAAACTTGCGTCGCACCTGATTATATTCTTTGTTGTAAAGAGATTAAGGACAAATTGATAAATGAAATCAGAAAAGAAATTAAAAATCAATTTGGTCAAAATCCTCTTGAAAACAACGATTACGGTAAAATTATTAATGAAAAACATTTTAACAGAATTAAAAATCTTATAGATTTTGAAAAAGTTGTTGTTGGAGGGAAAACTAATCCTGAAACATTAAAGATTGAACCAACTGTTATGACTGATATAACTTGGGACGATAATGTTATGAAGGAAGAGATTTTTGGACCAGTTTTGCCGATTTTGACTTATGAAAGTTTAGATGATGTGGTTGAAACTATTGAAAATCACCCGCACCCATTGGCTTTGTACATTTTTTCAGAAAACAAAAGTAATATTGAAAAAGTACTAAATAATTGTAGATTTGGTGGTGGTTGTATAAATGATGTTGTTGTTCATTTAGCTACATCTGAAATGCCTTTTGGTGGTTTTGGAGAAAGCGGTATGGGCTCGTATCATGGTAAATTTGGTTTTGAAACTTTTTCGCACAAGCGAAGCATTTTAGATAAAAAAACATGGCTAGACTTGCCAATTAGATACCAACCTTATAAAGGTATCTATAAAAAGCTCCTCCGAATTTTTCTTAAATAAATGAATCGTCAATTGCCTTATCAAAGTTGATAAGGCTTTTTTTATTATAAATGTTTGAAAATTTCTTTGGCGATTTTTTTGTGCTCTGTGGGTTCAAAATGCAATCCGTCAATGCTTGTAGGTGTTGCAACACTGTTTAAATCAATAAAATCGCAGGTATATTCTTTTGATATTTCTGAATAAATTTCTGATAAATGTTTTGATTTTTCTATTGAAGTTTTGTCAAAAAGTGTTGAAAATATTGGGCTTTTTAAAACATTTTCTGTTAGTTCTGTTGGCGAAACTAAAATAATTTTTGCATTAGGGCAACTCTTTTTAGTGATTTTAATTAGGTTTGAAATACCTTTTTTTATATCGTCAAAAGATACATTGTATTGGAATTGCAAATCATTTACACCAATCGCAAGGATTATTGTATCAAGGTTTTCGTTTAATAATTCTGGTAGGATTTTGTAACCAGTGAACATTTTACCTGCTGAATTGTCTGAAAGAGCAGTTCTGTTGTTGCAACCAGCCTCTATGATGTGATAATTATTTTGACAAAGGATTTGTAAAATACCAGTCCAACGAGAAGATTTATCAAATCTTTTGCCGTTTTCTGGGTTAAATCCAAATGTGTTACTGTCTCCAAAACATAAAATATTTTTCATAAATTAATTATATCAGAAAAGAGTAATTTAAATTAAATGAAGGATTGTGTTTATCTATACCTTAGTTGCTGTTTTCTGCAAATTGTAATCCTTTATAGCATAAATTTATATTTTTAATTAAATTTATACTCTTTTGCTTGTTCATTTAGCCAATTTTTATATGCTGAAATTGAACTGTATTTTTTTGATTTTTCAACAAAATCAAATTTTTTTTGTTTATCAGAATAACTTTCGATTTGAGATTTATAAATTCTTTCCGCTTCTTTTTTTGTCTGTTTTGATTCTTCTAATTTTCCTACTTCTTTTAGTAAATCTGCTTTTAAAAATAGGTAGGTGTTACATTTCCGTCCTTCTTTAAAAGTTGTTAGAGCTTTATCATATTCATTATTTTTTATGTATATATTTAGTAGCGCAATACCCTTTTTTTTGTTTAAAATTTCACATAATTTTTGTGTTTTTTGATAATCTCCTTTTATAGAATATAAAAGAAGAAGTCTAGTTGTTTCTAGAGGATATTTATTATATTCTTTTTGAATGGATTTTTCTAAAAATTCTATTGCTTTATTTCCGTCTTTTTTATTTTCGTGTAGTAAATCATACTCGTAAATGTCTGCCATAAACAAATATACTATTCTTTTTTCGTATGGATTAATTGATAAGTTAATTGATTTTTGTAGAATTTCTAGATTTTGAGAAGAATATCCAGTATAAACGTACATAGCTGGAATAAATAAATACATACCAGTTATAGAAAGAATAAGTATAATATAACTTATAAAATTAAAAGGCTTTTTTATTAAAATATGCGTAATAACTAAAATAATAAAAATAATAAGTGATAATATGATAATTAAAATGGTTAATAATATATAATATAAAATGTCCAAAATTTTATCCTTTTTAAATAGTTATAAGGTTTAAATTAATAATATCCATTATTTTTGTTTATTAAAACATAAATCTCTTAAGATTACCACGCTTTGATTGCAATGAAAAATTATAGGGCTACATTTGTACCACAAATTCATGTACGTCCATTTTCAAAATTTTTGTGATTTCTTCTCTATTTTTAGCTTCGCCAAAAATAACTGCAAATAGAGGTTTTTCTTTATAATCTATTTTTCTAAAATCTAAAACTTTATAGAAAAATTTTTCTAGAGCAGGATAATCAAATTTGATTGAAGATTTATCTATATCTACAGGTGTTTCCGCCATTGCAAAGTAATAAATTTTGTCTTGTTTGTCTGCAAGAATTTTATCCCAATCTGGTTTTAGCTCGTTGTTAAAGTATTCATAAATATTTATTCCGTAAGCGTAGTACGCTAAATCAGTTGTACACCAACCTGCAAATCTCATTGGGTTAATTTCAACTGGAACAATTGTTGTGTCATCTGTTTTTATAACCTCAATGTGCATTGGGAAATTTTTGATATTTAACGTTTTTCCGATTTCTCCCAACATTTTTTCAAAAGATGCAAGGTTTTCTTTTATAACTTTTCCTGATGAAATATAAGCTCTGTCGCTAACGTCATCTTCACTGACAAAGGGGTGTTGGAAGATGTTTAGTATAACAGGGGTGCCGTTTTTGTCAAAATATGTATCTATTGCAAATTCTTCGCCTTGAATGATTTCTTCAACAATAAAACTTGATGAACTCAAAACTTCTTTTGGGAAATTTTTTGCAAACATTTCAACTTCTTTATTTATGGCATTTACAGTGGTTTTCCATTCAGAGTGAGAAGATACTTTGTGAACTCCCATACTCAAAAATCCGATAGTTGGCTTGATGATAAATTGTTTTGGAAAATCTGAAATGTCGATTGTGTTTAGTTCATCTAAAGTAATTTCTTTGAAAAAGAAGTTTGGATAAATTGGTTTAATTCCTTTTCTAAATTCAAACTTGTTTTTGCAAAGAGTGATTAATCTTGCCAAATCAGTGTTTTGAAAATTATTTAGAACCCAGTTGATAGAGTTTTCTGAGTTTGAATAAACTTTCAAATTGTTCTTTGCGGTGATTTCATCGATTAAATTTAATTTATATTCAGATGAATAATCTTTTGCTATTTCGTTTGAAAGCACTTCAAATTGATTTTTTTCTAAAGTTTTTAGCATTAAATCTGAAATATATGGTGCTTCTAATATAAACATTTTATCTTTTCCTTTTTTCTTTGATTATATTATAAACACGCAAAAATTTTTCTGTAATGTAACACTTAGTTTGATTATTTGGGGCAAAGTTAATAAAAAATATCAAATTTTAGAAAATTGTCAAACCTCTTCGTAATGGGTTTGAACTAGGATATTATTTGTATTGGTATTCGATTTATATTATAATGAATTTGTAATAAAAGACTTGAGAAATAGCCTAAATGAAAAAGAAAAATTTATTATTATATTCAACCCTTTTGTTATTAATATTCTGTAGCAATAATTTTGTAGTTGCTAAAGATGTTACTGTTTCTTCTGGTACTGAATTAAAAAGTATAATACAAAAAACAACCGAACCTACTAAAATACAATTTGAAGATAATATAGATATTACAAATTTGAATACAATCAAACTTGGAACTGAAACAATCGAAATTGATGGGAATGGAAAAAGTTTAATAAATGAAAAAGATGCAAGATTTATTTTCTCAAATAATTCAAATTTAACCCTTAAAAATATGAAATATACTGGAAAGAATTCTAGTATAAATGTTAATAATGCAAATGCAACTATATTATTGGAAAATGTTGATATTAGCGGTAGAACAACATCTGCCGTTCAAAACGGGCCTGTTTTGTTTTTAATAGAAGATAGTGATGCAACTTTGAATAATGTTAGTGTTTCTTCAAGCAGAGTAAATATTACTAATAACAATATTTCTGGAGGGGCGATATATATTCAAACGGCAAAATCTAAAGGGATTATAGCAGATTTAATTGATAACGAAATATCATCAGCTGGAAATATTTATGGAGGTTTGATTTACAATAGAAGAACGCTAACTCCTATTGGCGAATTGAATTTGAACGGTGATGTAAATAAAAATAAAATTACCTCAAAAGTTAATATTTACGGCGGAATTTTAAATAACGAGAATAGCAGTATTCAATCAATAAATTGGAATGAAGTAAAAGATAATACCATAACTACCACTACTAATTCGGTTAAAGGTGGGTTTATTCAAAACAAACTTGGAACGATTGATAATTTGCGTATTGGTTCTTTTTCCAATAATACAATTGATTCAAATTTAAAAATTGATGGTGGATTAATATACAATGAAAACGGAACGATTAACAACACACTAGAAATTGGTCAAATAATTGGAAACACTATAAAAGCAAAAACCGATTTCAATGGATTAATTACAAATATTGCAGGAAATATTAATTCAATTTCAATAGGCTCTGTTTCAAATAACAATATTGAAATGAATTTTTTGCGTGGAGGAGTAATAAATCTTCAAGGCGCTAATATTAATGATATAACTATTGGCGAAATTAATAATAACGTTATTACAGGAAATGAAAACTCTACTTCTACTGGTTTTGTACTGTATTTAAAAGAGTCACCAACAGATTCAACAATTTCATCTAATATAGGTAATCTTGCCGTAGGGCAAATAAGTGGAAACACGGTAAGAGCAACAAACATAACTTCTTTCTTATTGCGTTCTGCATTGCTTCCTGTGGAAAATGCTACTATTATTTCAAAAAACGGGAATATAACTGTTGATGAAATTAGTAATAATAATATCATCGCTACTGATTGTAATGATAATGCTCGTGGCGGATTTATTTATAATTTTCTTCATAGTGGTTTGAAAACTACAAACACTACAGTTAGTCTTGGAGACATAAATTTAAAACAAGTTTTTAACAACCATTTAGAAAGCACACTTTCAGATTTAGCCAACCCAAAGGCTTTAAGTGGAAGGCATGCTTCCGGAGGAATTATTGCAAATTCAATTCAATCTTGTCAGGGAAATGCTATTATTAAAAGTATTAATGGTGAATATATAGGCAATTCACTTGTATCAAAGTCAGAAATAATGGATGCAAGTGGTGGTGTAATTTCTAATTCTGTTAGTGGACAAGGAAATACTTTTGTCGGAATTGGTTATACTCTTGATGAAAATAATAAAATAATTCCGGTCGAAGATGCGATTTTGGGAATCTACAAAAATAACTCTGTGCAATCAGCAAAACTTTCCACAAACGGCGGTGTTATAGCAAACTATGTTGAAAAAAGTCCAAAGAATAATGATATTGCACAAATAGGGAATATCAAAGCTTATTTTAGCGGAAACTATGCTGTATCCACTGAAAATAGTGCATACGGCGGAGCAATATCAAATTTTTATGCAAAATCAGAAAAAGATTATAAAAATGCTATTATTGATTCAATAAATAGCATTTTTGAAAATAACTATGCAAAAACAGAATCCGCAAATACATTAAAAGGTGCATATGGTGGTGCAATTGTTAATACTGCAACTATTAAAGCAATAAATAACTCTATTTTTAAAAATAATTATGCAAGCTCTGTTAACGGAAGTAGTGCGCATGGTGGTGCGATATACACAAGACAAGATTTGGTTATTAATGCAAATAATAATGGATTGTCTGAATTCACTGGGAATTATGTTACTGTTGACGGTGGAGTAACAAAAAATTACGAAGCAATTAGTGTTGGGGCGGCAGGAAAAACTCTTACTCTAAACGCAACAACAAACGGTACAATATTACTAAATGATTACATTAATGGTGTAAGTGGTTATAATGTCTTATTGACTGGCGATTCTACAGGAACAATTAAACTTTATAACAACGCAGATTTTAAAGGTGGCGCAAATGTTTCTGTTGCTGGAAATGTTCTTATTGATACTGCAGATGGACTAATTCAGAAATTTTTAAAGTTTAATTCGCTGAATTCTAGTGCAGACGCCAAATATAATATTGATTTAGATTTGGCAAAAGCAAATAGTAGTAATTTAGATTACACAATAAACGACAAAATTGCAGACGGATTTACAACACAAACATCTTCGGGCGGTTCTATAACTTTAGATAGTTTAAATTTTGTAGATACAGAGTTTGATCATATTTTGAACAAAAACTTAAAAATCCAAATAATTAAAAATAATGATAATACCGACAATTTGCAACTTGCATTAAGTGATAAATTAATTCCGCTCACGTCAGCGGTTGGTAAAATAAAACAGATTATTACTACCAAAATCTTTCCTCTAACGCCTACCGCAAATTATAAAGAGGTATTTGGTGATATTACAACGACAAAAGATATTTACGGAATGTTAGGGCTGAACAAAACGGATACAACAAACGATAGTCTTAACATAAAAGTAACTAAGATTGATTCTAATACAGTTTCAACAATGTCAGATGCTTTGATTGCACTGACTAATACCGAGCTGAAAGATGCTAACGGCAATATTTTGGATAAAACATTTAATTTTTTTGACGAAGATTCTCTTGGTAATAAAACTCCAGCAAACTATAAAGTTTCAGGCAATATTGGTTCAACATACAAAAACTTAAATATTGTAGGCGCAACAAAAACAGACTCCTTGGGAAAAATTACTTTATCTGAATTGGATTTAAACGGAAAAACTTCTTTTGTTGTGAAGTCAGGTTCGACATTAAATTTGTCTGACGTAAAACTAAAAGGAAATGAAACTGTTATTACAAATAATGGCGGTAATCTAAATTTTGCAAATAATAACTATGTCGATGGTAAAATTACCGGAACAGTGGCGACAAATACGGGTATTTTAGGGGTTAGTGCAAACAATTTAGAGGTTACCCTAATTAATAATGGTACTTTAAATTTAGGGGTAGGTAATATTGAAAAAGAAATTACCGGAAGTGGTTTGACAAACATACTTGATAATGTAACAAACAATGCATTAATATCACAAAATGTTAATGTTGGTTCAACAGGCAAATTAACAGTTAATGCAAATATTGAAAATTTAATAAACAGTGGTGAAGTTACTTCAAATACAAATAATTTAACAGGTACTATAAACAATTCCGGAATATTAAATTTGTCAGGAACATTGGATAAGACAATTTTAGATAACGGCACAACAAAAGTAAACGGAACATTAAATTTTGCACCATCAGCAATAATTGATGGTGTATTAGATTTGAATAATGGAACAATATCTACAAGCGATTTAAGTTATTCAAAATATGATATTAAAACAATAGACGGAGTCGGAAATGCTACAATAGATGTTGATTGGTCAAATTCAAAAGCAGATTTCTTTAATAGTACATCAGGAAGTGGAGTGTTAAATTTAACATTAAACCAAACAGAAACCGAAAATATTTGGGATACAAAAACAATTCAAATAACAAATGGCGGTGTTGGAATATTTTTAGATACAACAACTGGGGTTAAAGAAAAAGAAATTCTCGGTTCTGATGAATTGCAAGCAAATGCCAATTGGTCGGATAAAATTGGTTCTTGGAAAAGAATAGATACATATTCAGAAAAAACGTCAGCCATAAAGTCAAATGGATCATTGGTTAATGATACAATTCAGTATGAAGTTCTTAAAACAAATGAAGGAGTTAAAACATACACAACTGACGGGGATATATTGGCTCTAATAGTTCAAAATACCGTTGCAGGTTCAAAAGATAAAACATTTACAACTACAAACGCAAATAACATCTATACAGTGAAAGAAAATTTAGGAATATTAGCAGATAATTTGACAATATCAGGTACTACTGACGGAACAAATACATCAACAATTATACTTGGTAACAAGCAAGGTATTACAATATCAGATGCAAACTCTTTAGCAGTAAAAGATGTAAAAATAACATCAGACGGATTAATTATTAATGCAACAAGCAATAACGCAAAAATTACATTGGATAATGCAACTTTGCAAGGAGATGTTTTAAATCAAGGCGATTTGAGTGTTAAAAATTCAACGTCAGTATCAAAAATTACAGGTATAGGTAAAACAAATATTGATACTACAGGAAAAGTAATTGTATCAGAGTTAATTCAAAACGAATTGACAAATACTGGAAATTTGACTGTAAATAATTTAAAAATATCAACTAATGCGAATAATTCAGGTACAATTACAAACAACGGTTTAACTTCAGAAATAAAAAATTTGACAAATTCAGGAATAATTAATGGTGCTGGAGAATTGGAAATCTCTGGGACATCAAACAATTCTGGAAATATTTCTCAATCAATTATTAAAGTATCAGGAACATTAGATAATACGCTTGGAACACTTACAGCTACTGATAAAATTGAAAATACAGGAAATATAACAACAATTGCGGATAAAATTATTGCAACAAACGGAATAATTAATTCCGGAATATTAAATTTGTCAGGAACACTGGACAAGGAAATTTTAGGTAACGGAACAACCAAAATTGCCGGTAATAGCCTTACAATACTAGATGGAGCGGTTATTAAAGGAATTTTGGATATAAATAATCAAACATTAAATGTTTTAGCGACAAATACAACAAATATGTTTAATGATGTGAATGTGAATTCCGGAGCATTAAACTTAATTAACAATAGTGTTAATAATTTGTCAGCGAATTCGTTTAAGATAAACGGAAATGTTAATTTGTTAGTAGATGCTGATTTAAAAAATTCTGTGATGGACAGACTTCCGTCAACAACTGTTGCAAACGGACTTATTACGGTTAAGGGAATAAATTTGTTATCTGATTCTGCAAGTGAAAAGACATATATTCCGTTTGCCGATGACAGTTTTAAAGATAAGGTTCAAACAAATGTAACAACGGTAGGAAAAAATGTTGCAAACAGCTATCAAACAACTTCTTTTTCTCCAATATATAAATATGATGTAAGCTATAACCCAAGCAGTGGGTATTTCTTATTTTCTCGTGGTGGCGGAAAAAGTTCAGCAGATTTCAATCCTGCAGTATTATCTGGATCAGTAAATTCACAAGTTGGAGCGTATTCAGCTATAAATGAAACATTTAGCTACGCATTCAGACATGCCGATTATTCGTATATGTCATTGCCAAAAAAAATGAGAACAATGGCTAACCAATATGCAATCACAGAACCGAGCTCAATTCGATACGAGAATGATTATTCTAAAACGGGTGGTATTTGGTATCAACCATATGCTAATTTTGAAAATGTCGGGTTATCAAACGGTCCGAGAGTAGATATTCAATCATACGGTTCGTTGATAGGTGGAGACAGTGGATATAAACAGCTTAAACGAGGTTGGGGAACAGTAATCACCCCTTATATTGGTTATAATGGAACGTCTCAAAGCTATTCCGGAGTTTCAACAACTACAAATGGCGGAATATTAGGATTAACTCAAACTTTCTACCATGGCGATTTCTTTACGGCACTGACAATAAATGCGGGAGCTAGCAACGGTGAATCGCATACAATGTACGGTAAGGAAAATTATACTGCATTAATGGCTGGCATTGGAAGTAAAACAGGTTATAATTTTGAATTTAATAACGGCAAATTTATTATTCAACCGTCTATATTGATGGCATACACTTATGTGAATACTTTTGATTATACGAATTCTGCCGGTGTAAAAATATCTTCTGACCCATTGCATTCTATACAATTGCACCCGAGTATTAAATTTATGGGTAATGCTGAAAATGGCTGGCAACCATACGCAAGTGTTGGTATAGTAGGGAATATCTTGAACGAAACAAAATTTACTGCAAATAATGTTCGTTTACCGGAAATGAGTATAAAACCTTATGTTGAATACGGTATTGGTTTGCAAAAAGTTTGGTATGATAAATGTACAGGGTTTGTACAAGCTATGTTGAGAGAGGGTGGAAGAAACGGTATTGCGTTAACTTTCGGTTTTAAATGGGTTATAGACAATGAAAGTAAACCTATTGAAAAAGTTCTAAACGGCATAAAATATGTTTTAAAAGAACATGCTGTTACGGAGCAAAAAATTGAAAGAAATTTGCAATGTATAAGCTCAAACCCAAATTATTCTTATTCAAAAAGTTAATAATTTATCTAAAAATGTAATTCAAATATTCAACGATACAGTTTATTTAAACAGTAGATTAAATATTTTATGCCATAACAATTGGCACAACTAGCAAATTTAACTAGAATGGGGTGTTTGTGTCAGACTGTAATTTTAAAAGAATGAAAAAATTTTTTGATTGGTCGGAAGTTTTTTCTGTATCATAAGTATTAAATCCCATGTTGTTTTACAAAATTACAAAAATATTTGCATTAAAAAAAAGGGCTTTCGCCCTTTTTTAGAAAATTCGGAGACGCAGGGATTCGAACCCTGGATACAGATTGCTCCATATAACACCTTAGCAGGGTGCCGCCTTCAGCCAACTCGGCCACGTCTCCAAGATATTATTTAATTGTCATGTTTATATAATAACATAAACTTCCTATTTTTTGTCCTTTGTTAACCTTTGTTAATTTTATCCTTTTTATTCCTTCTATATTTATAGTATTATTTATTTATGAATTTAGATGCGTTTATAGATAGCTTATTATCACCAATAGCCGACAAAATTTCCGGAGTAATCTTTTCTTCTATCACAATTAACGGTGTGAAAGTTGAATTTTTGATTGCTCTTCTTATGTTCGCTGCAATCTATTTTACTTTCAGATTGCGTTTCATCGGTCTATGGGGTTTTAAGCATGCATTGCGCCTTATAGCTAATAAATTTGAACACAAAGACATAATTAAACGCAAAAAGAAAGGTGAGGTTTCATCTTTTCAGGCTCTTAGTGCCACAATTTCATCTTCTGCAGGTATCGGTAATGTTGCTGGTTCTGCTGCAGCTGTCTCTGTCGGCGGTGCGGGTGTAATCTTTTGGATGGTTATTGCTGGGCTATTTTCTATGGCTCTAAAATTCTCCGAAGTCCTTCTGGGTGTAAAACTTCGTGAAGTTCGACCAGATGGCACAACTGCCGGTGGACCAATGTATTACATTTCAAAAGGATTAAAAGGAAAAGTTCTAGGTAAAATCGCTCCTCATTTAGGTAAAATATATGCCTTTTGTTCTGTCCTTGCTGTTATCGGTGGTTGGAATTTATTCCAAATTAACGCAATGACTACTCAAATTACAGAAGTAACAGGTGGCGAAGCTAGTATTTTTGCTAACAACAGTTGGATACTAGGTCTTATCGTTGCAACAATAACTTGGGTAACAATCATCGGTGGTATAAAATCTATCGGTAAATTTACTGAAAAAGTTACTCCGATTATGTGTATTCTTTATTTGACAAGTATTTTAATTATTACATTAATAAATTTTGAAAACATTCCACATACAATTCATACAATTTTTGTGGAAGCTTTTCGCCCTCGTGCAATGGCTGGCGGTATGTTCGCTTGTATGTTATGGGGGTTTAGACGTGCAATGTTTGCGAACGAAGCGGGTCTGGGTACAGCACCAACTGCATTTGCAGCGGTTAAAACAAGTAAACCAGTAGCGCAAGCCTTCATCGCAATGCTACAACCATTTGTAGATACTTGTATCGTCGGTGTTTCAACTGCATTTGTAATCGTTGTAACTGGTGAATATCTTCACGTACACGGAATTGCAGGTATTGAATTGACTTCAAAAGCCTTCGCTACAGCGTTTCCTTTCTTCCCAATTTTATTAACAATTATGGCAAGTTGTTTTGTAATGGGTACAATGCTTTGTGGTTCTTATTATGGTCTACAAGGCTGGCATTTCCTTGTCGGTGAATCAAAATTTAAAACAAGATTTTTTCAATTACTATACTGTAGCTGTATCGTAATCGGTTCCGCTATGAACTTCAAAAGTATTATCAACTTATCAGATGCAGTAACATTGTTTATGGCGGTACCAAACTTATTTGCACTATTTATTCTTTCTAACGTAGTGGTTAAAGAAGTTAAGCGTTACTGCAAAAAATATGACGTAGGTCTATTTAGCGAAATAAAAGATGAACCTTATGACGAAGATAAAGATGTTGAATAGATGCGTAAGCCGAATAATTCAAGACAAAATTTCGGATTGCTTCGTTAACGCTCGCAATGACATATAGCGCTCACACCGGCTTACGCATTATTTCTTAAATGAATCGCAAATCAAGTCTTTTTTTCTAAAAATGTCTTTTACTTTATCGACTACGACATTTTTGTCCATGTCTTCCAATTCTTTTTTCATAATAGCTTTTTCAAGCACAGCCTTATTATAAATTGAAGAGCATGTCTCTGATTTATCTACGTGTAATTTTAATTTTGCTAATTGTTTTTCTTTTTCTTCTATGGATTTTTTTAAATCTTTTTTCTTAATTTCTTTTTTGCTCATATTATTAGAATAGTATCTTTGATTTGAAATTTTATCACTCTTTTGGTGTATTTAGATAAAAACATTATTCTCCAAAAAGTTGATTTTTATGGAAATTTAATTTACATTCTTAATAATTATTTATATTTATTATACATCTGGTTTTAGATTTGTTAGAATAAAATATATAAATAGCATTATAGGAAGAGAAATATAAAATGGCAGATATAAATGTTGATAGACTAACCGAAAAGTTGGCGCAACTTGGCGATATTCTTGACGGGATTAGAACTCAAAACGCACTTAATATTGATGGTACTAACAGAACTCTTAGCTCTGTTACAGAAAAACTTGCAAAGTTAGATGACCTTTCAACTGACGAATGCTCTTCTTTAATGACTTCTCTTATTGGTGAATTAAAGAAAAATCTTGATGATAAATATTCTCTTCTTAATATAAAATTTGCCGAAATTGATTCTCAATTCAAAGATTTAATTAGATTAAATGCCGATAATCTTGAACAAAATCAAATTAAAGAACTTTTTGATATTATTTCAACAAACTTGAATATCTTCTCAAAACAAGTTATGTCTCAAGGTGATATCTTAAACGAAATTACTTTAAGAATTGAATCTTTGAGAATGGAATCTTCTCAATACAGAGACACAGCAAAAACTATTGCATCTATCAGAAATGATATCGAAAAATTTAACAACGGTTTTGAAAGTATTGTTTTAAATATCAATTCAAGCTTTGAAAAGGTTCAAGAAGAATTAAAAAATCAAAGCATTGATGAATTGAGAAATAAAGTTGAAGATATGACGATGACTATGAACACTGTCATTTCAACTATTCAAATTTTTGACCAAAAGAACAAATATCTTGATGAATTATTAAATCAAGTTTCTAAAAAAGAAGACATTGACAAAGCAAGAGAAACAATGTCAGCAATTATTGAACAAAATAAAATGTTGACAGAAAGTGTTAATAATCTTGCAAGTGTTAGTGATTATGACGGTTTAGTTGCTCAACTTGATGATGCAAGAGGTTTGATTGTAGCTTCTAACAAAAAGCTTGTTGACGATTTAGCAAAATTAGAAGTTACTGTTAAAAATATTTTATCAATTGAAGATTTTGAAGTTTTTAAAAAAGATGTTTCAAAATTAATCTACGAAGTTATCGAATCTACAAATGTTGCAAGAGGCGAAGTTTTAGGTACAACTTCTGAAATCAGAAACCTAATTACTGTAATGAATTCTCTTGATTTCAAAACAATTTTCAACAAGGTTTTAAACAACCTAACAGGTCTTGAAAGCAATGTTAAAACTACAATTTACGAAGTTATAAACAAAATTACTCAAGAATCTGAAAGTTTAAATACAAGATTATCTGCTGATTTAGGTGGAAAATTAGATGTTATTAACGATAACATTTCTAAAATTCCTGGATATACAACAGAAAAAATTTCAACAACTTTAAATGAATTGTCAAATAAAATGTCAATGATTCAATCAGATGTTAAAGAAGCAAATAATCTTTATACAGAAAGTTTCTCTTCAAAATATGATATTTTAGCTGACAAGCTAAATACAACAAACGTTACCCTTGATACTATTTCAAGCTTGGGTATCAGTTCTTTGAAATTTAACATTGATGACTTGTCTCAAAAATTAGAACAAACAAAAGATTATTTATCAGAAAGTACTAAAGATAGTTATAGTGATATTTTAGACAAGATGAAAACTTTGACAAAAGGTTTAGAGCTTTTAGATGACAAAATTTCTCGTCCAAACAATGATGCTATTGAAATTGTTTTAACGAAGGTTTCTGAACTTACAAGAAAAGTTGAAGATTTTAATATAAATATTGAAAAAGTTGAATTTGCAGAAAATATTAATCGTTTAAAAGAAGTTTTAAACTTTATGCCAGAAATTATCAAAGAGAGCATTAAGAAAGACTTTACAACAACTATTGAAACAGATATTGCAACAAGAATTGATGACCTTGAAAGTTTAGTTTCAAATATTACTACGGAATATTCAAACTCATTAACAGATTTTAAAACAAAAGTTGCTGATTCAATTGATATCATCAAAGACAACACTGAAACAAGTGATATCAAATTAAATAATACTGTTTTTGAAATCAATGCGATGAAAGCTGAAATTCAAAAGATTTATCTTGAATTAACAAAAATGACAGAAGAACAAAGCCAAAGATTTGTTGATGTTCAAGATAATACAGTTAACAGAATTGAAGAACTTTTGAACAATTTATCAAATTTATCTGCAAATGTTCAAGAAGGCACTCTTCAATCTTCTGCGGTTGATTATAAAGCTTTGTCAGATAAGTTAGACGGCATCTTAGAAACTCTTCAAAACAGAAAAACAATTGAAGAAAAACTTGATAATTCAGAAGATGAATATCCAAACGAAATGAGCGAAGATGCTTATTTGAGAATTGAAGCTAAAATTAATAAATTAAAAGATCAAATTAACTTCAATTCAGTAAACTATTTTGAATCAATGAAGGATAGCACACATCAAATTTTAGAAGAGATTGAACCTATCAAAGATAGACTTAAATCTTTTGCTGATGAAGATTATCAAACATTGATGAATGATTTCAAAATTCAACTTGAATATTTTACAAATAAATTAAAATCATTGTTTAATGAGGTTGAAGGAACAGAAAATTCAAATATTTTGAACAACTTGTTTGCAGGTTTAGCATCATTGAACGGTAAAATGGAAGATGTTGAAAACGGACTTAAAAACTTGGTTCAAAATGGTGTTGCAACTTCTCCAGTTCAAGGTCAAGGTATTCCTGCAAATATCAACGTTGATGATGCAAATGTTGCTAATCTTGCTGAAACATTGAGAACTCTAAATGCCTCTAACATTGTTGAATTAACAAAAGGCATGGACGCAATTAATCAAAAATTAGATTTGTTGACTGCTCAAGAAAAAGAAGTTGATTTCTTGTCTCCGGAAAAAGGTATTGAACAATTATCTAAATTAAACGAAATTATCAGCGTTGAAAAATTGAACGCTTTGAACAAATTAAATTTATTAGATAAGTTAGAAACTTTGAATGTTTTAGACAACATTGATAAAATTCCGCAAATCAATACTTTCTTGGAACTTCAAAACCAATTAAAAGAAATTATTATTGCACTAGACCAAAAAATCAATGCTTTCTACAAAAACATGGAAGGTATTGATAGATTATCTGGTGATATTAAGGCAAGTTTTGAAGCATCAAAAGAAGATATGATGAAGAATGTTTTAAAAGTATTTGAACAAATCTCTTTTGTGGAAGAAGCTGAAGATATTAAAGATTTTATTTCTGACAATGTTGTTTCAGAATTAAAGAGCGTATCAGAAGGATTAGTTGAAAACGTAAAAGAAATCAAAGGTTTAAAACATGTTATCAATTCTAGTAATCCTCTTGAATATTCAGAATTAGAAGGCGATTTCCAAAACATTCAAAACGCTTTTGACAGATTAAAAGTTGAAAATATTGCACCATTAGTTGACGGATTGCAATCGATTAGAGAGCAAATTAATGTCTTAAAAACAGGTACAACTATTGATGATGGCTATTCTTATGCAATGCAAGATATTGAATCAGATATTGCAAAATTGAGAATGACTTTGAATGAAATTCAAACAGAATTTAGAAATAATACGAAACTAGACACTGTTGCACAAAACATTGAACAGCTTGTTAATTTCTTGGACGGTTTGAAATTTGACTTTACAAGAGAAGATATGGCGAATATGCAACGTCATATTACTCATATGTCTGACGAATTAACAGACTTGTCTTCAAGAACAAACAAACTTATTTTAACTTCTGAAGACTCAAGAAGTGATATTAAAAATACAGTTTTACGTTTTGAACAATTGTTGAGTCAAACTTACAATAATATCAAGCCTATTGCAGACATGAATATTAGCGTAAAAATGGAAACAATTAATTCATTAATTGATAATATTTCAAAAGTTACAGAAACTCATGCTAAATTAATTAATAATATCAACGAAAAAATTGATGTTGTAGAAAACAATGTTATTGAAAACATCAGAGAAATGAAAAAATTGATGCCACAATCAGGTTCAGTAATCGGTGTTCTTGAAAGAAAATTTGAAGAACAAGAAGAAAGACTTGCATCAATGGAAGAAAAACTCAATGAGTTTATGGAAAGCTTTGATGCAAAAGGCGATGGTGAACTTGCTAAGAAAATTAATAATATTGATAAACAATTAGCTAAGTTGAACAAGAGTATCGAAAAAGTTACATCATACGTAGACGAGGAGTAAGTTTATGACTAATTGTGTTGTGATATATTGCACTGTGCCTACTAAAAATGATGCAAAATCAATTGCTAAAATTCTTCTTACTCAAAGATTGGCGGCATGTGTTAATATTGTGGAAAAAGTTCAATCAATATTTAGCTGGCACGACGAAATTTGCGAAGAAAAAGAACTTTTGATGATGATAAAAACTAAAAGAATACTTTTTGATAAGGTAAAAACTGCAATAAAAATGATTCACCCTTACAACATTCCAGAAATCATTGCATTACCTATCGAAGAGGCTGATAGTGAATACTTAGAATGGATAAATACGGAAACAGCAGACTAAAAAAACTTGTAAGCTTCATTGAATCGCAAGGACTTGTAGTTAATATGAATACAAAGGCTCGAGGACACTTGGGCTTTTTTACTAATGGTCGAATTGATATTTCTAAAAATACCCCAGAAGAAAGAGTTATTCCGACTCTTTTGCACGAATATTCTCACTATATTCATTCTCAGTTGGAAAATAATATTGCAAAAACCGGTGGCTCTTTAAAAATACTTTTTGATACAGAAAATGACAAAGAAATTTTAGATGAATTGATAGAGGTTACACATTTTATTGACGAAAACTCTTTGCACAAGAATCTTTCGTATCATCAAGAATTGGTTAAAAATAAAATTAAAGAACTTGATAAAGAAGTTAAAAAAGAATATCCAAATTTTCAACGTTCTAAGAAGTTCAAGGAATTGGATAAAATTGTTAAAAAATCAAATGCTAAGTATTTCTTGAGATATGACAGAGTAAAGCTTAGAGGTTGGTTATTCCAAAAACCAAAAGTCTATGCGATTGAAAATATTGAACGTGATTTTCCAGAATTAAAACCTGCTGTTATTGCATTTATTAGACTAAAATCTTATCAAAAGAAACAGGCAAGAATTGCTCAAAGGATTAATAAATTAAATAAATATTATGAACGACCAACTGAACTTTTTGCGAGATTTATCGAAGGTCTATATGAAGCTGATGAAGAAATAAGGGAACTTGCACCAATCACAACTTGTAGATTTTTTGAACTTTTGCAACAAGGTTATTATAAAAATTTAAAAGAGGTATTTACTAAGATTGTAAAAATATGTTAAAATAGGTTGTGTTCATGACAATTAAAAATATGTTTTGTTTTTAATCAATTATCGTGCAAGTAAAAAAGGAGAAAAACATGTTAGACAACAATAATATCAATATCGGCGGTGTACGTTTTAACAAAGATGATGTGCAAAAATCTGAAGTTATAAAACAAGATGGTAAAGAAATGAACAGTGTATTTTTAAATGATGGTACACAAGTTGTATACCCAAATCAAAAAGCTGAAAATGATGCAAGTATTATGCAAACTTTTGGCAAAAAAAGTGAGTGGGTACCAAATGACAGACCTAATAATGCTGCATATAAATCAGTTACTGTTGAAGATCAATCTTATAAAGAAACAACTTTTAATAAGTTAGAAAATGCCCAAATTACAGGTACAAAAGGAAAAGATGATTATAAATTAAATGACTGCAAAGATACACATGTAAATATTTCTCAAGACGATGGAATTAAAGATAAAGTAACTATCGATAAAAAATCTACAGGTATAACTGTAGATAAAGCAAAAGGCGATAAAATTCGTTAGTAAAATATTTATAAATAAATCAATAAAATAAAAGGAAGCTCACAGTAAAAGTGGGCTTTCTTTTTATAAAAGAAATAAATTGTAAAAAATACACTTGCATTTTTTTTTACGGCATGATAAACTTAAAAATACGGACATACGTAGGTAAGGAGAAATATACATGATTCAACCAATCAATGCAGCAACAGCCCCAAAAACTTTAAAACCTGTTCAACCAGTTGCAAAAGTAACAAAACAAAATAAACAAGTTGAGAATTCTATTGACAAAAGACAAAATGACGAAGTGTTATTCCACTTAGATTATATTGGTAAACAATTGCAAGGTATTTTGAATGCAAAAGCTGGCAAAGAAGTAAAAGTTGAAAAATTTGCAAATAAATTGGCAGATGACGACAAAAGAACTTCTGCACAAGTTCAAAAAGATGAAACAATTGTTGAATTAGGTTACATTGGCGACGTATTGAAAAAAATTAATGACGTTGAAAACGGTAAATTAGAAGAAAAACCTAGCAAACAATCAAGAAGAGTTAGAGTTTAAAAAGCGTAAGCCGGTGTGAGCAGTGTTGACACACGGTCAGTGTGGCAAGCAGGCGAACACTTCGAAACCGCCGTTGCGGAGTGTAGCAATCTTCGATTGCACAGGCGGAAATAAAGCGTAAGCCGGTGTGAGTGGTGTTGACTTTTTAATGACAAATACAAAAAGAGGGCGAAATTCAATTCTTGAATTTCGCCCTCTTTTCTTTGTTTTATATGGTTTTACTGTAAGTCATTGTAGGTTGGGATTTCTACTCCAACAATTTATTAATTTACGCTAAGGTCTTAAAACAGAAATTACGCTATCTTTTACAAAGTAAGTGTTTGCAACGCTTTGAACATCTTCTGCAGTTACTTTGTTAATCAAATCAATGTATTTTTGTTGGTAGTCATAACCTAAGTGCATAATTCCGTAGTATGCGAGTTGATTTGAACGTTGCATGTTTGTTTCTGTTACGAATTGTTGTTTGCCAATGATATTGTTTTTAGCGTTTTGAAGTTCTTTTTCAGAAACTTGCTCTTTTTGAAGTTTACCGATTTCTTCCATAAAACCGTCTAAAGAAACTTGGATATTTGAAGGTTCTGTAGCAATGTAGATGCAGAAATTACCGCAAGTTTTGTACATTTCGTAAGAACTTCTAACTGTGTATGCCAAACCTTTTTTATCTCTCAAGTTTACGAATAGACGAGAAGAAAGTCCGCTTGAACCTAAAATGTTGTTGAAAACAACAAGTGGTGCATAGTCTTCTGAATTGTAAGTTGGAGCAAGCCAACCCTGATAAATTTGAGATTGATTAGCATCTTTTTTAATAACATCTGAACGTTTTGATTTTTCTAAAATAGGAGTTGGAATTTCAGATTTAGAAGGGTCATAAGGTAAATCTTTAAAATGTTCAGTGATTAAATTTTTAACTGTGTCGAATGGTACATCACCAACTATTGAGATGTATTTTTCTCCGCTTGCAAGGATTGAGTTGTAAGAATTAATTACATCTTCCTTAGTTATATTGTTCATTTCTGCAAGGATTGTTGTTAATGTATGACCATAGTAATGATTTTCAAATAAAGTTTTGATGAAATTATCTTGAGCTTTGATTCTGGCAGAATCTAAATCAGCAGTGATTTCACCATGCATTTTTAATTTTTCTTTGTCAAAGTCTTCAAAAGTTGTATTTTTAACGATATCAGCTAAAAGTTCAACAGTTTTTTCAAAGTCTTCGTTAAGACAAATCATTCTAAGTCTGTAATAATCCTGTTTTGAATCTGAATAAAACTCAATAGCATTTTCGTCAAGTTCTGTAGCGATTTGCTCTGCAGAACGTGTTTTTGTACCTTGCGTAAATAAACGATTAATAAGAGAATATGTGCCAGAAAATTTTTCTGGTTTATTAATGCCAATGTTTAAAGTAATGGCAATTCTCGGTGTATTAGGGCTGTTTTTGTATACAGCGTTTAAGTTATTATTTAAAGTAAAAGTGTTAATCATAATACAAATATAAAAGCACAAAAATATTAAGTTTTCAATATAAAAAATGAATAAAATATATTGAAAAAAAGTATGTTTATGTTATCGTAGTAGTATAAGTAGGTTAAAGACACAGTTTTATTTTTTAAAAAGGAGAATAATATGACAGAAAAACGTGTATACCTTTTCAGAGAAGGAAACGCAAACATGCGTAATGAACTTGGTGGTAAAGGTGCTAACTTAGCAGAAATGACTAACTTAGGTTTACCAGTTCCTCCAGGACTTACAATTACAACAGCTACATGTATGGACTACATCAACAATGGTAACAAAATGCCAGAAAACTTAATGTCAGAAGTTAAATATGCTTTAAAAGATGTAGAAGAACAAGCTGGTAAAAAATTTGGTGATTCAACAAATCCACTATTAGTATCTGTACGTTCAGGTGCTAGAGTTTCTATGCCTGGTATGATGGAAACAATCTTAAACTTAGGTTTAAATGATGAAACAGTAGAAGCTATGGTTAAATTAACTAACAACCCAAGATTCTGCTATGATTCATACAGAAGATTCTTAACTATGTTCGGTTCAGTAGCATGGGAAATGGATAGACAAAAATACTTCGAATCAGAAGTTGAAAAAGTTAAAGCAAGAGAAGGCGTAACTTCAGATACAGAAGTTTCAGCTGAAGGTTGGAAATCATTAATTCCTGTATACAAACAAACAATTAAAGAAGTAACAGGAAAAGAATTCCCACAAGATCCATATGTACAATTACAAGAAGCTATTGAAGCAGTATTCAGATCATGGAATATTCCAAGAGCAGTAGCATACAGAAACATGAACAAAATCGACCACAACTTTGGTACAGCAGTAAACGTACAAACAATGGTATTCGGTAACATGGGTAACGATTGTGCAACAGGTGTATCATTCACAAGAAACCCTGCAACAGGTGAAAACAAATTCTACGGTGAATACCTAGTAAACGCACAAGGTGAAGACGTAGTTGCTGGTATCAGAACTCCAAAACAAATTGCTGAATTAGAATCAGATATGCCTGAAATTTATCAACAATATGTAAATATTGCTAAACAATTAGAAAAAGGCTACCACGATGTTCAAGATATGGAATTTACAATTGAACGTGGTAAATTATGGATTTTACAAACTCGTAACGGTAAAAGAACAGCAAAAGCTGCTATTAAAATTGCAGTAGATTTATACAATGAAGGTATTATTACAAAAGAACAAGCTATTCAACAAGTTGATCCTTATGCAATTTACCAAGTATTGTTACCTTGCTTCAATCCAGCAGCAGTAAAACATGCTCACAAAGTATCTAAAGGTGTTAACGCATCTCCAGGTGCAGCAGTAGGTAAAATTGTATTTGATACAGAAGAAGCAGCTCAACGTGGTGAAGCTGGTGAAAAAGTTATCTTAGTAAGAATTGAAACTTGTCCAGATGATATTCACGGTATGGCAGTATCTCAAGGTGTATTAACATTAAGAGGTGGTGCTACATCACACGCAGCAGTAGTTGCTAAAGGTATGGGTAAACCTTGCGTTTCAGGTTGTGAAGACTTGAAAATTAACTTAGAAAACGAAACAATTACTTGTGCTGATGGTACTGTATTCCATAAAGA
>CAKUXM010000006.1 GCA_934700335.1 uncultured Candidatus Melainabacteria bacterium | reverse complement strand
CGTTAAATTCAAAGAAAAGTGTAAAAAGTGTGTTAGTCTGCCACCTACAAGGTGGCATTTTTATTGGTTTAAACAAAACAGAGGCGAAGCCTTCGGCTTCGCCTCTTATTATCTAAAACTTAAAAATACCAATTTTCAGACCTATTCTTGCTAGTAAATATTCTAAGCTTACCTTCAAAACGCCCAAACCATATTTACAAGAGCGGATAAAATTAATTGATGAAGCCTCTTTAAAATATTTTGTAGGACAAGAAATTTCTCCGATGTTAAAACCTTTGAACATCAATAAGGCAATAATTTCATTATCAAATAGAAAGTCATTACTCAATTTTTCATAAGGAATATTCTCTAAACTTTTTCGAGTAAACCCTCTAAAACCTGTATGATATTCTGATAATTTTTCTCCAGAGCAAATATTTTCAAACGTAGTTAAAAATTTGTTTGCCAAGAATTTGTATAAAGGCATTCCGCCTTTTAGTGCAGAATTACCGAGCATTCTTGATGCAATAACTGCATCATATTCTTCAAATGCAAGCATAGATGCAATTGCAGGTATTAATTTTGGCGTATATTGATAATCTGGGTGCAACATAATTACAATATCAGCACTGTTTTCTAATGCTGATTTATAGCAAGATTTTTGGTTTGCTCCATAGCCCATATTCTTATTATGCTGAATTGTTTTTATACCTAATTCTTTCGCAATCTCTAATGTTCTATCATTTGAAAAATCGTCGACAAGAATTATCTCATCGACGAAATCTCTATAAATTTCTTCGTAAGTCTGCTTTAAAGTTTTTTCAGCATTATATGCTGGCATAATTACGATAATTTTTTTATTGTTAATCATAAAGTAAAATTAGTCTTCAATAGCTTTTACTTCAACGATAATATCTTCTTCATCATTGCTTGGAGCAGCTTCTGTTCTGATTGAAGATGCCTTGTCTTTTGAAGTTAAAGCTTTGTCTTTATGTTTTTGAACTTGTCTTAATAATTTATCTGAAAGTAAATCAATACTTGCATACATAGATTCAGCTGTTTCTTCCAAGTGGATAGAAGTTGTATTTAATTTACAAGTAACTTCAGCAACGTGTTTTTCGCTTGCAGCAGGATTTTTGATAACAGATAAAACTACTTCAATGCCATGAATTTGATCATAGTGTCCAGCAACCTTACCGATTTTTTCTTTTACATAAGATTTGATTGCGTCTGTTATTTCAATATTTCTACCGTTTACGTATATGTGCATTTTGATAAACCTCCAATATTTAATGCTTCTTTCGTCATAATAACAATATAAGAAACATAAAAATAAATCAATTGTATTGTTAATTAGTCATTAATAATTTGTTGAATTTCAACGTCGGGCGTGCCAAGTACTCTTACTAATTCAAGTACAGATGCTTTCATTTGACATTTTTGTGAAGAACCTGAAAAGAAATCTTTATAAAAACAGCCTTCGCAGTTGCAGCCTCTTTTGTAACAATCTAATGCTGTTGGTGTCCATCTTCTAACGGCTACAGCTCTGCCCATATCGCGACTTCTAAACACTTATATTTTCCTCCAAGATTATATTTTTTTATATTTTAATCAACTATTGACACATGAAACAATATAGATTTCATGCAGTTTTTACCCCATAAAGCATGTTTTCAATTCTTCAAAAAGCTTTATTAACATTGCTTTAATAACATTATAAGTACTAAGGTTCTTTTTTCAAGCCAATTTTAGCCCTATATTCACATTTCGCAACATACCATGCAAACATGCGTGAAGTCTTGATTTTGGCAAGGCACAAAGGTTTTAAACATGTGCTATTGCATGGTTCTCGGCTTTCAAATCATGAAAACCCATGATTGGCGCATGTTTTCATGATTTCATTTTTCGATATTTTTTATGAAGTTTTGTAAAAACATTAAAAAAACCATGCCCGAAAGCATGGATTTTTTATTAATTGGCATGGTCTATTTTGTAGCTATAATCTCTACTTCCACCAATGCGTTCTTTGGTAATTCTTTTACTGCAACACATGATCGTGCAGGATTTGAAACAAAATATTCTGAATAAACTTTGTTAAAGTTAGAAAAATCTGAAATATAGGCTAGAAAACAAGTCGTTTTTACAACATTTTCAAATGTCATTTCAGATGCTTCTAGAATTGCTTTTATGTTTTTGCAAACTTGTTCTGTTTGCATATTTATGTCGCCGTCAACAAATTCACCTGTTTCAGGGTTAATAGCAATTTGCCCTGAAGCATACAATGTGTCATTTACCATAATCGCTTGTGAATATGGTCCAATTGGTTCTGGTGCATTTTTTGTATAGATTATTTCTTTCATTTTTACCTCTTATTTATTTTCTTTGATTTTATAACCTGCTTTTTCAAAAGCTTGTTTAATTTCTTCAAGGTGTTGGTGATTTTTTGTTTCCATAGTTACATTCAAAAAACAACCATTGATATCAGTACCTTTGCCACCCTGTTTGTGGCTAACTCTTATAACATTAGCGCCATGTTCTGCAATTATTGTAGAAACTTCTCTTAATTGACCTGGTTTATCTAAAAGTTCAATAGTCAAATCTGTTAGCCTTCCTGATGTTAAAAGACCTCTATTAATAACTCTAGAGAGTATGTTTACATCAATATTGCCACCTGAAACTACACATGCCACTTTTTTACCTTTAATAGGAACTTTATTAAATATGGCTGCAGCAACAGATACTGCTCCAGCTCCTTCTGCAATAAGTTTTTGTTGCTCAATAAGAGTTAAGATTGCTGTTGCAATTTCATCATCTGAAACAGAAATAACTTCATCAACATATTTTGAACAAATATCAAAAGTGTTTTCCCCAGGTGTTTTAACTGCGATACCATCTGCAAAAGTTGCAACCGATTTAAGTGTTTCTATTTCGTGATGTTCAAGAGCATTAATCATACTTTTAGCGCCTTGTGCTTGTACGCCGTAAACTTTGCATTTAGGGTTTAACGTTTTAATTGCGAAGGCAACTCCTGAAATCAATCCGCCACCACCGATTGGAACAATTACAGCATCTAAATCCGGCAATTGTTCAAGTAATTCAAGTCCAATAGTACCTTGTCCTGCAATAACTTCATCATCATCGAACGGGTGAATAAAAATTGCACCTGTTTCTTGTTGATATTTTACTGCTGCGTTATAAGCATCGTCATAAACACCATCAATCAATTTTATTTCTGCACCATATTTTCTTGTAGCTTCAATTTTTGATATTGGTGCAATACTTGGTATAAATATTGTTGCTTTAATACCAGCTTTTTGCGCTGAAAGCGCAACCCCTTGTGCGTGATTACCAGCTGAACAAGCTATGATGCCTTTTTCTTTTTCTTCTTTTGAAAGAGTTGAAATCTTATAAAAAGCACCCCTTAATTTAAAAGATCCTGTTAATTGCAAATTTTCCGCTTTCAAATAAATCTCGCTTTCCGGATTAAGATTTGGCGCTGGAATTAAGTCTGTAAGTCGTGCTATACCTTTTAAAGTATGAGCTGCTTTATAAATTTTGTCTAATGTTAACATATCTTTCACCCTCTTCTATTGATTTTATACTACAAAAGAATAAATTTTTCTTGAACTTAACAAATGTTTAATATACTATTACTCTTGTAAAGATATTGAAAGGATATTAAATTGGAAAATGGTTTTGTAGAAAACGGCTTTATAGTAAATCTAAGTAACGCAAAAAGCGCTGCTGATGTGATTTATGAACTTAGTTCAATATTAGATATGCCGGAAACTAAAAATAAAAAAATATGTTTAAAATTAGAAGACGTAATTTTAAGCCAATCTCAATTATTGAGTATTAAAGCTTTGATTGAATCAATGGATTGCACTTTGAATTTTGTTGATACAAATTCTCAAGAAACAAAAGATGCAGCTGAAAAAGCTAATATTCAAGTAATTGAATTCAAAAATGAAATAGAAGTTCCAGAAATTAAACCAGAAGAAAGCGATTTTAATTCTGATGAAGAATCAGTTGTTTTATTTGAAAACAATGATGACCATACTGCCTTCAAAGAACTTGCTGTTGAAGAAGGTTTATTAGAAAAAGAACCTTATGAATCAATGGAAGTTGAAGATATTATTGAATCTGGAACAGATACAGAAGATTTATCAAAATTAACAACTCTATACTTAAAACAAAACTTACGTTCAGGTCAAACAGTTACTTATGACGGACATATTGTTTTAATCGGTGATGCTCACCCAGGAAGTGAAATTATTGCTCGTGGTGATATTTGCGTATGGGGTGTTTTAGGTGGTATTGCTCATGCTGGTTCTAAAGGCAATGAAAATGCTACAATTAGAGCTTTAAAATTGAACGGTATTCAACTTAGAATTGCTAACTGCTATGCAAGAAGACTTGATACAGTAAACATTCCTTATGTTCACAAAGAATCTTCTTACACTCCAGAAGAAGCAAAAATTGAAAATAATAAAATTGTTATAAATACTACATTTGAAAACAAGGAGAAATAATGACAGGTAAAGTATTAGTAATCACATCTGGTAAAGGTGGCGTAGGTAAAACTACTACTACTGCTAATATTGGGACAGCTCTTGCTAAACAAGGTAAGAAAGTTGTTCTTATTGATACAGATTTAGGTTTAAGAAATTTAGACCTTTTACTTGGTTTAGAAAACCGCATCGTGTATACAATCGTTGACGTTGTTGAAGAAAGATGCAAATTAAGACAAGCTTTAGTAAAAGATAAGAAAAATCCTAACTTATGCTTATTGGCGGCAGCTCAGACTAGAGATAAAACAGCCATTACAGGCGACCAATTAAAAACAATTTGTGAAGAATTAAAAGAAGATAATGATTATATCGTAATCGACTGCCCTGCTGGTATTGAACAAGGCTTTGAAAATGCTACAACTCCAGCTACAGATGCAATCGTTGTAACAACTCCAGAAATGTCAGCTGTTAGAGATGCTGATAGAATTATCGGTCTTTTGGAATCAAAAGAACATATCGAAAGTCATAAACTTTTGATTAACAGAGTTAGACCAAACTTGATTAAATCAAATGATATGATGAGTGTAGAAGATGTTCAAGAAATTCTTTCTACAGAAGTTATTGGTATTGTTCCAGAAGATACAGGTATTATCACTTCTACAAACAAAGGTGAGCCTATCGTAAATGATGAAAAATCACTTGCAGGTCAAGCTTATCAAAATATAGCAAGAAGAATTTTGGGAGAAGAAGTTCCGTTCTTGGATATTGATGAACCACAAGATTTTATGTCAAAAGTTATTAGATTTTTTAAAGGTTTGTTTGGTAAGGAGTAGAGAATGAAGGATATTTTCGCTGGACTATATAATAAAATTGTTGGCTTCTTTTCAAACGTTGAACAAAAAGAAGCTGATGAATCAAAAAATGTTGCAAGAAATAGATTAAAACTTGTTTTAATGCAAGATAGAACTAATTTAAACCCATATTTACTTGAAAGAATGAGAGGCGAATTAATTGACCTTCTTTCTAAATACGTAGAAATGGATAAAGAAGCATTGGATTTGAACTTTGAAAACGATGGTGAATCTGTTGCATTAATGCTTTCAATTCCTGTGATTAGAGCAAAAGAAGAAGAAGAGATTGAAGCAACTTTAAAAGCAGAAGACGAAGCTAAAAAAGAATTAGAAGAAAAATTAAAAGCTTTAGAAGAGTCTGAAGAAGATGAAGATAACTCAGAAGAAGATGATGAAGAAACTTCTGATGATGACGACGAAGAAGAATCTGAAGAGTCTGATGATGAAGTAGAAGAAACAGACTCTGAAAACGAAATTTCTGAAGAAAAAAAATCAGAAGATGAAACTACAGACTCAGAAGAAGAACCTAAAAAGAAAAAACGTAAAAAGAAAAAGAAAAAAGCTATCTTGAATATCCCTGATGTTATTGAAGTTAGCGAGGTTTCAGAAGAAGTAGTTGAAGTTGATGCTGAAGGAAATTCAGATGAGACTGAAAACAAAGAAAAAACTCAAGAATAAATAATTTAAAGATAAAAAGAGGGCTGAACGACAATTCGTTCAGCCCTCTTTTTATTATAATTTTAATCCTTCAAATTTTCATCTACAAATTTTGATAAATTTTTAAAAGCGTTTTCTGTGATAACGTGTTCAACTCTGCAAGCATTAAGTTGCGCTTCTTCAGAATCTACATTTAAGATTTTTGCAAAGAAATTGTATAACGTTGTGTGTCTAGTTATAACTTCTTTTGCGATTTCTAGACCTTTTTCAGTTAAAAGTATCTCGTTATTTTCGTACGTAACGAGCTCTCTTTTTTGAAGATTTTTGATTGCTTCTGCAACTGATGAACGCTTAACTTCTAATCTCTTTGATAAATCAATCGCTTTCACGACTTGTTTTTCTTGAGAAATTTGATGAATTGATTCAATGTAATCTTCAAGACTTGCACTAATTTTGTTTTGTTCCATTTGTAAAAATCCTTTAGACTATTTTACAAAGTCAAAATTTTAAAGTCAAGTTTTAACGTTTTTGTGATTTTGTGCTCACGTGCATTATGAGGATTGCGATTAAGATTATTGAAGAACCAATGGCGAAATTTAAAAGATTTATTTTTTCGTTGAATAATAAGATAGAAAATAAAACTCCAAAAGGTATTTTTAAATTGTTCATAATTGCCAGTGTTGAGCTAGTTACCAGTTTTGAACCTTTATTCCATAAGTAAAAACCAATACCAGTTGGTACGACACCAAGATACAAAATTGATAAAAATTGTGGGAGAGTTAATGAGATTGTTGATAATTCGTTGTTTAGAAATACAAACGGTAAAATGAAGAAAAATGCCCCGAAGTATGCACTTGCCATAAGATTTTCTGATTTTGTATTATTTGGTATAAATTTTTTCCATAAAACTTGACCAAGAGCGAAGGTGCAATTTGATGTTTCCATTAAAAGAATACCTTTTACTATTTGAGAAAATTCAATGTTTTGCCAAACGACAATACCTGCACCAAGAACTGACATTAAAATACATAGGATATAAACGAATTTAAATTTATCACCAAATAGAGAAGCCCAAATTGCTACAAATATTGGTGTTGAGGTTGTAAGAAGCGCAACTTCATTACCTTGTAAAAATTGAAACGCTTTTAGAAATGAAAAATACATTATGCCGAATTGAATTATGCCGATAACAAAGGATTTAGCGTGCGTTTTTAGATTAAAGTTTTTTATGAAAGGTAAAAATATTATGAAAGCAAAAAAAAGCCTAAGCATAACAACAAAATCAGTTGGAAGGGTTGTCAGTTGACTCTTGATTAAACCAAAAGATAATGAAAAACATATTGTTGCTATTAAAAGATATCCCATTTTTACCTACTTACCGAGTAATAAAATAGCATAAAGATATAAAACAAAGAAGAGCGAAACGATTTAAAAAATCGTTTCGCTCTTCAAAATACTATTTTCTATTACATTTACACTGTAAGTTAGAACATTTACCATTTTTTAAATTAAGAATATCTTTTGTTATATATTCTGCATCAAAATTGTATATCTTTGATAAATTTTCTACTCTTTTAAAATAGCACATTTGTCTTTGTGGATTTTCCAAAATTAAAACAACCTTTCCCTTTTTGCCTGTCATATATTGATAATAAAGGGCTTGTCCAATGCTTTCTGCCCATTTATTTGCAAAATCAAATTCTACTGCATTTGTACTTGTAAGACAATCAACACGTGTAAAATCTTTGTTTTCATACTCTTCAATTCCATTATGAAGTTTGCACCACGCATGTTGATATGATGCCTCGTTATGTTCATGCGCAAATACAGGTGCTGAAATTAGTATTAAAAATATTATTAAAAATTTTTTCATAATTATAAATTTTAATTTAATAAATATAACTAAAGAACTAAACGAATGATTAGTTTTTAAAAAATTTGCACGCATGCAAAATATATAAAGATATTACCAGTAAAATTGCAAGTATGCAAAAAAATAATGAAAATTTATTAAAACTTGGAAAACATATTTATAATTTACGTAAAAAGCATAAACTTACACTTGAAAGTTTATGCTACAGAAATGGTCTAGAACCTTCAACATTAAGTCGTATTGAAAAAGGTATTGTAGAACCAAAATATTTAACTCTTTTAAAAATTGCTGAAGCATTTGGTTTAAAAATAGATGAATTATTGAAATTTTAAATAAAACAATAGAGGCGAAGCCTAACGGCTTCGCCTCTATTGTTAAATATTAACGGTTGATGTTCCGCTCACACCGGCTTGCGCATTGCCTCTGCTCACTCGCGCTACATCATGCCGCCCATACCGCCCATGCCTGCCATTGCTGACATATCTGGCATTGCTGGTTTTTCTTCTGGAACATCTACTACTGCAGCTTCTGTTGTTAACAACATTGAACCTACTGATGAAGCATTTACTAATGCACTTCTTGTTACTTTAGCAGGGTCTACAATACCAGCTTTGAACATATCAGTATAAACATTTGACATTGCATCATAACCAAATGCGCCTTCTTCTGATTTAACCATTTCAACTACAACATCTGATTTTGCACCAGCGTTAGCAGCGATTAAACGTAGAGGAATATCTAATGATGCTGTTAAAATTCTATAACCGATTTTTTCATCATCTGAATCAAATTCTGTTGAATTTAATTTGTTTTCTAATTCTTGTTGAACTCTTAATAAAGCAACACCACCACCAGGAACAATACCTTCTTCGTTAGCAGCTCTTGTTGCATTTAGAGCATCTTCAATTCTTAATTTTCTTTCTTTCAATTCAACTTCACTTGCTGCACCAACTTCGATTACTGCAACACCGCCTGACAATTTAGCCATACGTTCTTGTAATTTTTCTTTGTCATAATCACTATCTGAAGCTTCGATTTGTTTCTTGATTAAAGAAATTCTTTCTTTAACAGCTGATTTTGTTTCATCACCAACAACGATTGTTGTTTCGTCTTTTGTAACTGTAACACGTTTAGCTTGACCTAACATTTGAGTTGTTACATTTTCCATTTTAATACCAAGTTCTTCAGTGAACATTTGACCACCTGTTAAGATAGCAATATCTTCTAACATAGCTTTTCTTCTATCACCAAATCCAGGAGCTTTAACTGCAACAGCTCTGATAACTTTTCTCATTGTGTTAACAACTAATGTTGCTAATGCTTCCCCTTCAATATCTTCAGCGATTAACAATAATGATTTACCGTCTCTTGCAACTTGTTCTAGTAATGGAACTAAGTCTTGGATTAAGTTAATTTTTTTATTGCAACAGAATACGTAAGCATCTTCTAAAACAGCTTCCATTCTTTCTGCATCTGTTACGAAGTAAGGTGAAATATAACCTTTATCAAATTGCATACCTTCAACAACTTTTAAGTTTGTACCGAAAGATTTACTTTCTTCAACTGTGATAACACCTTCGTTACCAACTTTTTCCATAGCTTCTGCAATTAATTCACCAATTTCTGAATTATTACCAGCTGAAATACCTGCAACTTGTGCAATTTCTTCTTTTGTATTTACAGCTTTTGACATTGATTTAATTTTTTCAACTGCAACTTCTACAGCTTTATCAATACCACGTTTAATGCTCATTGGATTAGCACCGGCTGTTAAGTTTCTCAAACCTTCTCTAACGATTGCTTGAGCTAAAACTGAAGCTGTTGTTGTACCATCACCAGCTACATCATTTGTTTTTGATGAAACTTCTTTTAATAATTGAGCACCAGCATTTTCTAAACCGTCTTTTAATTCAATTTCTTTAGCGATTGTAACACCATCATTAACAATTTGAGGTGCGCCAAATTTCTTTTCTAAAATTACATTTCTACCTTTAGGTCCAAGTGTAACTTTAACAGCATCTGCTACTGCATCTATACCTTTTAATAAAGAATTTCTTGCTTCTTCTTGAAAAACAATTTTCTTTGCCATAATTTATTTTCTCCTTAACTAATATTAATTTTAATTTAATTCGTTCTAAGCCTTTGGCTTTAATTAACCTTCAATTACACCAAGTACATCTTTAATTGATAAGATTTTCAACATTTCGTGGTCAACTTTGATGTCTGTACCAGCGTATTTTGCGTATAATACAGTTTCGCCAACTTTTACAGCCATTGGTTCTTTTTCTCCGCTGTCTAAAGTTTTACCTTCGCCTACTGCAATTACTTCACCTTTTTGTGGTTTTTCTTTTGCGCTATCTGGAATAAAAATTCCACCTGTTGTTTGTTCTGTATCTTCAATAACTTTAATTACGATTTTGTCGCCTAAAGGTCTAATTTTCATTTATTAATCCTCCTACTTTCTATTTTACCTACTAATTATAATTCAAGTTTACTATTTATTTATACTCCATGTTTATAATAATTTTCAAAAAGTTAATGAAAAATTAATAATTAAAAAATTTTTTTGATATAATTTAGAAAAAGATATATTAAATTAGGAGAAATTTATATGAGTGGACATTCAAAATGGGCAACAACAAAGCATAAAAAAGCTAAAGTAGATTCACAAAGAGCGGTAGTTTTCCAAAAATTTTCTAGAGAAATTATCGTAGCATCAAGATTAGGTGGCCCAGACTTAAAAGCAAACTTTCGTTTAAGAACAGCCGTTGAAAAAGCAAAAGCAGCAGGTCTTCCAAACGATAATATTAAAAGAGCTATCGAAAAAGGTTCTGGTTCAGGAGCAGCTGAGAACTACGAAGAATTAACTTACGAAGGATATGCAGCAGGCGGTGTTGCCGTTGTTGTTGAGGCAATGACTGATAACAGAAACCGTACAGCTGGTGATATCAGAAGTTATTTTACTAAATTTAATGGAAATTTAGGCGAAACTGGTTGTGTTGGCTGGATGTTTAAACAAGTAGGTCAAATTACTTTTGAAAAATCTGATAATTGGGACTCAATCGTTGATGCTGCAATAAATTTAGGCGCAGAAGATTTTATTGAAGATGAAGAAGATAACAAAATTATCACATCTGTTGCTGATTTCCAATCAGTAGTTGAAGGTCTTGAAAATGCCGGTTTTACTCACGTTTCAGCAGAATTAACAAGAATTCCAGAAAACGAAATTGAAATCACAGACCCAACAGTTGCTAAACACATTATGTTATTGATTGACAAACTTGAAGAACACGATGATGTTCAAAATGTTTATGCAAACTTTGATATTAGTGATGAATTGATGGAACAATTAGATATTTAGTCGTAGATTGGACACGTTGCTTTGCTCCTCGCAATAACAAAGGTAGTTGACGACAAATAACAATTTTATATTGTAGATTGGCTTTACCAAGCCGACAACAAGAAACGAAAGGACAAAAATGTTAAAAAAAGAAAGACTTATAGAAGTTGCATTAGGTGAAAAGAAAGCAGATTTAGTAATCAAAAATGCAAAACTTGTAAACGTTCTAACAGAAGAAATTTATGATTCTGAAGTAGCAATCGTGGCTGGCAGAATTGCCGGCGTAGGCAAAGGTTACGAAGGCGAAAAAGAGATTGACTTAAAAGGTGCATACTTAACTCCTGGATTTATTGACGGACACGTACACATTGAAAGCTCAATGATGTTACCACACAGATTTGCACAAGTTGTAGTTCCAGCTGGTACAACAACTGTTGTAACTGACCCTCACGAAATCTCAAATGTATTAGGTTTACACGGTATTAGCTTTATGAGAGAAGCTTCTCAAAATTTACCTTTGAGAGTTTACACAATGCTTCCTTCTTGCGTACCTGCAACATCTTTTGAAACTTCTGGTTTTGAACTAAACTCATACGATTTATCTTTATTAATGGATAAAGATTGGGTTCTAGGTTTAGCAGAAATGATGAACGTACCAGGTGTTTTAAGTAGAGATGCAAACATTATGGCTAAAATCGATTTAGCATTACAAAACAACAAACGTGTTGACGGGCACGCACCACAAGTTACTGGTAAAGAACTTTGCGCATACATTGCAAGCGGAGTTACATCAGACCACGAATGCACAGACCCAGAACAAGCTTTAGACAAATTGAGACAAGGTATGTACATCATGGTTCGTGAAGGTACAGCGGCAAAAGACTTAGATGCTTTAATGCCTATCTTACAACACAACAATGATAGAAAATTAATCTTCGTTACTGATGACAGACACCCAGAAGATTTGTATGTACACATTAACGGTATGGTTCAAAGAGCAATCGATAACAACGTTAACCCAATCAAAGCTATTCAAATGGCAAGTTTGAATACTGCTGAATACTTTAAATTACAAGATTTAGGCGCTATTGCTCCTGGTTACAGAGCAGATTTCAACGTATTTGAGTCAATGGAAGACGTTACTAAACCTAAAATGGTTATCAAAGACGGTGAAGTTGTCGCAGAAAACGGCAAACTTATTAAATCATTAGAAGATATCAAGGTTCCAGAAACTCGTGGTTCTGTAAACGTTGGTTGGATTGAAGAAGACTGTTTCCAAATTCCTGCAAAAGGCAACAAAGTTAGAGCAATCGAAATTATCCCTCAACAACTTATTACTAAAGACTCTGTTGTAAACATAAAAGTTGAAAACGGTTTAGCAGTATCTGACGTCGAAAACGACGTATTAAAAATATGCGTTGTTGAAAGACACAAAGCAACAGGTAATATTGGTAAAGGTTTCGTAAAAGGCTTTGGTATTAAAGAGGGTGCTATTGCGTCAACTGTTGCACATGATTCTCATAATATGATTATTATCGGTACGAATGACGAAGATATGTTGATTGCACAAAGAGAACTTGTTAAATCACAAGGTGGTAAAGTTGTTGTAAGAAATGGCGAAATCCTTGCTAAATTAGCTTTACCAGTTGCAGGTTTAATGTCTGATAAAGATATTAACTATGTAACTCAAAAATCAGCTGAATTGAATGAAGCAACAAGAAAAATCGGTTGCACAGTTGGTGATCCATTTATGACAATGGGATTTTTAGCTTTACCTGTAATTCCTGAATTGAAGATTACAGATAAAGGTATCTTCTCAACTAAGATATTTAATTTCATTGACATCTTTGATGTTTAATTTGTGAATAGATATTAGTAAAGAGGTGAGTAGAAATTTCTACTCACCTCTTTTAGTATGTATTTATTTTCCTCGCTTCTTTAAAAAGTATCTTTTATTACGAGCGATATAGTCCATGAATATTGCAATATGCTCTTGCATGTGGAGTTGCGCATTTACATTTGCTTTCTAAAATTGGTACTTCGTGTGGTTCAAAATATACACGTTTAATACATTTTGCATCATCTGAATGTACTTCAATAAATTGAATATAATGTTCTGGTTCCATTGGGTGTGTATTAGAACCTACAACCACTTCAAACCCGTCATCTGTTCGGTTGATTGTGGGCATGTGTTTTTCCATCATGTCTTTTTCTACCTCATCATTTTTTGGCGTAAGTTTTTTCATAGGCTTTCCGCAACAAACAAGTTCTCCTACCCCAGAAATAACAACCTCAACCATATTTCCACAAATTTCACATCTGTATAATTCTAATTTTTCAGTCATAATAAACTCCTTTCTATTTTTTTAGAGTATATGAAAAAAAATCTAATGCCATTCGCCAACTATATACAAATTTTCATGATAAAATGATTGAAAAGGATATTATTAATGAACATTTGCGTAATTGGAACAGGATATGTTGGATTAGTAGCAGGAGCTTGTCTTGCTGATATGGGTAACAAAGTTATCTGTATTGACAACAATGAAGACAAAATTTCTCAGCTTAAAAACGGTATAATACCTATCTATGAACCTTCTTTAGAAGAACTTGTTAAATCAAATGTTCTTGAAAACAGATTATCTTTTTCAACTGATTTAAAATCTGCAGTTGAAAAATCTCTAGTATGTTTTATTGCAGTCGGAACTCCACAAGGTGAAGATGGTTCAGCCGATTTGCAATATGTTTATGATGTTGCAAAATCAATCGCTAAATCAATGAACGAATACAAAGTCATTGTTGATAAATCAACTGTCCCAGTAGGTACAGCAGAAAAAGTTTCTGAAATAATTAAAGCAAATACGTCTTATAATTTTGATGTCGTATCAAACCCAGAATTTTTGAAACAAGGTAATGCTGTAAATGATTTCTTATCACCAGACCGAGTTATTATCGGTTCAAATTCTGACAAAGCAACTCAAATTATGCAAGAAATTTATGCGCCATTTTTCAGAACAGGTAACAGAGTTATTGTAATGGACGTTAAATCAGCAGAAATGACAAAATATGCCTCAAATTCATTTTTGGCAGTAAAAATTTCTTACGCAAATGAAATAGCTAATCTTTGTGAAAAAGTCGGCGCAAATGCTGAAATGGTAAGAATTGGTATGACAACGGACTCTCGTATCGGTAACAAATTTCTATTTGCAGGTCTAGGTTATGGTGGAAGTTGTTTTCCAAAAGACGTTAAAGCACTTATCAAAACAGGAATTGAAAACGGTTGTGATATGAGCATAATTAAATCAGCTGATGAAACAAATAAAAAACAAAGATTATTATTTATAGACAAAATTATTAAAAAATTTGGTGAAGATTTGACTGGTAAAACTTTTGCCGTATGGGGACTTGCTTTCAAGCCTAAAACAAACGACATGCGAGAAGCTCCTTCAATCACAATAATAAACGAATTATTGAAACGTGGTGCAAAAGTTCAAGCCTATGACCCAAAAGCAAACGACGAGGCAAAATTTTATTTTCAAGATAGAATAACTTATGCAAAAAATTCATACGATGCACTTGAAAATGCTGATGTGTTACTACTTTTGACAGAATGGAACGAATTTAGAAGACCTGATTTTGAAAAAATAAAAAATACACTTAAAACCCCTGTTATTTTTGACGGCAGAAACCAATACAATAGCGAAAGACTTTTAGAAAAAGGGTTTGATTATACTTGCATAGGTTCAAACAATCAATAAATCGTTGAATTGCTCAAAAAAATATTTATGATAAAATAAATTTAGGTCGTACTCCCTGGGGACGTAGCAAATCTCTTGACTCGAATGCTTAGCGAGGGGCAGAGCCTGTTGTGAGGGGTTTAATTCTCTCAATGAACTAAATATTGCTGTTGACGGTCTAGGTTACGGTGGCGTGAAATATCGAACCGTGTCAGGATAGAAATATAGCAGCACTAAGGTAACCTTTACGGGTATCGTAGTCCTATTCAAGAGGTAATATTTAAGGATTTGTTAGTGTTAAATTTCGATAGACAGTGGTACGGCCTTTTTATTTTGTTTAAATTTTTGAAAATTATTCAATAAAATATGATTACAAAGATTATAGCTCTAAAAGATTTTGACCAATTATAGTTGGTCAAAATTTCAGTAGTAGGTCGGCTTTACTAAGCCGACTGCCAGAATGTCCAACAAAATTAAAAAACCGAACGTTGCCCCGAAGTGGGGCAAAATTCGGCTTACTTTGGTTTTAACTCTCCTCTCTCTCTTAATTTATTTTCTACTTCTTTTTCTTTTTCATAATTTTATTTACATTGTTTGTTGTCTGTTAATAAAGATATTGCGATTGTAGATAGACATTTGTTGGTTAATGTATCTTTCCATTTGGTCTTGTACGAAAATCTTTCTTCTTAATGAGCATAATCCAACACAGCATGTTCTTTCGTTGTCAAAAAAATTCTTCAATAGTTCCATAGCATTTCTCCATTTTTTGTGTATAATAAACTGTAATGTTACATATTCTTTTTAAGAATATTTTTTTAAAAGTCAACATTTTATTTAAAGGAGAAAAAAATATGGCAAAAATTACTAAAGAAATGGGCATCATGGAAATCGTACAATCTTACCCAGAAACAATAGAAGTATTCCAAAGATTTGGAATGGGTTGCATTGGTTGTGCAGCAGCAAAATTTGAAAACTTAGAAGCTGGTGCTAAAGTTCATGGTATTGATATCGATGCTATGGTTGATGCTATGAACGATATCGTTGAAGCTTCTGCTGAATAAGGTTATTAAAAATGGTTCTTTGGAAAGCATTTTTAGCCTTAGGATTTTTATTACTAATCCTAGAAATTGTAACTCCTACGACATTCTTTTTAAGTTTGGCGATAGGTTCTTTTGCAACTGGTATCTGTGCAATGTTTTTTAATACTTACAATGTGCTCGTGCCAGTTTTTGTCGTTGTTTCAGTCGCTTCGCTTTTATTGTTTAGACCATTTTTAAGAAACAATCAAAAAGACAAAGAAGCTTCTGGCGTTGAAGAAAAATACATTGGAAAAACCGCAAAAGTTCTTGAAAAAGTTACAAAATATTCAGGCGTAATAACTCTTTACGGCGAACGTTGGGAGGCTAGACTTCTAAATAGTGAAGAAGAAATTCCTGAAAATTCAGAAGTTAAAATTATCAAAAACGACAGTATTATTATGTATGTAGAAAAAATTTAAAGGAGCAAATATGGGACTTTTCTTATTTATATTACTTATACTTGCAGTAATTTATGTACTTAAAGGTGTAATTATTGTTCAACAAACTGAAGAAATGATTATTGAACGTTGGGGTAAATTCCATGCTGTTTTACGCCCAGGTTTGAATTTCATCATTCCATTCATTGATACTCCTCACGGTATCACAATGAAGGTTTCACAAAAAGGTATCGACGGTCAAACTTATTCTTACGTAAGAGTTATGAACAAAATCGATATGAGAGAATCAGTATACGATTTTCCAAGACAAAACGTAATCACAAAAGATAACGTAACAATCAGCATTAACGCTTTATTATATTTCCAAATTGTTGATTCTAAATCAGCAGTTTACGAAATCACAAACCTTGTTGATGCAATCGAAAAATTAACACAAACAACTTTAAGAAACTTAGTTGGTCAATTAGATCTTGATGAAACACTTGTTTCTAGAGACAAAATTAACCAAGAATTAAGAGCAATCCTTGATGAAGCAACAAATAAATGGGGTGTTAAAGTTAACCGTGTAGAACTTCAAGACATCAACCCACCAGCTGATATCCAAGCAGCAATGGAAAAACAAATGAAAGCAGAACGTGAAAAACGTGCTGTAATCCTTGAATCAGAAGGTTTGAAACAATCTGCAATCCTTAAAGCACAAGGTGAAAAAGAAGCAGCTATCAACAAAGCTGAAGGTGAAAAGCAAGCTGCAATCTTAAAAGCTGACGGGGAAAAACAAGCTAGAATTCTTCAAGCCGACGGTGAAAAAGAAGCTATCAGAATGATTGTTGACGCATTAGCTCAAAACGGTCAAGCTGATAAATACTTAATCGCCATGAAATACTTAGAAACACTTAAACAAATTACTTCTGGACAAGATAACAAAGTTATATACTTACCTTACGAAGCAACTGGTGTTCTAAGTTCAATCGATGGTATCAAAGAAATGCTTACTGCTAAAAAATAGTCGACTGAACAATTAAAATATTTTATAATCAATTTAAACTGAATTAGAAAAGGAGAAACGATTATGAAATATGAATGTACAATTTGTGGTTACATCTACGAAGGTGATTTAACCAAAGAATCAGATGATTATTTATGCCCAGAATGTGGTGTCGGTAAAGAAGCATTTGAAAAAATAGAAGACTAAAAAGAAGGGCAAAACGCTTTAGCGTTTCGCCCTTTCAAAAACAAGAGGCGAAGCCTTCGGCTTCGCCTCTTGTTTATTATAATTCTTTCAAATACTCTTCCAATTCAGGCGTTGTTGCCATTTTGTTTTTAAATTCATATATATCATCTAAAATTGTTTTAATTTCTTCTGTCATACAAGATTGCAAATCTTTTGAACTGCCAAGCTCAATTTTGCACTGAGTTTCATTAGACTCTAAAATTTTTATGATATTATTTTCGTTTAAAATATCTAGGATTGTAGTAATTGCAATGTTATTTACTGATAAAAAGCTTGCAGCGCCAGAAATATCAAATTCCCCGCCTTTATTATTACAAACAAATTTTATCATGCCAGAAATTGTTTTAATAAAGTCCGAAAGTTTTAGAGGTGAAGAGTTGTACTCCATAAAATGAATTCTTTTTGGAAAAACTTTCTCTAAAATATATTTGTAGTGTTCTTCATCTGTTGGATAATCAAAGAACATCAATGTCTTAGCTTGATGTAAGTTATTTGTGCTTGATATTTTTTCAGAAATTGTTTTGTATGGTTTTAAGCTATCAATGATATTTTTGTCTTCTGCATAAATCAAGACATCTGCCTTTGGATTTTTGCAGTAATCCTCAACCAAATTTAGAATATCTTTTTTCTTTCTGTCATCGTGTAAACTTATATCAGAAGTTTCTTCTTTCTCTTCTTCTTTCAAATATTCGCTATGGATATCTTTAATCAAAAGTTGAAGAGAAATATCGCCATTGTATTCATTAATTTGAGGTGAGAATGCTATATCAAGCGTATCTTTTTCAAGCAAAGCAATATCACCTAAACTCCAACGAACGCATTGGAATTCTTTACCATCTTTTTCAACAAAAAGTTTTAAATGATTTTTTTCAGAACCCATTAACATTTTTTTCTTTAAAATTGCGTTAGTTATACAAAAAGTTGGAGAAGGATTTGATGCCCCAAAAGGTTCAAGCTTGCTAATTTCATCAACCAAGCTCAAATCTAAATCCTCAACTCCTAATTCACAATCAATATCCAATGTTGGAGTTAAATCAACATTTTTAGAAACTTCATTTACCGCATCAATAAGAGCTTTTTTAACCTGCTCAAAACTTGCCGTTTCATAACTAAACGAAAGTCCAGCAGCCATTTCATGTCCACCAAAACCATCTAATAATTCACTTATAGAAGAAATTGTTTCATATAAATGAATACCTTTAATACTTCTTGCAGAACATCTCACAGATTTTGTTTCTTCAGAATATGTCATCAAAAACGTTGGTTTATGATATTTTTCAACAAGTTTTGAAGCAACAATCCCGATAATACCAATGTGCCAATCCTTGTTAAATAAAACGATAGCACTATCTTTAGAATTACCAAGCATTTCACAAGCTTGGAGGAAGGTTGATTGGCATAAATCTTGTCTGACTTTATTAAAATTATTTACTTCAATAATAGACATTTCAATTTCTTGTTTATTTTCAGAAATCAAAATATTTAATGCAGCCTTAACGTCATCTAAGCGTCCACAAGCGTTTATTCTAGGAGCTACGGTAAAAGCTATTTTTTCACTTGTAAGATTTTCTAAACTGTAACCAGATTGTTCTAAAAGTCTTTTTAAACCATAATGTTTCCCTTGTGAGATTAAGTCTAACCCACGTTGAACAAAGTATCTGTTTTCACCGATAAGTGGTACGATATCAGCGATTGTACCAAGCGCAACAAATGGAATTAGAGTTGGAATATAATCTGTTTTTTCATAATGAATTAATAGAGCTTGCGCTAATTTAAAAGCAACGCCACAGCCTGCAAGAGCTGTTAAATGCTCTATTTTTTTTAGAGGTAAATCCTCTTGTAATGAATTCGGAGCCTTTGGATTAATTATTGCATAAGCCTCTGGCAAAACTTCTGGCGCTTCGTGGTGGTCTGTTAAAATACAATCAACTTTAAAACTTTTTAAAAATGCAACCTCATCAACATTACTAATACCGCAATCCACAGTGATTACAAGTTTAATTTTTTGCGTTAAAAGTTTTACTAATCTTTTTTTGTTTAAACCATGACCGTCTGCATCTCTATCTGGAATGAAATAATCAACATTTGCACCAAGATGAGTAAGCGTTTTTAAAAGAATTGACGTAGAAGTTATTCCGTCTGCATCAAAATCGCCATAGATAAGGATTTTTTCACCTTTTTCAATTGCAGTGGAAATTCGCTCAACAGCCTTTTCCATATCAGAAAAAGCTGTTGGGTCTGAAAGTTTCATTTCTAATGGATTTAAAAATTCCTCAATTTCAGTTTTTTTAGTTAAACCTCTGATTTCTAATAATCTATCTAACAAAGGTTTTCTGTCATCTTTTGAACTTTTAATAATCCATTTAGTTTGAGTCATAATTATTTACTACTGCATCTTAAATTACATTTTTGAGAAAGGACATCTACAGCCTTTTTCAATTGAACATCATTTTTGTTTTTAATATCTTCTTCTGTTAATTTCACTAAGATATCAGGAGTGATACCTTTTTTGTGAATATCAGTACCATTCGGTGTTAAATATCTTTGGATAGTAATATTTACACCAGAGCCTTCTGGCAGTCTGTTAATTTCTTGAACAAGACCTTTACCAAAAGATTGGTCGCCAATGATTGTTGCTCTTCCGTTATCTTTTAGCGCACCTGAAAGAATTTCAGAAGCAGATGCAGAACCTTTGTTGATTAAAACAACGATTGGCGCACTTGTAAGTGTTGTATATCCAGCTCTTTCTGTTTGCTTATAACCATCTCTATCCACAGTACTTACAATAATACTATTTTGCAATAACATTCTTGAAATATATATTGCGTTTGTTAATAATCCACCTGGATTTGAACGTAAATCAATAATATATCCTTTTTTCTTTCTTGAAGTCATTAAGATTTTAGAAATATCTTCTGCAACGTGTTTGCTGATAAAAGAACTAATTCTGATATATTGAAGTTCGTCTGGAATAACTGTAGTATTACCTTCTGGAAGTTTTGTAGAAACTGCTTTAATTTCAATTTCATCTCTCATTACAGAATATTTTTTAACAGTATCTCCTCTTTTAATATTTAGAATAACTGTAGTACCTTTTTCACCTCTGATTTTGTCAGCAGCTTTGTCAATTGACATACCCTTTGCAGATTCGCCATCAATCTCTAAAATTTCATCATCTGCAACAATGCCAGCTTTTTCAGCAGGAGAACCTTCGATTGGCGCAATAACCATTAACTTTCCGTCTTTTACAGAAATTTGAACACCAATACCTTTAAGAGAACCTTTGATTGAAGCAGTTTCTTCTGCAAATTCTTTTGGATCTAAGAATTTTGTGTATGGGTCATTCAAACTCGCAAGCATTGTATCAATTGCAACATAAGCATCTTCATTTGTTAAAAGTTTACCTTCGTATTTGTATCTCCAACGAGACCAATCTTGTTGGTTGTTAGTTTGGTCAACGTATTTTTTGTTAATAAGTTTCCAAACATCTGTATACAAATCATCCGGAGAGTATGCAGCAAAAGCTTGTCCAGTTATAAAACCCGCAAAAGCACAAGCAAAAATTGCAATTGCAACTATTAAATTTTTAAAATTTTTATTCATACCTAAAATTTCCCTTTTCATATTTTCCATTATACCCCATTTATAATTAATAAGATGTAAAAAAAACAAAAATGTTTCAAAAAGTTTAAAACGTCTTAATATTTGATTTGAAAAAGCGTATGTTTAGATTAAACTTTTAATAAGGTAGTGAGGAGGTTTTACATGCACGAATACGTATTCAAAATTAAAAAAGGCGAAATTGAAATTGAATTAAAATCAGATGATATTGAATTTGTTGAAGAACAAATGAACAAATGGCGTGAAGACATTATGAAAAAATAAATTAAAGGTAAAGAATAATGTCAAGCGAATACAAATTTACTTTTAAAAAAGATGATATATACGTAGAATTTGATACAACAGATAAAGAAGCCCTTGCAAGACAATTTCAAATTTGGGTAACTTGTGCATCTGTTTATACTTATCAACACAAGAGATTAGAAGAGCAATCTCAAGAAGACAATTCTACTCAAACTCAAAATGTTCAACCACAAGTTGAACCTGTTGTTATGCCAATCGAAGAAGCTCAAACTGTTTCAGAAGAAAGAGGCAGAACAATCAACGATTTACAAAACCCACCAAAAGAAGAAGTAACACCTTCTTTTGAAGAAGTTCACCAAGAAACACCAGTACGAAACGATTTTGAATACTTTATGGAGAAGCAGAATTCATTAAAAGGGAAAAAACAAGAACTTGCTCAAACTGTTGAACAAGCTGGCGAAATTGGCGAACATTTAGACAATTTATACAAAACTGAATCAAGAAATCTTAATACCTTGGAAACTTTCAAAGAAAAACTTGAAGACGAAGACGATTTTTCTAACAAAACAGCAGATTTTGATAAGATTTTAGAATTGTCTATGAGCAGTACTCCAACAGAAACTGAAGTAAAAAAAGACGACAGATTTTTGAAAATCTTAAACGTTAAAAACGTAAGCAACAAACTTGAATACCTAATCGTAACTGCTTATTATCTATCAGAATTTGAAAAAATGGATAAATTCACTCTAAAATTAATCAATGCTAAATTAATGCAAAATATCAAAGAGGCTGTTGATCATAACGTATTACAGGAAGCAATTGACAAAGGTTTAGTAGAAGTTTTACCAAGCTTACCAGACATTGCAAATAGCGTTGAATACAGATTAACAAATGCAGGAGAGGAAGCATTTTTAAATGGAACAAACATGTAATGATAAAATTGCTGTAGTTGCACTTAGTGGCGGAGTTGATAGCAGTGTTTGCTGTTATTTATTAAAAGAACAAGGCTACAAAGTTATCGGTATTACCGGCAAAATGACAAATTCGCCAAGCGCAAATACTGTTTGTGAAAAAGCTAAAAGAGTTGCTGATAATTTAGGAATTGAACACATTGTTCTTGATTTGAGCAAAGATTTTGAACAAGAAGTTATTGAATATTTTAAAAACACTTATGCACAAGGTTGCACTCCAAACCCTTGCGCCGTTTGCAATAAAAAAATCAAATGGGGTAAAATTTTTGATTACGCAATGAATGAACTTCACGCAGATATTTTTGCAACAGGTCATTACGCAAATATTCAAAAATTCGGAGATTATTATACTCTATTCCCTGCAAAAGACCCTAAAAAAGACCAAATGTATTTCTTGTATTCTCTAAATCAAGAAAACTTTGCAAAAACTGTTTTTCCACTTTACGAATACGAGAAAACAGATGTTAGAAAAATTGCAGAAAAAATAGATATTCCGTCAAAAGCGCAAAAAGATTCGCAAGATATTTGCTTTATCGAAAAACCAGAAACCTTAAAATCATATTTAAAAAATCTTTTTGGAGAAAAGAAAGGTGATTTTATCCACATTAGAACTGGCAAAAAATTAGGTGAACACACAGGATACTATAAATACACAATCGGACAAAGAAAAGGTCTTGAAATCGCATACACAGAACCTCTTTATGTCATAAAAATTGATGCAGAAAATAACACTGTTTACGTTGGCGAAAAACCAGAAGCTTACGGAACAGAGTTAGAATTAACAGACCTACATTTTGTATATCCAGTTGAAGAAAAAGTTTTGGATATTGATACAAAAATTAGATATAATATGGAAAAAACTTCCGTACACGTTGAAATCAACGGAGACAAAGCAAAAATGACATTTACAGAGCCGGTATACTCTATAACATCAGGTCAAATTGCCGTATTTTATGATAGAAACGACGGACACCTAATAGGTGGCGGTAGAATTTTGTAAGATTATAAAAAATATGTTATTATAAATCTATGGATAATGATAATCAAGAAATTGAAGAACTACAACAAATTTTAAGAGAAGATTCTTCCAACTTTCAAGTAAGACGTCGACTTGCCATGGCTTTGCTTGATAAAGGTTTTAATGAAGAATCACTAAAACAATTTCAATTTCTAATCACAATTTTCCCAAACGATGCAAGCCTATACTATAATATGGGTATTGTTTACGAAAAACTGCGTAAGCTTGACATGGCTGAACAAACCTATCTAAAAGGTATTGAGCTTGCCCCAGATGATACAGATTTTTATTACAATCTTGGTCTTGTATATATTGATATGTACGAATTTGATAAAGCAATTGAGCAATTCAAAATCGTACTAGAAACAGATTCTGACGATGGAAACAGCTTTTTCAATTTAGGTCTTTGCTATATCAAAAAGAAACCTCCTCAATTTGATATTGCAAAAATCTGTTTTCTAAAGGCTGTTAATTGCAATTCCCACGATATATTTGCACATTTTCATTTAGGATATATTTATAAACTTGAAGGCAAATACAACGAAGCAATCGCCGAATATAAAAAAGTTTTAGAAGAAAATTCTAATTGGAGTTGGTCTTATTTCAACATAGGTTCAATTTATTTTGAATTAGGAGATGTACCTCTTGCTATTGAAAACCTACAAAAATGTCTTGAACTAAACCCTCGAGACGTTGAAGCCTACAAGATTTTCTCACAAATCTTAATCAAAATTGGACACGTAAATCAATCCATAAATTTACTTAAAAAAGCACTTGAAGAAATTCCTGACAATGGCGATATTTACTACATTCTAGCTCAAAATTACAAAATTGATAACATAACAAGTGATTATAAATATATGCTAGAAATGGCGCTAGAAAATGAAGATAGCCTAACAATGGTTTCGCCAGAAGCCGTAAAACAAGAACTTTCTGCATTTGAACAATAATTTATGCTTATAATTTGCAACTAATATACGTTTTTGGTATTATTTTCTCAAGATAGTGAGGAATTTAATTATGAAAATGTCAAAATTATTCGTGCAAACTTTAAGAGAATTTCCAGCTGATGCAGAAGTTGTTTCTCATAAATTTCTAGTAAGAGCTGGTTATATAAGAAAACTTACAAGTGGTGTTTACAGCTATTTACCATTAATGTGGAGAGTTATCCATAAGATTGAAAACATCATCAGAGAAGAACTTGATAAATCAGGTGCTCAAGAGCTTTTGCTTCCTGTAGTTCAACCACGTGAACTTTGGGACGAATCAGGTCGTTGGGAAGCTTATGGCAAAGAATTAGCACGTTTTAGAGATAGACACGATAGAGAAATGTGCCTTTCTCCAACAGCAGAAGAGGTTATTACAGCAGTTGCTCGTGAAGGTTTAAAATCTTACAAACAATTGCCAGTAAACTTATACCAATTCCAAGAAAAATTTAGAGATGAAGTTCGTCCTCGTTTTGGTTTACTTAGAGGTCGTGAATTCATTATGAAAGACGGATACAGTTTTGACGTTGACCAAGAAGGTTTAGATAAAGAATACAAAAATATGGCTGATGCTTATACAAGAATTTTCAAAAGATGTGGACTTGAAACAAAAATGGTTCAATCAGATTCAGGCGCAATCGGTGGTAGCGTAAGCCATGAGTTCATGGTAATCACAACAACAGATGCAGGCGAAAACGATGTATTTTACTGCGACGGTTGCGATTATTCAGCAAACTCTAACCACGCTGTATCAAAACTTCCACCAGCAGAAGTTGACGGTAGCAAATACGGTTACACAGAGGCTAAAATTGTTGATACTCCTCAAACTCACTCAATCGAAGAATTGTGTAAATTCTTAAACATTCCTTCAACTATAATTTTAAAATCACTTGTTTATATCGTTGATAAAAAACCTGTTCTAGCTTTAATTAGAGCTGATAAGGAAGTTGAAGAAACTAAATTGTTAAATGCTGTTGGAGGAGTTGATATTAGAATTGCTTCTGCTCCTGAAATAGAAGAACTTATGATTGAAAAAGGATTCAACGCTGCAAGAGGATTCATAGGACCTAAAGGTATGGACGGTATTACAATTATTGCAGATGAAACTGTTAAAGATATGAAAAACTTTGTTGTTGGTATCAATCAAGAAGACAAACACATGGTTGGGGCAAACTTAGATATTGATATTCCACATATTGAAAAATACGACGATATCAGACTTGCTCAAGAAGGTGAAATTTGTCCTCAATGCGGTCAACCATTGAAAGTTACAAGAGGTATTGAAGTTGGTAATATCTTCCAACTTGGTACAAAATATTCAAAACCAATGAACGCAATGTTCTTAGATAAAAACGGTAAAACTCAACCATACGTAATGGGTTGCTATGGTATTGGTGTTACAAGAACTGCAGCTGCTGCGGTTGAAAGATACCACGATGAACACGGTATGTTCTTACCTCTTCAAATTGCACCATACCACGTTACAATCGTTCCTGTTGCAATCAACGACGAACTTCAAATGACAACAGCTCAAAAAATTTATGATGAATTAATTAATGCTGGCGTTGAAGCAGTTATTGATGATAGAGCAGAACGTCCAGGTGTTAAATTTAAAGATGCTGACTTAATTGGTTTCCCATACAGAATTACTGTTGGTAAAACAATTACTGAAGGCAAGGTTGAATTCAAAACAAGAGCTACAGATGAAAAAGTTGACATGACTCCAGATGAAGCTATTGCGAAAATGATTTCAATCGTAAAAGAAACATTGTAGAAATATAAATGTTGGGCAAATGCCCAACAATAAAACAAGAGGGCGAAGCCAACGGCTTCGCCCTCTGTTTTATTTGCGTTATCTCGGCGAGAGATATTTTGTTTTGATTTACCGAAAATCCGCTGTCTTGGATTATTCGGGTACGCATAGCCTTTCGCTTCGCTCATTGCTCTGCTCGGGCTATTTTGCTCCTGTCAAATCATAGATTTGAAACGTCGCTGATATTATGTTTCGTGTCCTGCTCGTCTTTGCCTTCGCAAAGCCGACACCGACACTCCACACCGGCTACCGCTGTCTTGCTCGTTCGCGTTAAACGGCAATTCCGAGTTTTGCTATCGTGATTTCATCACTACCACAAAAGCTCTCCAGCCTCTGCTCACTCGCGCTACTTATGTTGAGCAGGATTGTATGTGCTCTTTAAGTACAATTCTCTAACTTGTTTGTAATCAGCTTCTGCTGGAGCATCACTCATCAAGTCTTTAGCTGCTGAGTTTTTAGGGAATGCGATTACATCACGGATAGAATCAGTTCTTGCAAGTAATGCAATCATTCTGTCTAAACCGATAGCTAAACCAGCGTGTGGTGGTGTACCGTATTGTAATGCATTAACCATAAAGCCGAATTTTTGTTGAGCTTCTTCTTCTGTTAAACCTAAAGCTTTAAAGATTTTCTTTTGAACTTCTGGTGAGTGAATTCTAACTGAACCACCACCTAATTCTGTACCGTTGTATACGATATCGTAAGCAATTGATTTAACATTACCCAAATCACCACTATCAAGTTTGTCTAAATCTTCCAAACAAGGTGATGTGAATGGGTGGTGCATTGCCATAAATCTTTGTTCTTCGTCTGACCATTCAAACATTGGGAAATCAACTACCCAAAGTAAAGCGTGTTTTGATTCATCAATCAAGTTCAATGCTTTACCAAAATGTAATCTTAATCTACCCATAATATCATAAACTAATTTTGGTCTATCAGCTACGAAGAAGATAATATCACCATCTTCTGCTTGAGCTCTTTCTTTGATTTGTTGAGCTTGTTCTTCTGTAACGAATTTCAATACTGGTGATTTTGCTGTACCGTCTTCGTTGTAAATGATGTTAGCTAAAGCTTTTGCACCGAATGATACTGCTAATTTTGTAATATCATCAATTTCTTTTCTTGAATATTTAGCACCACCTGGAATTCTGATACCACGAACGATACCGCCCGCTTGAAGAGTTTTCTTAACAATATCGAATTCTGATTGTAAAATGATATCTCCAATATCAAATAATTCTAAACCAAATCTTGTATCTGGTTTATCAGAACCAAATCTATCCATAGCTTCTTGCCAAGGCATTTGAATAAATGGAGGTTTAACTTCAACACCTGCTGCTTTGAAACCTTCAACGATTAAGCCTTCAACAAGTTCAATAATATTTTTTTGTTCAACAAATGACATTTCTATATCGATTTGTGTAAATTCTGGTTGTCTGTCTGCACGTAAGTCTTCATCACGGAAACATTTTGCAATTTGATAATATCTTTCAACACCACCAACCATTAATAATTGTTTGAAGATTTGTGGTGATTGAGGAAGTGCATACCATTTACCAGGTTGTACACGAGAAGGTACTAAATAATCTCTTGCACCTTCTGGAGTTGTTTTGATAAGAATTGGTGTTTCAACTTCTAAAAAGTCATTACCATTCATGTAATTTCTAACAGCTTGAACAACATCATGTCTTAATTTTAATTTGCTATACATTTGAGGACGTCTGATGTCTAAATAACGATATTTTAATCTTACGTCTTCTGAAACACTGTCATCATCTAAAACAAATGGAATAGGTTTTGCTTCAGATAAAATTTCTACGTATTCTGGATATATTTCAACTTGTCCAGTAGGAAGCTTGTCATTATAAGTTTCTTCCGGTCTTCTTGTTACTTTACCTTTGATAGTGATTACATATTCACTTCTAATTTTTTCAAAAACTTTATGAATTTCAGGATTTTTTTGTGGATCAGAAACTAATTGGAAAAATCCTGTTCTATCTCTTAATTCAATAAAAATCATACCGCCTAAGTCGCGAACGCAATCAACCCAACCAGAAAGAGTAACCTCTTGGTCGATATTTGATAAATTAAGTTCGCCACAATTGTTTGTTTTCATTCTTAATTGCATATCTTATCTTCCTTCTTCTTGATTAATACAATTATTTTACCAAAAACAAACTAAAATTGTATAAAATTTTTCAAAAAAAATGGAACTCATTTTGAGTTCCTAAAATTTGTTTTCCTCGTTTATTATCTTTACCTATTTCCCAATCCTTTATCCTATGATAAAAAATCTTTTTTATGATTATGCAACAACTTTAGAAACGAAGTTGCAAATATCGTGAAGAGTATCTTGAACGAATTCTTTAGCTAATGTAGATACTGGTCTGTCTTCAATGTGATCGAATACGAAGTAGATAGGATCTTTAGAGTTGTTAAATCTCATTCTTCTGTCATTTTTATTCAAGTATTCTAAATTGTCTCTGTTTTGTGCAATTAGTGTACCAAATGCTGTCATTTACTCTATCTCTTTCGTATCTCTCTTACATTTATATAAAGTAAATTAGTTTTAAGAAATTGCCATTTTTAGAACATTTTTCTTAATATTTCTTAATATAGAACTGGCACACCTAAAATTTTAGCTGTGCAAAAATAAAGATAGATTTTCCCAATTGTATTTATATAAAGTATTTTTCTAAAAAATAATTGCCTTTTAACTTATACTTGAATTTCAGCCGTCATAAGTGTTAAAATATCTCTATGAACAATCCCGCAGAAACAATAATTGATTTTGAAAATATCTACGCAAATTACGGCAATTTTCAAGCGCTTAAAAATATCAACCTAAAAATCAAAAGTAACGAAAATTGGGCAATATTAGGTGCCAATGGCAGTGGTAAATCTACACTAATAAAACTCCTTACAAATGACCTTTATCCAAACACTTCTTACGAATTTAAAAAAGAACTTTTTGGTAAAGACCGTTGGAACATCTTTGAGCTAAAAAAACTCTTAGGTATTATCACAAACGAACTTCACGTAAAATTTATGAACTGCGAAAGTTACGTAACAGTTCAAGATGTTGTAACAAGTGGTTACCACAGTTCAATCGGTTCATACAAACACCACACCTTCTCCGATGAAGAGCTTAAAAAAGCCGAAAAAACTATGAAATTTTTAAACATCTTAAACATAAAAGACAAAAAAGTTTACGAACTAAGCACAGGGCAATTGAGATTAGCAATTATTGGTCGTGCCCTTATCCATTCTCCAAAAGCTTTTATCCTTGACGAGCCAACCATTGGTTTAGACATAAAAGCACAACGTGCTTTTATAAAGCTCTTTGAAAAAATTTCTAAAGAAACGCCAATAATCTTAATAACTCACGATATCTCAGAAATTTTCCCTCGAATTACAAACGTAGCGCTTATCCACAACCAAACAGTCTACAAGCAAGGTAAAAAAGAAGATATCTTAACTTCTGAAAACTTATCAGAAATATTTGAAACACGTATCAACCTTCAAGAAAAAGACGGCAGATATTTTATAACCTAGTTATGACATTTATATCTTCTAGTTGCAATAAAGCTATTTTAAATATATAATTATTGAGCAATTCACGAAACAAGGATTTACACTATGGAAGACAAAGAAATAAAATATTCACCATTGGAAGAATTCATAAGTGCATCAACCCACGCAATCGGAACCCTTTTATCAATCTATGGGTTAGTAATGCTAATCGCAGCTTCTCGCACCCCCGCAGAAACAGCCTCTACATCAATCTTTGGTGCAATGATGTTTCTATTGTTCCAGTCTTCAACCTTGTATCACGCAATGGTTAATGAAACTGCTAAAAAAGTATTTAGAAAAATCGACCACTCTGCAATATTCTTATTAATTGCGGGCACATACACACCATTCTTCATCTTAGTGGTGCCTTATCCAACGTCAATTGCACTTCTAGCAATGACTTGGTACATTTCTGTTATGGGTATAGTTTTCTCATGTATAACAGTTAAATTCAAATACATAAACACAGCTCTTTACCTTGTAATGGGTTGGCTTTCAGTCCTATTAGTTTGGAGACTTGTAGAACTTAATCAAATAAATGTTATCTGGTACCTTCTAGGCGGTGGTTTTGTTTACTCAGTAGGTTGCATATTCTATTTACTAAAAAAAGTTAAATTCACTCACTGCATTTGGCATCTATTCGTTATCGGTGGAGCTGTGATGCACTATTTAGCAATCATGAGTCTTTTGACTAATCAATAATTTAGATAGATAAAATTTAGAAAATTAAGAGGCGAATTTTGCAAATGCAAAATTCGCCTCTCTTATAAAAACTACATTTTAGCTATAATTTCTGATGCTTTTTCAATAAATTTCAAACAAGGTCTTTCTTTGTAGTATTCTGGTGTTCTTTTTGATGGAATATATCCATCTGAATCCATATTTAATAGTTCTCTACAAATTATTGTACCATATTCTTTTTTAAATTCTTCTGCCAAATCTTGTATTCTTTTATAATGTTGAGCTTTAATTTCGTCATTATTAGGTTCTGTATAACCATATTTCAATCCGGCAATCATAAATATTGCCGATACAGCACCACAAACTTCACGAAGACGTCCCATTCCTCCTCCAAATGATGATGCCATTTTTATTCCTTGCTCAAAAGGTATTCCAAAATCTTCGCAATATGTTCCAAAAACTGATTGCGCACAATTATATCCTTCTAAAAATAAGTCTCCTGATTTTTTTACTTTATCCAATTCTATTGTATTTTTTATTTTATCCATTATTTTTTCATTTCCGCATAAGGAAGAGTTGTAAAACCGCATTTTTTATAAACATGAACTGCTCTTTCATTTTCTTCTTCAACTTCAAGTCGAAAAATTACATTTGGATAAATGTTTTCAATATATTTTAAAAATGCTGTCCCTATTCCCCATCCTCTATAATCAGTCTTTACGTACAAATCCTCAATCCAATAACAAGCTTTGCCAAATTCTGTTGAAAAGCTTTTAGCAATCATTGCATATCCTTGAAGCTCTTTTTCATTATAAAATACAAAACCGTCAAGATACGGAGAGTCATTTATACAATTTTCAAAATCGTTTTCAAAAATTTCAATTGAGCCATTTGTAGAAACGGCATCTGAAGAATAAAAAATCTGCATCATTGAAATAATACTGTCTTTATCCTCTTTTTGCATTTTTCGGATATTAAAACAATTCATACTATGCACCATAATACTCAATTGCAGTCAAATCATCTTTCCAATTCATTGCATCACGAATTGCAGCAATTGTTTTTGGGAAATGTTGTTGAAGATATTGCATACGTGTACCTAAGATTTCTACATCGCTATTTGTATATGTATTAGTTAAGGCATTTGTTTCAGCAACAACTTCTGCAAGTCCACCCCACTCGCCGTTGTAATGACCTTTTGCTTGCGTAAAGTAGTTAATATGTTCTCTTTCTATATCAGAATGAGTTGCATTAAAGTTTTTACGTTCTTCAATAAAAGTTTTTTGAATATCTTTATTTCCTGAATACAATCTATTGTTTTCACCAGTTAAGAAATCTCTTTTCTTCGCTGTTGAGTAATCTTTTGAGTGTCCTAATTCATGTAAAAATACCATTAAATTGTCGCCAATATTAATGTTTTTTGTCCACAAATTATAGTGAGAGTCAAGAAGTTTATCTTTATCTTTACCGTTCAATTTTTTAATATTATCAACTGTTTCAAACAACTCGTCTCCTGGAACTGTTTTCAATAATTTTAGAAGTTCGTCTTTGTTACCTTTGAATTTCTTTTTAAATTCAATTGTGGCCTCTTTTTCTGTGTGTAAGTTTTTAACAGTTAATTTTTTATCATCAGTTTGAATATCATATTTGTAACCATTTTTAGATGAAATAAAGTGATTATTATCTAAAACCTCAAAAGTTTGAGAGTTACCCATCAATATTTTACCGTTTTTATCAGTAATTTTGTAATCAATAAGACTATTTCCTCTAGTATCTTTTTCTAATAAGAATTGAGTACGAGTTCCGTCTGCTGATTTCATATCTTTTTTGATTGAAGTTATGCCGCTCTTTTTATCATAAGTTGATTTTGCAATTTGTTCTTTTTTGCCATTTGCATAATTAACTTCAACATCAAACATACCTTTTACTTGAGAAGGAGTCATAACTTCTTCTTTAACCACGTTTCCGTCTTTGTCATTAGTTCTTACAGTTTGTTTTTTCATTGACAAACCGTCTGCGCTAATTCCATCAATTCTATTAACTTCGGTATGGTTTCTGTAGTCAAAAGTTCTTGTCTTTAAACGAGGTAGTAAACCAGCTTCAATCTTTGAATTAGTCTCCTCAATAACATCAAGAGAATCCGCATCAAACTTGTATGTTTTACCTAAAGTTCTATAGTTACTGTTTATTATTTCATCAAGTTTATTACTTGTTTTTTCAAATTTTAAGGTAAATTCTTTTGTTGGCTCATACACATTTTGTTTAAAGCCAGTAGCTTCTTTTCCATTCGGAATCTTGTCCATAGCTTTAAATACCTTATCAAAGAATTTGTCATCTTTTCTATCTTTTTTCATTTGATAGATTGAGGACATATTGTAAAGGTCAAATTTTGTATCTTTAAAAGCTTTAACTGTATCTACATCAATTAAGCCGTCTTTGTATAATTTTTGAAAAACACATTTATTTACAAAATCATATTGTGAACCGTCAGCCTTTTTAATACTTTCAAATTCAGAAGTTGCATTACGAACTTCATTGTCATCATGTCTTATAAAAGTATCTTTAATAGGTTCTTTTAAATTAGCTAAAGCTTTATTATCATTAGCTTTTGCACCAACTTTTGGCAATCCTATTTTTATACCACCGATTTCCATATAGACTCCTTAGTAAAATGTATATTTTTGTACAGAAATTATAACACTTCAAAAGTCCTTTTTCAATACATGTATTACAATTGTAATGATAATTTTAAGCATTTTTTAATAAAAAAACCTTGAAGAAAATTCAAGGTTTTTAATTTGCTATTATATTCCGATAGAACTTGTTAACGAACTGCTTTTGATACAAAATTAGCAATTTCATAGAATGTATCTTGCACAAATTCTTTTGCCAATTGTTGCATTGGACGATTTTCGATTGTATCAAAGATAAAATAAATCGGGTCTTTAGAATTGTTAAAACGCATTCTTTGATCATTTTTATTCAAGTAGTATAAATCCGATTTATTCGTCTTGATTAATGTTCCAAAATTTTGCGTCATAAAAAAATACACTCTCTAATCTTTTACATGTATATAAAGTATTTCCGAAATACTCAATTTCAGCATGTTTCAGAACTGTAACAAAATTTTACAAAAAAACTTAGCCTTTATAAACAAACTTATTTTCATTTTCTAATGAAATTTCTTGTCTATTTTTTAGGTAATCAATCATTGCTTCTTGTTCTGTTGAAGTTGCCTTAAATTCTTCAAGTTTTTCAGGTAATTTAGTCATTAATGTATATTTATCAATAACAACTTTGATTTTTTTGTCAGATGGGTTTAATGCGTTGATTTTAGTGTTGTTGTCTAATTTGATATCATCAATATAAACTTTTTCGCCTTCTGCATTCAATTTTGGTTGAGATGAAGCACTAAATGACATGCCAGAAGCTCTGCATAAATCTGGAATTACAGCTTTTTGTTGGTACTTATCCCAATTTGCATTTAAAACTTTCACCAAATCTTTTTCTGTCATATCAACAATACCAATTTCTGTATTAAAAGGAAGCATTGCATATTTTATGTCGTAAGTAGTAATTTTTTCGTTTGCTCCACCCCTCAATGTTGGTGCGCCAAATACTGCAACTTCAGCGCCTTCATCTTTAAATTTTTCAAGCATTGCTTTTCCAAAATGTGAATGAATAGGATTTTCTAATAATCTTTCTTCTGTAGGGTTTTTAGGATTGTAAGAACCTTTGATTGTTGCTAAAGTTTCATTTTTACCAAGATATTTTTCCATTATAGTTTCAACTGATTTTGAGTCTTCAAAACCGTCAAGATTTACTAACTTGTTGATAATTTTATCCTGTTTTAAAACACCTTTTTCATCAAATTCTACGTTCAAATATCCTGCATATTTATTTAAACCACCAGCTTGTGTAATCAAAACTGGCTCATTTCTTTTTGACATCACAAGGTTTAATTTTTCATTTTCGCCTTTATCTTCAGTGTTTACACCATCAATAACAGTGTGAGTATGACCACCAATAATGATATCTACACCTTCTGTTTCTTTTGCAATTCTTAAGTCTTTGTCGTCGCCATAACCTACATGTGAGCACAAAATAATTTTATTAACACCTTGAGACTCCAAGTTTTTAGCCTCTTCATTTATGGCTTTAATAGTTTTATCAATATCCATAACTTTTGTTGGATTTTCTCCAACTTCGTTTTTACCAATGTATGAATCAATTGGCGCAGCACCGATGATACCAAACTTGTGCCCACCCTTCATAAATGTAGCAGACTTGACAAGTTTTTTATCTTTTAATCTATTTGCTAAATCATTTTTCTCATCAACTTCTATATTTGCGCAAACAGTTTTAAACTCAGCTTTTTCAAGATTTTCAGCTAAACCTTTTGATTTTGCAGAAAATTCATGATTACCAAGTGTTGTCGCATCAAGTTTGAACTTATTCATAAATTCAACAAGAAAACTATTTCTTTTCTTGTCTGTGCCTAAAAACATATCACCACCAGAAAGTGTCAACTTTGGTATAGTAACATTTTGTTTTTCAAAACAATCTTTAGCAGTTTTCAATTTACAAAGTCGTTTCAAATCGCCATGCATATCATTGTTGTAAAACACACTCAACGATGCGTTAGACGTATATTTTGGCTTAAAACTGTTTCCAATATTATTAAGCATAAAACAACCTAATTACTACCTACATATCTATAAAGGTTCGTAACTTCATAAAATTGCCTCTTTTGTTAAGGTTTTAATATAATTTTTACAATTAATTATTTGTTCATACCTAAAGCTGCATATTTGTCTTCCATTGGGTATTGGTAACAATATTTATCTAGGTTTTGGTAATTGATTTGAATTCTTTTTTCAGGTTTTTTATCAAAATCAACATCTTTGTTTTCTTCTAAATAATTGATGAATAAATCTTGTTCTGTACCAACACTTTTTGCATCTTTTGTATAAGGTGCTAAGATATCTTTAGTATTTTTTTCTTTAAATAAGAAAGTATCCATAACGATTTTTAATTTGTTTGTTTTTGAAGGATTTTTAACATCAATTGATTTAATAACATTATTTTTGTCATCAACAAACTCTAATGATTTGATATGACCATTAATACCTTTATCTGCATTTTCATCAATCGTGTATCTCATGCCAGCACATCTCAAAAGTTCTGGATCAAAATCTTTGAATAAGTTACCAGAAGTTGCTTCTAGAGTCTTAACTAAATCTTCTTCTGTAATTTCAACAATCGCATAATTACAGTTGTATGGAAGCATATCATATTTTACGTTATAAGTTGTTACAGGACCATCAACACATTTTTTCAAATTGTTAGTTGGGTGTAACTCTGCTATTACATCTTTATCAACTTTTCTAGCACCAGCTAAAATTGCATCAGACACTACATTTACAACAGGATTTTCCATGTATCTGTCTTGGAATTCGTTGATAGGCATATATGTGTGTTTTGGATTTGAAAGAACTTTGTTTTGACCTAATGTTGCTGTAAGAATATTTTGAATACCTTTATTAGGAGCGAATTCTTTCGTATCAGTAAGTTTGTTAACAATTGAATCTTCTTTAATAACACCGTTTTTATCAAAAATTACATTTAAAAAACCTGCATATTTGTTTAATTTACCAGCTTGAGTAATTACAACTGGTTCGCCTCTTCTTGATTTAACAACGTTTAATTTGTGGTCGCCACCTTTGTCTTCTTTGTTTGCACCATCGATAACAGTGTGAGAATGACCACCAATAATGATATCTACACCTTCTGTTTCTTTTGCAATTCTTAGGTCAGCATGTTCGCCATAACCTGTGTGAGTACAAAGAATAATTTTATTGATACCTTGTTTTTCTAAATTTTTAGCTTCTTCATTAATAGCTTTGATAGTTTGGTCAACGCTCATTTGCTTGATACCAGTACCATCTTGTTTTTCTTTAACAGTAATATCTGTATCAAATGGAGAAGCACCAATGATACCAAACTTATGACCACCCTTCATAAATACAGCAGATTTAACTAATTTCTTTTCTGCCATTCTATCTTTTAAGCCATTACCTTCTGGAATATCAATATTACAGCAAACAGCTGTTGTATCTATATTTTTAAGATTTTTAGCTAAAAATTCAGAACCATAATGAAATTCATGGTTACCTAATGCAGTCGCATCAATTTTCATTGCATTTAAGAACTTTGTAATAAAACCAATTCTCTTAGGGTCATTACCATATAACATATCACCTGCAGCAAGAGTTAAATGCGCACCTGCTTTATTTTGTTTTTCAAAACAGTCTTTCGCAGTTTTCATATTTGCAGCACGGTTAATATCACCATGAGCATCATTCATATAAAAAACGCTTAATTCAGTTTCACCTTTTAATTTATTAGCCTTGTTTTGAGGCTTGAAAAAATTATTTACACCACTATTAATTTTACCAATCATATAATAGTACTCAACTACTAAACTACCTACATCTATATAAAATACCATAAAGCCATGAAATTGCGTATTTTCATGGTTTTGTTAAGCAAATGTAACGTTGGTTTTTTTGATAAATTTATTTATGCTATAATTTTACTATATATAAAAATAGAAGGGGTTAAATATATGATTACAGTAAATAAAAAAGAAAGAAAATCAATTCGTTCTGCATTCGGTAATGCTTTAGTAGAAGTTGGAAGAGAAAATCCAAACGTTGTAGTTTTAGATTCAGACCTAGCTGGCTCTACTCAAACAAAGTTATTCGCAAACGAATTCCCAGATAGATGGTTTGATTGCGGTATTGCAGAAGCTGATATGACAACAACAGCTATCGGTCTTTCTACAACAGGCAAAATTCCTTTTATCGCAAGTTTCGCAGTATTTGCAACTGGTAGAAACTATGACCAAGTTAGAAACGGTGCTTGCTATGCAAACTTCAACTTAAAAGTTGTTGGAACTCACGGTGGCATCACAGTTTGTGAAGACGGTGCAACTCACCAATCTTTGGAAGATGTTTCTCTAATGAGAGGTCTTCCAAATATGCAAGTTTTAGTACCTTCAGATTGTGCTGAAATGAACGCAGCTGTTAAATATGCAGCTAAACACGTTGGTCCGGTTTACATCAGAGTTCCAAGAACTAACGTTCCTGATGTATTTGAAGCAGGTCATGAATTTGATTTAACTCATGCAGCAATCTTAAAGGAAGGTAAAGATGTAACAATCGTTACTAACGGTGAAACAACTGCAGAAGTTATTGATGCTGCAAATATTTTAGCTGAACAAGGTATCGACGTTGAAATAGTTCACTTACCAATGGTTAAACCAATCGACAAAAAAGCAATCGTTGACTCAGCTAAGAAAACAAATTATGTAATTACTGTTGAAAACCACTCAGTAATCGGTGGCGTTGGTTCAGCAGTATGTGAAGTGTTGGCAGAAGAATATCCTGTTAAAGTTCACAGATTAGGTGTTCAAGATACATTCGGTCAATCTGGTGATTTTGACAACCTAATGAAACACTATAGATTGAACTCTGTTGAACTTGCAGAAGATATCAAAAAATTAATGGAAGAAAAATAATGATACAGTTACGCTCAGTAACAAAAAAATATAAAAACAACAAATATGCGCTTAAAAACGTAAATTTGGACATTTCGTCTGGGGAATTCGTATTCCTAGTAGGTAAGTCTGGTGCAGGTAAATCTACATTGATGAAACTTCTTTACAGAGAAGAATTACCTTCTTCTGGTACAGTTATCATCGGTGGTATCAACATCGCAAACCTACCGAACGACAAAGTTCCAAGCTTACGTAGATGTATGGGTATTGTTTTCCAAGACTATAAACTGCTTCAAAATCAATCAGTTTATGACAACATTGCATATGTAATCAGAACAATGGGAATAAGTTCAAAAGAAATCAATGCTCGTGTAACTGGTGCATTAAAAGTAGTAGGCTTGCTTGACAAAATGAAAGCAAAACCTTCAGAACTTTCAGGTGGCGAACAACAACGTGTAAGTATTGCAAGAGCAATCGTAAACGGTCCACCACTTTTAATTGCAGACGAACCTACTGGTAACTTAGACCCAAAAAATTCATTAGAAATTATGCAAATTTTGGATCAAATTAACCAAAAAGGTATAACCGTTATTATTTCTACTCACGATAAATCAATGGTAGATTATTTTAGAAAAAGAGTTATTACTCTTGATAACGGTGAAGTAGTAAGAGACATTGAAGCAGGAACTTATGCGCAATAGAAAACAAGCTATAAAAAAACAAGTTAAAAAGCATATTCCAAAAGACTGGCTTACAGAAATAAGAATAGTCTATCGTTTGACATGCGAAATTTTAAGCGACTTCAAAAGAACAGGGCTTATAAATATCGTAATCATTACGACTATGGCTGCGATATTAACTTTGTTCGGGTCTTTGTTTAGAACTACTTTATCAGTTTCAGCCTTTGCAAAGGAACTTGGCAATGTATTAGAAATTTCTGTGTATTTAAAATCTAATGCAGACCCTAATGTTACAAGTCAAAGAATAAAAGAAATTGAACATGTAAAAGGTGTTCAAATTATTCCTAAAGAAAAAAGCTGGGCTGATTTTAAACGTGAAATTAAAATCGGAGATATAGATAACCCTTTACCTGATACATTGCACGTAAAAGTTGATAATCCTGAAAATATCAATGAAGTATTTAATAAAATCAAGTCTTTAACTGTTGTTGAAAATATGAATTATGCACAAGATTTGGCTAAGAAAATCCAAGTTCTGAATAATGCAGTAAATACAACAACTGTATTTGTAATCATAATCGTTGCTATATTAACAATAACAATCATTAACAACACTATCCAACTTGTAATTCAATCTAGAAAAGAAGAAATTGAAATAATGCGATTAATGGGTGTAAACAACTGGTATATTAAAATTCCATTGATTATGCAAGGTGCATTATATGGTTTATTTGGTGCATTAATAGCCTTAATACCAGTCAACGTTGTTCAACAAATGTTAGACAACGTACACCAATTCTTCCTAATTCCAGTTCCTGTATTTGCAGAAAAGATAGTTATCATAACAACTATCTTAGTTGGTACTTTATTCGGAGCTGGCGGAAGCTTCTTATCAATCAAAAAACACTTACAAGTTTAAAAATCTATAAAAATTTAAGGTGAAAAACTATGGCTGAGAAAATTACCGAAATACAAGATATTCAAAAGTTAATCAATGATTTAAGAGAAATTCCTGCAATGCCAAACGTAGTAATGCAGGCAATTAACCTTGTAAAAAATCCAAACGCAAGTATTAAAGATTTGGCAAACATAATTTCTTATGACCAGTCTTTAAGTGCAAAAGTTTTAACACTTGTAAACTCGGCTTATTACGGCTTTTCACAACAAATTACATCTATCAACAGAGCTTTAGCTTTGATTGGTATGGTTAAGGCTAAAAACTTAATCATCACAATCGCAATGAGACCAATGTTTACAAGACAAAGCGACAAAGAATTATGGAAACACTCAATACGTGTTGCTGTAGGTTGCGAACACTTTGCTAAACACAAAAATCTTTTAAACTCAGATGAAGCCTTCGTATTAGGATTTATGCACGACGTAGGAAAGATGATTTTCAACTTAAAAGATCCTCAATTCTACGACAGAACAAGAGAAAGAATTGAAGCTGGCGAAAAATCAATTGACGTTGAAACAGAAGAATTTGGTTGTAACCACACTCAAGTTGGTATCATTTTGGCAAAAAAATGGCAACTACCAGTAATCATTTCTAACGTAATGAAATATCACCATGCGCCACAAGATTCATCAATGCCTGTTGCATGTTCACTGGTAAACGTTGTAGATACTCTTGTTCAAGATAATTATAAATATGAAAACATTGATCCAGAAATCACAAAAGTTTTAGGTATGGATTTAACAATAGGCAGAGCCGAAATGTTTAGAGACGACATTTTCGAACAAGCCGACAGCCTATTCGAAAAACTTTCAATATAGAAAAGGATAAAAATGCAAGACTCAGGAAATAACGTATTATTCGTAACAAATGAAGACGAAATTGTAAATCAATTATCAGACCAATTAATTCTTTTAAGAAATATTGATTGCATTTTAATAAGATTATATGCAGATGCATGCGACACGATTGACAAAGAAAGACCTCAATCAATCATTATCACTTGCTCAAATAGAGGTGAAGAAGCAGAGTGTCTTGAAACAATAAAATTGATGAAACGTCATACAATAGTTCCTATTATTTTAGTTTTGAGAGAATATGACGAAGAATTTGTAAAACTTGCAAACCAAGCTGGTATAAGTGATTGTGTAACAGTTCAATATGGTCATAGCGAAATCCTTATGAGAACAATTTGGAGTTTGCAAAAAAATGAAATGAGAGAAACTCATAAAAAAACTATGAGACTTCTTGAACAATTAAAAATTTTAGACCCGAAAACAGGTTTCTATACAACAAAACAAGGAAAAAGAGTTTTCGCTAACGAAATTAGTTACTTGACAGAAAACCACCTTGATGCAGTATTAATGGCAATCAGAGCCAATAAAGATGCTGGCATAAAAATTACAAAAGAAAAACTTGATGAAGTTGTAAAAGGCAATGTCCGTGGTTCCGATATCGTAATCATGAATGACGAAGAAACTTATTTCTTAATTTTGACAAACACTAATTTATCAGGTGCAATGATTGTTTGGTCAAGAATTATCAAAACAATCGGTTCAGAAGAAACAATTTGCGGTTGCATTACAGATGTTGCAGAAAAATCATTAGAACAATTACAAATATTGATGACAAATGGTTTGAATGTTGCTCTAACAACTCCAAATTACTTTATTGCTATCAATGATGATGATGAACAAAACCAAGGTCGTTGGTTAGAAGCAAAAGGCGATAAAAATTCTCATAACCTTAAATTGTTTAAACAATTGTATGAAAAGAAAACTTCTACAGTTATTAAACCTCTTTTGGAATTCGCTAAAAAAGCAGCAAAAAGAAAATTGCACAATATCAATTTCGAAATAACAGAAAACGAAAAAGAATTAAATTTAGTTGTAACAAAGAAAGAAAAAACTTCAAGATTAAAATTTGAACATACTGGCGCATCATTCATTAGTGTTTATTACTTACATGACGGTCTAGATAGCCCAGAAAATAAAAAAACAAAAATGGAATTCAATGAAATAACAGAAACTGCCGTTAAAGAAATAATTGATTCCTTCATTGTAGAATTTATGAGCTATGCTAACTAATAAATAAAAAATTTTTATTAAACACAATGCAAAAAAAGAGTTGAATTTAATAATTCAACTCTTTTTAATTCTTCCTATAATTATAAATTATAATTATAAAGCAGCTTTAGCAGTTTCAACAACTACTGTAAAAGCTTCTGGATCATTAACAGCTAGGTCTGCTAACATTTTTCTGTTAACTAAAATGTCTGCTTTTTTGCAAGCATTAACAAATCTAGAGTAGCTCATACCTTGTTCTCTAACAGCAGCGTTAATTCTAACAATCCATAATCTTCTCATATTACGTTTTGTCATACGTCTGTCTCTGTAAGCGTATTTTAAAGCTTTCATAACAGCGATATTTGCAACTTTAAAGATTCTGCTTCTAGCACCAATAAAGCCTTTAGCTAATTTTAAGATTTTTTTATGTCTTTTACGACTAACGTTTCCTCTAACAATTCTCATTTTCTAACTCTCCTATCTTGAATATTTCTTGTATGGTAACTCTTTTGATACTAATTTCACTTGTGATTCTGAAATTTCTACCATTTTAGAGAGTCTTCTTTTACGGCTTACGTCTTTGTTTGCAAGTAAGTGCCCTTTACCAGCTTGTCTTCTTACGATTTTACCAGATGCAGTAATTTTGTATCTTTTAGCACCTGATCTGTGTGTTTTCATTTTTGGCATTTTCATTTCCTTTCTATGTTTAAGGTTGTATGTTCTATAAAGATTATGGCAGCCATAGCCATAAAACTTCTGCATGAATAAGTTTATATTAAACAAAAATTTTTTACAAGGAAATATTAAAATAAATAAAAAAACAGAGAGCTTTTGACTCTCTGTTTTATAGTTAACCTTATTGAGATTAATTATTAGTCATCAGCGTGTCCAGCTGTACCTAATACATCTCTCATTTTGTGCATAACCATTTCTTTAACAGCTGTTCTACCAGGTCCCATGTATTCACGTGGGTCAAATTTTTCAGGGTGTTCAATGAAGAATTCTCTGATAGTAGATGTCATAGCTAATCTTAAGTCTGTATCTATGTTAATTTTAGCTACACCGTGTTTAGAAGCATAGTTTAACATATCTTCTGGAACACCTTGTGCATCTGGTAAGTTACCACCGTATTTGTTACATTTTTCTACGAATTCTTTTGGAACTGAAGAAGAACCGTGTAATACGATTGGGTAATCTGGGTAACCAGCTTCAGCTAAAGCATCTTTAATTTCTTTTAATCTATCGAAGTCTAATTTAGCTTCACCTTTGAATTTGTAAGCACCGTGTGAAGTACCAATAGCGATTGCTAATGAATCACAACCAGTTTGTTTTACGAATTCAACTGCTTCTTTAACGTTTGTATATTTAGCATCTTTGTCAGAAACTTTAACGTCATCTTCAACACCAGCTAATTTACCAAGTTCAGCTTCTACTGAAACTCCTCTTTCGTGAGCATATTCAACAACTTTTTTAGTTACTGCAACGTTTTCGTCAAATGGGAATCTTGAACCATCAATCATAACTGATGAGAAACCACCGTCGATACATGCTTTACAAATTTCGAAATCAGCACCGTGATCTAAGTGTAAAGCGATAGGTACTGTAGTTGTAGCTAATGCTGCTTCTACTAATTTAATTAAGTAAGTTTGGTTTGCATATTTTCTTGCACCAGCTGAAACTTGTAAAATGATTGGTGAACGAGTTTCTTCTGCTGCTTCTGCAATACCTTGTAAAATTTCCATATTGTTAACATTGTAAGCACCAATAGCATAACCGCCAGCTAATGCTTTTTTGAACATTTCGTTTGTTCCTACTAATTTTCTTTCACTCATTTGAAAATCTCCTTGTTGTATTTATAAGTACAACCTAAATTTACAACAAAGAAAAAAGTTTTACAAGTCATATTATTGGAGTAAATCGAGCTAAAAAATAGAGTTAATATCAACTATCAACTCTATTTTTAGATTATTTAATTTTATTTAAAAATTTAATCTCTTCTGCCAGCTTCTACGTTATATTTTTCGTAATCTTGCAATTTGCGAACTCTATTAACGTCAGACTTGCCTAAATCTTTAATATCTTCTTTTTTTATTTTGAATTTATTTTTATACAACTCAACGTTATATTGCATAACTTCCGGATATTGAATATATACATCATTTTTGTAATGTTTATTCAAAGCTCTTCTCAAACAACCTGTATAAACTGTTTCAAAATGTTTTGATTGAACATATTCACCAATTGCTTCGGGTTTAATTGAATCACCTTCAACAGCAAGAGTTTCAACAACAACAGGATTTTCTTCTGCATATGTATCTTTAATTGCAACAGTGTAGTGATTATAATTTGTAGAAACTTTTGGGTCTATTCTTGTCATTACAACATAATAATTCTTTCTATTTTCATGTTTATAAAGACCTTCTGTTGCATAATGCATGCTATCAGGTGCTTTTGAAGCTACGAAATCAAAATCTTTTAAAGATTCAAGATAAAGTTGTTTTGCCCAATTTTCACCACCTTGTTCAAAAAATCTACCAAAATATTGTTGATATAAAATTTTATGACCTTTGTTTCTTGAATAGATGTTGAACATAGCATTTTTCATTGCGATATTAGTATCTAAATTATTTTCATCACAATATTTGTTAGTAACATTTTGTGCAGATTTTAGAATTCTTGCAGTAAAATCATAAGGAACTCCAGCATACGCAAGAACAAACAATCCTGCATCATCAAACATTGAATATCTTCCACCAACTCCGTCATGGATATATAAGTTTTGAATATAGTACGGATTATTTCTAACTTGTTCTTTTAGATTATCTTCTTTTGCAAACTTGTCTGTACAAATTGCAAAGTGTTTTTGTGTTTCAATTCTAGCATCTTTTGGTCTATAACCATTTGCTACATAATAATCTATTAATTCTTGTTCAAATCTTTTAAATGAGTCTTGAGTTTCAAAAGTTTTACCAGATTTTGAAACAACTAAAAAGTTCAAATTTTGAATACCAACTTTTGTATTTTTAATAAAATTATTAAAACTTAATGGGTCGATATCAGAATAGAAATAAACATCTTTGTCATTAAATCCTGTCATATTAAGTAAAAATTCTGCCGTATGTTTACTTCCGCCAATACCTAAAACTACAAGGGGTCTATTAACTTTATCTTTTCTCATTTTTAATTTATTTGCTTGAGAATAAATTTCATTCAGATGACCTTTTAATTGTTCTTGAGGCAAATTAGCCCACTTCAAATATTGCTCATCTTTCAATTTTCTTGAATTAAAATCAGAAATAACTTTTGCCATTTCAGATTTATGAGAAGAGTAAAAGCTGTCAAAATTTGCCCTTTTATAAGGGATAGAATATTCGCCGGAATAATTGTCATTGACAACTTCTACCGTTTTAATATGCTTGTTTTCATAAGCTATTCTATCTAAATTTTCCATACTGTCAAAAGTTGGATTTATCATAGCCATGCTTAATATTTCTAATAACATAAGTTGGATTCTCCTTTTTTATAATATTAACATAATTGTTTAAAAAAATCTTTTAAGTTAAAATAAAAATATGAAGAAACCAGAATTATTGTTACCGGCAGGTAATATTGAAAAATTAAAATATGCAATTGAATACGGTGCAGATGCCGTATACTTAGGTGTTGTAGACTTTAGCTTACGTGCAATGAGAAAAGGTGAACTTATCACCCTAGAAAATTTGAAAGAAGCTATTGATATTGCGCATCAGCATAATGTTAAAGCTTATTTAACATTAAACATTTTCGCATTCAACGAAGATATTAAACTTCTTGAACAAGCGATGGACAAAATTATTGAAAGCAACCCAGATGCAATTATTTTAACTGACTTTGGTGTATTTAACGTTGTAAGAAGATACATGCCAAACGTGCCAATTCACGTTAGCACACAAACAAATATCTTAAACTATGAGGCAGTTAAATTCTGGAGAGATTTAGGCGCAGAAAGAGTAATTCTAGCAAGAGAATTACCTATAAAAGATGTTAAAGAAATAAAAGAAAAAGTTCCTGACATTGAGACAGAAGTCTTTATTCACGGCTCACAGTGCGTGTCATTTTCTGGAAGATGCCTGTTGAGCGATTATATGACTTACGGGGAAAGAAAAGCTAATCACGGAAATTGCGCTCAACCATGCCGTTGGAGTTACAAGTTATTGGAAGAAACTCGTCCAGGACAATATTTTGAAATCAATCAAGACAACAGAGGAACACATATTTTAAGCCCAAAAGATTTATGTCTTGTAGAATATTTAAGAGAACTTATTGATGCAGGTGTAGATTCACTAAAAATCGAAGGCAGAACAAAAAGCTTGTACTACGTTTCAGCCGTAACAAAAGCTTATCGTTCAGCTATTGATGAAGTTTTTGAAAACCCAAATTGTGATTTGCACAAATATTTTGAAGAACTTAAAAAAGTTGGAAACAGAGGTTATACACAAGGTTTCTATCTTGGTGATAACAATTCAGAAAGTTATAGCTATGAAATCTCTAAAGGTTTAGCTGGTGCAGATTTCTTATGCGAATTCTGGGACAAAAAAGAAGGTGAAGACTTGTACTTAGTTAAAACTAAAAACAAGTTTTTAAAAGGTCAAGAAATTGAAATCATCACTCCTGATGAACAATATTTCACTTGCGCAACTCAAATTATCAGTAAAAAAACTGGTGAAGAGACTGATGTTGCCAACACAAATGACGAATTGTATATAAAATTTGAAAGAGCACCTAAAAATTATAAATACGCTCTTGCAAGAACAAAGGAAATCAAAAATAATGATAATTAAACCAGATTATAATTTAAAAAATATCTATGAAATAACTCCTAAAATGCTTATGGACATGGGAGTTAAGGCTGTGTTTTTAGATTTAGACAGTACAATCATGGTATCAAAATCTGGTAAATTTTTACCAGAAACTTATAAATGGTTTGAAACATTAAAGAAAGATTTTTATATTGCAATCGTAACTAATAACAAAAATCCAGAATATACAAAGCTAACAAAAAAAGCTATCCCATTTAAAGTTGTCGAGTGCGCAAACAAACCAAACCCTAAAAAGGTAAAAGAATTAATTCACTTAATTGCGATGAAGCCAGAAGAGGTTGTAATGGTTGGCGATAGACCATTAACAGACATTCTTGTAGGTAAATTTGCCGGCACAAAAACAATCCTTGTAGGTTCAATCAATGACAACGAAAATCTTCCTACAAAAATTGTCAGAGCCCTTGAAAGAAGCGTTATTAGACATTTTTAATTTAAAAATACAATAATAAGAGTATGTTTTACAAACAAAAATATGTATAATAATTATTATACGTAATTTTGTACATTAATAATTGTATAACAAGTGGACACCGCACAGTTTTCAAACGACGATACTTACGTCGGGATTGGAGGTGTTGCTTATGACCAAAATCAGAACGCTAGCCGTAATATTTTATATTATAGCAATTCTGTTCAATAAACAGGAACTAGCGCTTATGATTGCCGTCCTAGCGCTAGTCCATAAATAACAAACAATGTGGTGTAAAATTTTAGCTTTCGCTAAAAGCCACTTGTTATACTCTTATTATAACGTATGTTTATACTTTACGCAATACTTTGCATTTTAATCTACTTTGTAACAACAAAAGAAGTCCATTGGTTTTGGTGAATTTCTTCAACAATTTTTAAATTTTCTCTTTCAATTGCTTCAAGTACAACCGGTTTTTTCTCGTCTAAAATACCACTCAATGATAAATAAGCATTATCTTTCATGATATTTTTCAAATCACCCATAATTTCAAACAAAACATTGTGTAAAATATTTGCGCATATAAAATCAAATTTATCATTAATCTTATCCGCAGTATTCAATTCAAACGTAACATCTGGGCAATCATTCAATTTAGCATTATCAATAGCTGTTTGAATAACTGTTTCATCATTATCACAGCCATAAATTTTTGTAGCACCTAGTTTTTTAGCCAAAATTGCTAAAATCCCAGAGCCCATGCCAATATCTGCAACTTCTGCACCCTTTGGCATATATTTTTCCAAAGCTTTCATACAAAGTTGAGTTGTTTGGTGAGTCCCCGTACCAAAAGCACATCCTGGGTCAAGTTTAATAATAACTTCGCCTTCTTTTGGTGTGTATTCAATCCACGTAGGAACTACTGTAATCCTATCAGTTACGTGAGTTACGTCCCATTTTTCTTTCCATTTTCTAGACCAATCTTCATTTTCAATTTTCGTAATTGTAAAATTCCAACTGCCTAAATCATCTTCTGAAAAACCTCTCGCAAGCATCATTTCACGAGCAGATTGTAATCTTTCTGCAATATTTTCATTATCTTTAATAAAAGCCTTCAAAGTTCCTTTTGTTGTGGAAATCATTTCTAAATCTTTAAAAGCTTCCTCTTCAAGGATTACACCATCACAATCAAAAGTTTCAAAACACATATTTGAAATTTCTTCTTCCATTTCTGGATTAATAACAAATCTTAGTTCGTAATATTGCTCTTGATTATTCAACGCATTCACCCATAACTCTGTATTTGTTATATCTTTGTTCTCTCAATTTAGAAGCTGACATTTTAGAATATTTTTTCAAACTTTCTAAAATACTGTGTTTTAAATTATCAGCCATTTCTTGGTGATTTGTATGAGCACCGCCCAAAGGTTCTTTAACAATACCGTCAATGATACCTAAGTGAAGCAAGTCTTCAGAAGAAATTTTCAAAGCTTCTGCAGCAGTTGCAGCAAGAGAAGAATCTCTCCAAAGAATTGAAGCACAACCTTCTGGTGAAATAACTGTATAATAAGCATATTCAAGCATTAAAACTTCGTTTGCAACAGCAAGACCTAAAGCCCCACCACTACAACCTTCACCGGTAATAATAGCAATTACTGGAACTTTCAATTTTGCCATATCACGTAAGTTTGTTGCAATCGCAATACCTTGACCAGTTGCTTCTGCGCTTACCCCTGGATATGCCCCTGGTGTGTCAATTAGAGTAACAATTGGAATATTAAATTTACTTGCATGTTCAAATAATCTCAAGGCTTTTCTGTAACCTTGTGGTTGTGGCATACCAAAATTGTGTTCAAGATTTTCTTTTGTATTTTTACCTTTTTGTGTACCAACAAACATTATTGGCTTACCATCTAATTTAGCCAAACCTCCAATGATTGCTCTGTCATCACAACCCATTCTATCGCCATGTAATTCAATAAAGTCTTCGCACATCAAGTCCATATATTCTAAGAAATTTGGTCTATCTGAATGTCTTGCGATTTGCAATTTATCCTCAATTGATAGATGTGAATATATTTCGTTTTGATAATCTTTTGCCTGTTGTTCAAAAGATTCAATTTCTTTATCTAAATTCATTCCTGACTCCGAACTTAATTCTTGTAATTCTTTAATTTTTTCTTTTATATCCATTATATTTTTTTCAAATTTTAAAACTGTCATAGCACCGACACTTTCTTATAAAACTTATAACTTATGAAGAGCTAAAATATTAGCAATATTTTTTCTCAAATCTTTTCTTGCAGAAATTACATCAACTTGACCATTTTTAAGCAAGTATTCCGCTGTTTGGAAATCTGACGGTAATTTTTGACGAATTGTTTGTTCAATAACACGTCTGCCTGCAAAACCAATTCTTGCATTCTTTTCTGCAATAATGATATCACCTAGAGTACCAAAACTTGCTGTAACACCGCCAAATGTAGGTTCTGTTAACAAGCATAAATACAAGATACCTTCTTCATCTAATCTTGCAACTGCACAAGAAGTTTTAGCCATTTGCATTAAACTCAAAGCGCTTTCTTGCATTCTTGCACCACCAGATGAAGTTACTACCATTACTGGAATCTTTCTTTCAATAGCTTCTTCCATGATTTTGGCAATTTTTTCACCAACGGTACTTCCCATTGAACCACCCATAAAATCAAAATCCATAATCGCTACAGCCAATTTATGACCTTCAATTTCACCAACACCAGTTACAACAGCATCGTTCAAATTTGTTTTCTTTTGAGCAGCTTCTAGTCTGTTTTTGTAAGGCTCAGTATCAGTAAATTCTAATGGGTCTGTAGGTTTAATATTTGAGAATAATTCTTCAAATGTGCCTTCGTCGAACAATTGTTTAATTCTTGTTCTTGCGTTTATTCTAAAGTGATATTCGCAAACTGGACAAACCATGTCGTTTGATTCTAAATCTGTTTTCAAAATTTGTGCATCACAGTGAACGCACTTTGTCCAAAGGCTTGGACTGTTATCTTCCTCAACTCTACCTTCAGTTTTACGTCTTTCAAGTTGAGCTTCTTTTCTTTTATCAAACCAATCTTGTATTGTCATATTTGTTTCCTTATGACCTTATGTAATAACTTTTAGAACTATTTTCTATTTTCTTCTTCTAACAAAATAGCACACATACTAAGCTTATTTCCATAAGCTTTTTTGTTAAAAATATGTTCTTTTATTATATATATAAGGTTTTTTATTATATTCATTTGTAATTATTTTTATTTTACAAAATACATTATACACGTAAAATTATTTTTGGTCATCTTTGTGAACATTTTCAATCTTACGTCCTGTTAAATAGCTTGTAACTTGCGATGAAAGGTGTATATTTTGTAAAGATAAGTTATATTTTTTTAAATCCCCAATGTTAGAATGCTCTTCCATTAAATCTTTTTTAGGTGCAATATTTATGCCTTCCTTTATTTTTTCAAACTCAGATTTGTAACCTTTTTCAACAACTCTTGCTATAACTTCATCAATGCTTGAACCGCCAACACCATATTTTGCTGCAATTTGGTTTACTGTAGCACCTTGTGGCAATCTATATAACCATTGTAAAGATGCACAGTCATTTTGAGAAAGATTTACCATTCCATATTGGTGCGGAGTGTACATAATATCTGATTTATATGGGCTATGACCTAAACCTAAAGCATGCCCTATTTCGTGCAAAATTGTGTGATAAACCTCATCATCTGACATATATTGTTGGTGTATAACCCCGTCAGACAAACCAATTGAAACCTCTGCACTAAATAATCTATTTTGATTATCATAATTAAATAAACAATGACCTAGAGCTTTTCTATCAACTCTGCGCCATTCAACATTAACATTTGAAGACAACAAATCTTCTGCCAATCTAATTTGAACTTGCCCCGCTGATGCTCTTTGCCAAGTTTCAAGAGCTTTGATTACCATATTTTTATATTTGTAATCTTGACCTTGTTTTGAATAAAAATTCATCGGCGCAATAAATACAACAAGTGGCATGTATGTCCATCTCATTAACTGACCGTTTTTAAAACTTTCTGCTAAATAAGTGTTGTAATTCATAACTTTATTGTATAATAAAAAAGCGACAAAAACCAAAATGAGGAGATTTTTAATATGGATATAATGGGTATGATGAAAAAAGCTCAAACAATTCAAAAAAAGTTGCAAGAAACTCAAAACGAATTAGCTAATGAAGAAATTACAGTAGAAGTTCAAAACGGTGCTGTAAAAGTAACTTTAGACGGTAAAGCCCAATTTAAAGCAATTAAACTTTCAAAAGAAGCTATCAATGCTGAAAATCCAGACTCTGTAGATGAAGATTCAGTTGAAATGTTAGAAGACTTAATCACAACAGCTATTAAACAAGCAACTGAACAAGCCTCATCAAAAATGGAAGCTAAAATGAAAGCTATTACTGGTGGTATCAGTATTCCAGGACTATTCTAATGATTTATCCTAAATCAATTGCAACATTAATTGAATATTTTCAAAAATTACCTTCAATAGGTCCAAAATCAGCACAAAGATTGGCTTTTTACATGTTAAAAATGCCAATGAGCGAAGTTGAAAAATTTGCTAATGCAATGATTGAAGCGAAAGAAAAGACAAAGGCTTGTGAAATTTGTTTTAACCTATCATCAACAAGCCCTTGCGAAATTTGCTCTTCAACAAACAGAGAAAGAACTACTATCTGCGTTGTTGCAGAGACAAAAGACTTAATTGCAATTGAAAAAACAAATGAATACAAAGGCTTGTATCACGTTCTACAAGGTTTAATTTCACCAATTGACGGCATTGGCGCAGAAGATATTAGAATTAAAGAACTTTTGACTCGTCTTACAAATGAAGAAGTTACAGAAGTTATTCTAGCTCTTTCACCTTCTGTAGAGGGCGAAGCTACAAGCTTATATCTTTCAAGATTAATCAAACCTTTTAATATAAAAATTTCAAGAATTGCATTCGGCTTGCCTGTAGGAACAGATTTGGAATACGCAGACGAAGTTACCCTTGCAAAAGCAATTGAAGGCAGACACGAACTATAATAGTGAGTAGACATTAGTGAATAGTGAATTGCCGTGTGATGCGAACGAGTAAGATGACTCAGCATCTGACCAACGACCGTATTATCCATTCAGCAACCTCAGATCCCGTGTCGAGCACGAAATGACAAATATTTATAATAATTGGAGTGAACACTCACCTTTGCCCTCTCCCAGTATTGGGCGAGGGCAAAGAGAATCATGTCATTGCGAGGAGTGAATACGACGAAGCAATCTAAATATCTGCTTTTTTGTATTGCTTCACATTCGTTCGCAATGACATAGTTCTACTCACTATTCACCATTCACTATTTCAAGATACTAAAAGCCACAATCTTATTAGTATTCACATTTAACCATTGGAATTTAAAACAAACATAATCATTACAAGTACATTCATCATCTTCGCAAGTACAATAATCATTTATTCTACAAACAACAGCATCAGAAAGTGCAATCAATTCATCACTTTCGCCTTTGCATTTTGGCAAGCAATGCTCAAAATTACCGTCAATTTTAAGGTTTGAAGTAATCAATGTAATTTGACTAGAATTATTTACCTCGCATAAATCAATAATACGTTTTTTAAGTTCCTTCATAAAATTTCCTCCTTTAAAAATCTAAAGGAAGTATAATTTAAGATTATAAATTTTTAATCCGTAGGTTGGGCATACAGTATTTTAGACAAGTGAACAGTAATTGTCATTCAGTGCTAGATATGGAATCTGAAGTTGCAAAATGGATAAATCGTTCGTTAGTCAGATGCTAAGTTACACTACGTTTCCTTTTATCCGTAAGGCATTAAATTTAGATAATATGCCTAACGGCTTAAAGTCAACTACGGAGACAGGCTCTCAAGTTTCGCTACAGCTCAACTGTTCGCTTTGTCAAGCTCAGCATGACAGTATTTTATTTGTAAAGATAACAAACGAAGAGAGGTAAAACTATAAGTTTTACCTCTCTTCGTTTAATGTTAATGTATTTACAATTAAATATTTTACTTAATAGCCTTTTGTGCTCTATAAAGTGATGTTTCTTTACCAAGTACAACAAGTGTTCCAACCATATCAGCACCACGTGTTCTACCTGTTACAGCGGCTCTAATTGCCCACATTGTAACTTTTGGTTTAATACCTTTTTCTTTATAGAAACCTCTAAATTGTTCTAATTTTTCGTGCAAATTTTCTTCTGTCCATTCCCAATCTTTTGCTTGTTCAACAAAAGTTTTTAGAACTTCTTGTGATGTTTCTGTATCAAGTACATCTGCTTGTACTTGAGGGTCAATTTCAACATCTTTGCCAAAGAAATATGCAACATCATTAGTAATATCTGATAACAATGTTAATGGTTCACGAGTAATTTCAACCATTTTTGTATATTGTTCATCAGTCATTGATGACAAATCATATTTAGTTAAGAAAGGTTTTAATCTTTCTTTCAAATCTTCAATATCTAACATTTTGATATAATGGCTGTTCATCCAATTTAATTTATCATATTCGAAAATTGAATTTGAAGATGAAACTTCATTAATTCTAAAATCAGCTGCGATTTCATCAACTGTTTTAATTTCAACGCCGTCTGAAGGTGCCCAACCTAAAAGTGCTACAAAGTTAATCAACGCATCTGTTAAATAACCTTTTTCTACGAATTCAGAAACAGCAGTTGCACCATGACGTTTTGATAATTTGCTTCTATCAGGTGCTAAAATCATACCTAAATGACCGAATTTAGGAACTTCTGCGCCTAATGCTTCATAAATTAAAATTTGTTTAAATGTGTTTGAAATATGGTCTTCACCACGAATAATATGAGAAATTTTCATCAACATATCATCAATTACAACAGCGAAATTGTAAGTAGGTGAACCATTTGACTTCATAATTACAAAATCACCAATCAAACTTGTATCTTGGTGTAAATCTCCTTTTACAAGGTCTTCAAAGTGAATAATTGGTGAATCATGGAAAGCTTTTTGAGCTTTTTCTACAGAAAATCTGATTGCTGGTTTTCTGCCTTCAGCTCTTAACTTGGCTTTTTCTTCTTCAGTTAAACTTTCACATTTTTTAGAATATACATAAGCTTTTTTATTTTTTGTAGCTTCTTCTTTTTCTGCTTCAAGTTCTTCTGGAGTGCAGAAACATTCATAAGCAAAACCTTTATCTAAAAGTTCTTGAACGTATTTTGGATAAATATCAAATCTTTCAGATTGAGTATAAGGACCATAAGGACCTCCAACATCTGGACCTTCGTCCCAGTTCAAGCCTAAAGCTTTTAAACTATCGAAAATATTATCAATATATGCTTGGCTAGTACGTTCAGCATCTGTATCTTCAATTCTTAAAACAAATTTACCATTATTTTTTTTAGCAAATAAGTAATTGAATAATGCTGTTCTAGCTGTACCTACATGCAAGTTACCACTTGGAGATGGTGCTATACGAACTCTTATTTCTTCCATTTTTCCTTCTTTCCTACGCTTTTGTTTTAATTTCTTCTAATAATTTTTCTACAAATTCATCAACAGTCATTGTACCGATTTGACCAACACCTCTTTGTCTTACTGCAACTGAATTTGCTTCAATTTCCTTGTCCCCAATTACAGCCACATAAGGAACTTTTTTATCTTGTAAGTTTTCTCTAATTCTGTAGTTCATACTTTCTGAACGGTCATCTAAGTATGCTCTAATACCTAAATCTCTAAGTTTATTATAAACTTTTTCAGCGAAATCAATGTGTTTTTCGTTTGAAATAGGTACAACAGAAACTTGTGTAGGGGCTAACCATAGTGGGAATGCACCTGCATAGTGTTCAATTAAGATACCATGAAATCTTTCCATTGAACCAAAGATAACTCTATGTAACATTACAGGAGTTTTTAATTGACCGTCTTTGTCTTGGTATTTAATTTCAAATCTTTCCGGTAAGTTAAAGTCTAATTGGATTGTAGCACATTGCCATGTTCTACCGATAGCATCTTTAACTTTGAAGTCAATTTTTGGACCGTAGAATGCGCCATCGCCTTCGTTTACGTCATATTTCATACCACGTTTGTCCATTGCTTCTCTCAAACCCTTTTCCGCTAGTTCCCAGTTTTCCAAAGAACCAACATAGCTTTCAGGTCTTGTTGATAACTCAACTTCAAATCCCATTTTGAAAATAGCCATTGTATCTGATACAAAATCAATAATATTATTGATTTCATCAACTAATTGTTCTGGTGTACAGAAAATGTGAGCATCATCTTGTGTAAAGCCTTGTACACGAGTTAAACCAGATAAAGCACCTGATTTTTCTCTTCTGTAAACTGTTCCTAATTCTGCCATTCTTAAAGGTAAATCTCTGTATGAATGTCTTTGAGATTGGTAAATTAAAATATGGAAAGGACAGTTCATTGGTTTAACAATGTATTGTTCATCATCTTCACTATCTTTTTGGATAAAGAACATGTTTTCCTTGTAATGGTCAATATGTCCAGACAATTCCCAAAGTTTTGATTTAGCAAGTTGAGGTGTTTGTACGATAACGTAACCTCTTTTTCTGTGTTCTGTTCTCCAGTAATTTTCAATTTCTTCTCTTACTGTGTAAAGATTTGGGTGCCATAAAACCAAACCACCACCGATTTCTTCTCTGACAGAGAATAAATCTAGTTGTGTGCCAAGTTTTCTATGATCACGTTTTTCAGCCTCTTCAAGCATATGAAGATAATCTGCTAAATCTTCTTTATTCCAAAATGCTGTAGCATAAATTCTTTGAAGCATTTTGTTTTTTTCATTACCTCTCCAATACGCACCAGCAACTTTTAATAATTTAATTGCGTTACCTTTGATAAATGATGTATTTGGCACGTGAGGACCTGCACAAAGGTCGTTGAATAAGACATTTCCATCTTTATCCTTTGTTAGATATAAAGTAGGATTATCATTTTTATGTTCTTCTAAAAGTTCAGCTTTGTATATTTCGCCTTCTGCTTTAAATTCAGCAATTTTAGCATCTACGTCTTCAATTTCATATTTTTCAAAAGTCAGATTTTGTTTTAAAATTTCTTTCATTTTATTTTCGATTTTTTCCAAATCTTCATGGGTAAAAGAATATCCATCTGTCAAATCAAAATCGTAATAAAAACCGTTATCAACAGCTGGACCAATAGCTAATTTAGCTTGTGGAAATAAGCTTTGAACAGCCTGAGCCATAATGTGAGAACAAGAGTGTCTTAAAATATGTAAGTTTTCTGCATTCTTTTCCATAAAATTTCCTCTAAATTTTGTCTAAATCTATAATTAAGTTATACCACTTAAAAATATAATTACAAATTATAGCAAGGATTTTTATCAAAAAGGGAAGATTATGATAAAATAGGAACGTAGGGCTTAGCACTATGCTAACTTCCGTTACACGCAATTACGAAGAAATTGAACGGAAAGGAGGGCTATGTCTATGATTGACAAAATAATAATGCTACTAATAGCACTTGACATACTCTTAGTAGCACTTAATTTGTTTAAATCGTAAGGTGCGAAGAAAGCTCTTAAGGCTGCTTATCTCTTGAGAGCTTCGCCCTACACCTATATTATTTACGATTTTTTATTGATTGTCAACCCCTTAACTTCACTCCTGTACACAAGTTTAGCCAACTCAATTGTTCATTTCACAAAACACCTCCAGCAACACCGGCTCACATAGTTTCTGCGCTCGCATTAAACGACAATGACTATTTGATGGGTTTGCGTTAAACGGCAATTCAGAGTTTTGTGATTGTTTTGCTCCTGTGGGTTTCGGACTCCGTCCAATCGTTCCTCTCACAAAACAATACTCAATTGTTTTGTTCGGCAGAGTGTCGCTATCGTAGTGTTGCTCTGCTTGCCTTTGCCTTCGCAAAGTCAACTCCAGCAACACCGGCTCACGCTCTCAAAAAAAAAGTTTGTCGATTGCGACAAACATTAAATAAACACGAGGATATTAAGAGAGAGAGTATAAGATATTTCTATCCTATATTTAAAACTTGTTCCTTATCTCATAACTTATTCGTTACTCGATATCTTCCTCATTTAAACTATTAAATTTTCCCTAAGTAAATCTTTAATTCCCTTACTCCTATATAAACTCCATGACTCAAAAATAATTGCCTTTTATTTTATTAATTGTTAAATTATTTTAATAATTTTATTTTTGTAGTAGTATACCTATGGATAGAGATATCTAATTTTAAAAGGTTAGTACAAATTTAATAGGAGAGATTATGAAAGAACTTTCACCTTTACAAATCGAAAGATTAAAATATCAACCTAAACTTCCTGATACTCTAAAAGCAGGTATTAATAACTTAGTTTGCGTTGAAAAAGAAAAAACTGAAGCCGTAAAAGATAAAGAACAAATTAAAGAATTATTCAAAAACACATACGGACAATCAATCGTAGAATTTGCAGTAAGCAATGATACAAAAAAATCAGAAATTAAAAACGTTGGTGTAATCCTATCTGGTGGTCAAGCTCCTGGTGGACACAACGTTGTTGCAGGTTTATATGATGCTTTAAAACAAGCTAACCCTGAAAACAAGTTATATGGTTTTTTAGGCGGTCCTTCTGGTATTATTGAAGGTAAATACGTTGAATTTGATGACAAGTTCATTGATGCTTACAGAAACACAGGTGGTTTTGATATCATCGGTTCTGGTAGAACAAAATTAGAAACCGAAGAACAATTCAAAAAATCTTTAGAAGTTTGTAAAAAATTAAACATCTCTGCTGTAGTAATTATTGGTGGTGATGATTCAAATACTAACGCAGCATTATTGGCTGAATGGTTTGTTGCAAATAACACAGGTATCCAAGTTATTGGTTGCCCTAAAACAATCGACGGAGACTTAAAAAACGACCAAATCGAAATTTCTTTCGGTTTCGACACAGCTACAAAAACTTACGCTGAATTAATTGGTAACATTCAAAGAGATGCTAACTCAGCTAAAAAATATTGGCACTTTATCAAAATCATGGGTAGAAGTGCCTCTCACGTTGCAGTTGAAGCTGCTTTACAAACTCAACCAAACATCTGCTTAGTTTCAGAAGAAGTTGAAGAAAAGAAAATGTCTTTAAACCAAATCGTTGAAGATATTTGTAAAGTAATTTGCAAACGTGCTGAAAACGGTAAAAACTTTGGTATCATCATCGTTCCAGAAGGTTTAATTGAATTCATTCCTGAAATGAAAGACCTTATCTCTAAATTGAACGATTTAACTCACGATTTAGAATCAGATGAAAAATATCAAAACGTACGTTCAGAAGAAAAATTCACAATTATCGCTTCTAAATTAGACGAAGCAAACGCTAAATTATTCATGAGTTTACCAGCATTAATCAAAGCTCAATTATTAATGGACAGAGACCCTCACGGCAACGTTCAAGTTTCAAGAATTGAAACAGAAAAATTGTTAATCGAAATGATTAGAACAAGATTGAACGAACTTAAAGATGAAGGTATCTACGTAGGTAAATTCTCTGACCAAGCTCACTTCTTCGGTTATGAAGGACGTTGCGCATTCCCATCAAACTTTGATGCTGATTACTGCTACTCTCTTGGTTTCAACGCATTCGCATTGATTAACTTCGGTTTAACAGGTTACTTATCATCAGTTAAAAACTTAATTAAACCTGCTAACGAATGGGTTGCTGGTGGTGTTCCTCTAACAATGATGATGAACATGGAAAAACGTCATGGAGCTATGAAACCAGTTATACAAAAAGCTCTAATTAAATTAGACAGCAAAGTATTTAAAGAATTAGAATCAATGAGAGAAGAATGGGCTATGAACGACCGTTATTTATTCCCAGGTGCTATTCAATACTTTGGACCAACTGAAGTTTGTGATTTAACAACTGTTACTTTACAAATCGAACACAAATAGTTTTTAGACTATATAAAAAGAAGGCTCACCTAAAAGGTGAGCCTTCTTTTATTAATTAAATTTATTACATTTTAAAGAAATTAACATTTTTATTTTGATTTTGAACAGCTTGTGCGTTATTTTTTTCTTCTTCTGACTTCAAAACCTTATTGTATTTATCAATTTCACTTGTTGTCATTAGATATTTCACAGAATCAAGAATTTCTTTTTTATCTGGAGAATAATTATCTAACAAATAGCTAAATACTTCTGATTTAAAGCCACTTAAAATATAGCCTTTAACTTCTGGAATTGTAGCCTTTTCGATAAGTTGTTTAATAGCAACTTGTTGATCTTTTGTACCTAATTCTTTTAATTTTTTAGTTTTTTCTATTAAGTTCAAGTTTTTGTTAGAAACTATGTTTTTGATAACAACAGAAGAGTCTGCAACTCTTGTTGTAGTAGTTTGTGAAGAACTTTTACTATTTGAAGAACTTGTTTCTTTTGTTTCAGTTTTAGTTACTGTTTTATTAGTTTTAGTTTCAGATTTTTGTTGAGCTTCGTATTTTGTTTTAGCTTCTTGCGCCGCTGTGCTGTAAGCATTGTTTATATCATTTTGACGTTCAAGTTCATCAATTCTCGCTCTTGCATCTTCACTAAATTTGTATAAATTTTGACCCATAATTTCGGCACGAGCTTGTTTGATTTCATCAGAAGCACCCATTTCTTCATAAGTTTTATGAGCATTTTCGTTGGCTTGAACTTGTTTATCTGCATCATCGATAGATGCAATTACATCAACAGACGCTTGAATAATTTCTTCATCACCAGTTTGAGCAGCATATTCATCAATAGGAGTATTACCGGCAACTTTTAAGTCATCGCTGTCTTCTTTTTGTAATTGCTCAGCCAAATCAATTGCACCGTCTTTACCAGTTAAATCAATTACGTTTCTACCGATATCTTGAGCAACTTCAGTATCAACTTTACCTGTTTCTGCATCAATGGCATTACCAATGTTTTGAACCATTGTTTCCGCAACAACTTTTTCTGTGCCAGTTTGTTTTGCAGCACCAACTAAAGCATCCCTAACTTCTTCACCAGATTTACCAGACAACATAGTAGCAGTTTCTGCCATTGCAGCCGCATTATCAACACCGTTTTCATGTAAAGGGTTAATAGCACCAGCTAAGAAGCCTTTCATATCCTCGTGAGATAGTTTACCGTATTTATCATGGAAACGATCTAAAATATGTACCATTTGTTGAGAAGCCTTTGTATCCATATCAGAATTTCTAATCAAGCTTTCAATTCTAGCCTTGATTTTTTCTGTATCTCCGCCACATTCTTTATATACTTTTTTGATATATTCTGTCGCTAAAGCTTCTTCTTCTTTATTTATGCGTTGTTTTATTTTTCTTTTATCGTTTAATAAACTTGCTCTTTCTTTTTTCAATTTTTTAGCAAGTTTTGGATCAGTTTTTTCAACCTCTGCAATTTTCTCGTCAGAAAGTTTTTCTAAACTTTCATCAATAGTAGCAATTTCTTGTTTTGCAGAAGCACCTTTTTCATGCAATTCAGAAACTCTGTCTTGACCTAAAGTTGCCTCTAAGTCTTCCTCAATTGAGTTACCGTCTTTTACAAAACCATGTTCACCTCTAAGAACTGGTCTATCTTGAACAGTACCGTCTGCAAAAGTCATTCTAGCTACAGGTTTACCCTCAACAGTAATAAATTCAGTACTTAACGCATTTCCAAACTCTTTACGTTGAGCTTGTTTATCTTCTGTAACATCAAAAGTTTTTTTAGAGCCGTCAATAAATGTTTTAGTTACTTTTGTTCCGTCATCAGAATATTCAAGTTTTACAACATTCTCACTATCATCATCAACGAATTTAATTTTGTTTGTTCCGTCGTATGAAGACATTGAAGAACTTAAAAAATTATTAAAGCCATTAAGTTTAAAACCAGCGCCAAAGTTCATTTTAGGCGTATTTAGTTTAAACTTATTTGTATCTTCATCATAACCCTTTAAACCTTTTGTCATGCCAGAAGCACCAAATTTAGATAGAGCTTGATTTTCAAAGGCAGGTTTATTTAAAGTAAACCCGTCTGATAGGTTACTATTACCACTGCCAAAGCCAAATACAGAGTTATTATTTTGCAATCCGCCAGATACAGATGTATCAAATAAAGAGCCTCCGTTTAATCCTGTATTTTTTAAACCATACGAAGATTTTGTTCCAGCTGTTTGAGATGTATCACTACCCCAAATACTACCCGAAGGATTATTTAATTCTGGGGCTTCATTAGGTTTATTTTTAGAAAAGTCTATGACAATATTATTAGCCTCAGCAACCTGTTTAACTTCAGCTACTGTGGCGTTTTGTGGCAAATTAAATTGTTGTTTGATTGCGTCCAAAGAAAGACTTTTGCCCATAGTTGTCCCTTACATTTATATAGACTCTATATTATAAAAGTGTTTTTTACCTCATTTTTTGATACGATTTTGGGTAGCTTTTTAAAAATTTTACAAAAATTTACAATCATGCAAATATTGATAAACACATGATTTGAGACATTTTCTGTTTTAAAAAATGCCCCAAAAATATCGAGATTTGTAAAAATTTATTACAAAAAAAATGGCTCGAAAATTCGAGCCATTTTTATCTTCTATTTTATAAAGAAATTATTAAAATTATGTTTTTCCTCAGACTTATCAAACTTGTCTAAGATTTCTTTATAACGCATCGTTTCACTTGAATTCATCAAGTATTCAATTGACTCCAACTTGCCTTTGTTTGAAGGAGAATAATTGCTTAACAAGTAATCTAAAACTTCTGATTTTAATCCACTTAAGACAAGACCTTTAATTTCTGGAATTGTAGCAGTCGAAACCATTTTTCCAATTGCAACGGTTTTGTCATTTTTATTTAATGCTTTAATTTGTTGAGCTTTTTGATTTGTATTCAAAGCCTTGTTTAATACAATTTTATCAATATGCGCTGTTGATGTAGAAACATTTGAAGTTGTTTTTGTTTCTTCTTTTGAAACTGTTTCTTTCTTACTAGTTTCTACCTTTGAAGATTCATTTGAAGGTTTATTCTTTGACGAATAAACCTCACTACTAGTAGGTCCTTGACCTGATTCATAGCGGTTTTTAGAATTTTGTAAAACTTCTTTTGTACTATCAAAACCAGAATTTTCTAATTTGTTTATGATAGCGTCAACGTTGTCTTCGTGGAAGTAGTAAGCGTTTTCAGCCATTGCATTGATGTACGCTTCATTATTTGAAGCCATAACTGTATCAGATGCAACATTTTGGTTATCTTTTGTTAATTGATAAGTATTTCTAGCTGTATTTTCTTTAACTTTTTCTGTAGCACCATTTTGGAATAAGTCATTGAATAAATTTAATTGGTATTCTTCTTTAACATTTCCGTCTTTATCTTTAAAATATGTACCGATGTTATCAGACATTGATAAATCTACTTTTTCATTTTTAAGTTCACGGTAAGCACCTAAAACTCTGTTTTGAGCTTCAACATCTTGCATTGCGCCAACTTTTCTTACTGCAACCGCTTGTGCATCTTCATTAAAGTTTTCTTTGATATATGCGTGAGCTTTTTCCTGAACAGATTGATCCATATCAGCAACATCTTCGGCTAAGATGTTTTGAGCAATTTTTTGGAACTCTGGATTTTCGTATTGGTGAGCTTTGATAAACGCATCTAATTGTCTATCCGTATCCAAATATTTGCAAGTACGAGTCAATCTTTCTACATCTTCTGGTGTCTTACATCTTTTCATATACAATTCGTATTGGTGAACGACAGAAGATTTCAAACCTTTTGCTTTATTTTTAGGGTCATTGTTGTAGTTGGTAATCATATCATTCATGAATGTTCCGGCAATTTTATTTTGCTCTTCTGAAGACATTTTGTTCCATTTTTCTTTTGTTAAACCATGACCATAATTTTTGATAATGAATTCATCATTGAAAACTTGACCTTTTTCAGGAGTGTAAGTTTTCTTTTCATTAGTTTTTAATTTATCTTTAACTTCTTTTGTTAAATCAGATTGAACAGATTTAGTAGTCTTTTGAATACCTAAACCCATATCAGCATCTTGTTCTAAAGCTTTTTGACTAACAAGAGAAACATCGTTAGTTTTTTTAGTGTTAGTATTTTTGTCAACATAAATGTCTATAGACTCTGGTTTTTGTTCCACAGCCTTTTTCTTTTTGACATCTTTGTCTTCTTCAGTTTTGTTAAATGGATTTAATGAAATTGATGACCAATCCATAGCATAATCCTTTTCTGCACACTTACATTATAATAAAGTAAATATATATAGTATAAATTTCAGTATTTATCATGGTTTCGGGCATATTGTTACAAAAATTTACAGATTTTGCAACATATCTTAATAGTTTTATATTTCAATCTATTTCATGCTCTACATCATGTTTTCGCCTGTTTCTTTTATGATATTACATGTTTACATTTTTGTAAAGAAATGTTAAAATAAAAGTATCAAAAAAGGCAATTTTTTAACATTTGAATTGTTTATATAAACATAAGAGAGGATTTTAAGTATGAACAACAATGTAATTGAATTAAACTTTAAAAAAGCAACTGAAACAACTGATGTAGTTAAAGAGGTTAATAAAACTGTTGTTCAAACAAATCCTATCTACAAAAAAATGTTAGCTTTCCACAACGCTAAAATCGGCGACAAGTTAACTATTTCAGATTTGTTACGTTAATATTTAATTTATGTATAATATCAAAAATAGCATATTTTTGAGTCTCGATAAAACTCAAAAATCAGCATTGTGTAACTTCTTGAGGGCTTTGGTTAAAAAAAGTCCCTTTTTGAGTGTCTATGAAATTTTTGATAAATTTATTGAAAATGAGCAATACTACTTTGATGTAAGAAACCCTCATTTTGAGTTTTTAAAAGACCTACTTGGTGAAGACTCTTTTCGCTCCGAAACAATAAAATATCTTCAAGAATGCAAACGCTACTACGATTACAAAGAAAAACAAAAACCTCTTATCGAAAAACAAAAGGCTTTTGAAAAAGAAAAACGCAAGTTTTTACAAGAGGTTAAAATGGGTAAAGAAGAACCTACAAAAAAACAACTTTATTATTATGAGCGTTTGTGTAAAAAATATAATATAGAAAAGAAAGACACGAAAGAGCTTTCAAAATTAGATTTAAAAAATATGATAAGTGAGATAATTGATGAGCATTCAAGAGATAGCGAACCTTTTAATTGATGCAGGTATTGAAAAAAATGAAGCTAACGCAGAAGTTAAATTATTGCTAGAACATTTTTGTAATTTTAAAACAATCGACATTCTTTTTGGTAAAAAACTTGATACGTCAAAACTAAACTTGGTGAGAGAAAAAGTTTTAGAAAGAATAAGAACAGGAAACCCTGTTCAGTATATTATCGGTTTTGCCGATTTTATGGGTGAAAAATTTATTGTTAACAAAAATGTTTTGATACCTCGAGACGAGACAGAAATTCTTGTTACAAAGGCTCTCGAAATTGCATTAAGAACAAACTCTAAAAAAATCTTAGATATCGGCACTGGAAGCGGTTGTATTGCATGTTCCATAGCAAAAGCCATAAATGGTAATATTTTAGGCGTAGACATTTCTAAAGAGGCTCTAGAGGTCGCAAATCAAAATGCCAAAAAATTAATTCTTGATAAAAGAGTTTCTTTTAAAGAGTCTGACCTCTTTTCAAATCTTAATGGTGAAAAATTTGATATTATTGTTTCAAATCCGCCTTATATTCCACATCAAGAAAAAGCTCATATTCAAAAAGAAGTTTTGAAAGAACCTGATTTAGCTCTTTATACAAAAGACGATAAAGGCTTAGAATTTTATGAAAAAATTATCCAAAATGCACCAAAACATTTAAACCCTAAAGGATATATTTTGTTTGAACTTGGCATTGGACAAAGCGAATATGTAAAGAATCTTCTTTTACAAAATGGTTTTAAAAATATCCAAATAGAAAAAGACTTGGCAAATATTGATAGAGTTATCTTTGCACAGATATAGCGAATAGATATTTGTGAGTAGTGAGTAGAATTACTCATATTGTCATTGCTGTACCTTTTGTGTCATTCTGAATTTATTTCAGAATCTGACCAACGACCGCATTATCCATTCACCAACCTCAGATTCCGTGTCTAGCACGGAATGACAAATATTTTTAGCAATCAAATAGCACCCTCACCGATTTTTTATGCACTCATAAATTCGTGAAAAAAATCTCCTCTCCCCTTCGTGGCTAGTAATTAGTAGGTCGTGTTGAACGAATTAATTCAACACGACAAATTCAGAAATGTCAAGTTCAATTAAATTGTTGAACCCGACCTACTTTATTATTTCGTGGCGAGTGGAAATAACTCTGCTCACTCACCACTCACTATTCACCTCTCACCAACTACACCAAGCCCTCTTTCAGAGCCTTTACTGCCGCTTGTGTTCTATCATCAACCACAAGTTTTTGGATAACATTACAAACATGTGCCTTTGCCGTATGTTCACTAATTGTCAACAGCTCAGCAATTTCATGATTAGATTTTCCATCAACAATTAGTTTCAAAACCTCGTATTCCCTTTGTGTTAAATTTGAATGTTGTTCCCTAAATGCAGCTCTTGTCATTTGTCGCTGAGGAATAACTGTACCATTATTCTTATCCCTCAAAATAGGCACAGCCTGAGGGTCAATCCACATTGCACCATCTTTTATGCTTCTAATAATCATCATTAAAACATCTGTATTAATATCCTTTAACACGTAAGCACTCGCCCCCGCAGAAAGTGAATTGAAAATTTCCTTCTCTGAAAGATGACTTGTCAACACCACAACTTTAATCTTATTATTGTATTCTAAAATCTTTTTAGTAAGTTCTATCCCACTCATATCTGGCAATCCAATATCCATTAAAACAACATCTATCTGCATCGTTTTTACAATATTCATCGCCTCTCTTGCACTTTCTGCTTCAGCAACAATATTTAAATCTTCATATTCGTCAAACAATGATTTTAAGCCCACTCTCATTAATTTATGATCTTCTACCATTAGTATTCTTACTGGTATTGACATAACAAATTCCCCCTACTTTCTCCGTGTTTATATAATAAAATTTTTTTATCAATAAAAAATCCGAAAACACGTCTCTCTACTAGACATTATTTTTCGGATTTTTATACTATCTAAAATCTAATTTATTATTTAAGTAAAGTGTTTGAAACTTTATCCATAAATGCTGCTGTATTTTTTAAAGCTCTTTGTGCTCTAGCTGAATCTTGAGGCAAGTTAGAAGTTTGAGGATTAGTAACAACTGTTTGTTGTTGAGCTTGAACTTGTGGTTGTTGAGCAACAACAGGTTCTTTATCTTCTAAAGCTTCTGCTACTGCTGCAAGTTGTTCTCTGTTCAACATCGGAGAAGGTTGTTGACTCATAATCAAGTTTCTGCAAGCTTCTTGAACTAATTTATAATCTTCTGTTTCTGTTCCTTCAGCTTCCATTCTTTGATTTGCTGCTTCTAACAATGCTTGTAAAACTTCTTCATCATTTTGAGCCATTTCAGCAATTGCATCTGTTTCTTCATCTTTAGCTTTTTCTAATTCAGACTTACCAACTAATTTTCTTGAAGCATTAGATGCTAAATTTTGTACAATTGAACCGCCTACATAAGAACAAGCTTTGTCAGCAAATGTACCAATTAAAGCACCAACTTTGCTATTACCTGTAGCAGCTTTAATGATTGTACCAAGTTTTGAACCTACAACAGAACCTGCTACCCAACCTGCAACTGATGAAAGAGTTGTTACAGCTGATTTACCAAGTTGTTTAAAACCTCTTTTTACTCCTAATTTTCTGAAAGTAGGAACAACATTTGTTGCAACTTCAACACCACCTTCAACTGCTAACATAAATGAACCTGCTTCATTTCTATATGCATCTAAACATTTTGAGAAAGTTGGTGATTTAACAGCTAATTTGTTTAAACCATTGTTTACTGCTGTGATACCTAAAGCATTTTTAACTTTATTAAAGATACCACCGGCTTTTGCAGCTTCTGCATAGTCTAAAGCTCTTGCTTCAACTAATTTTTGGTTTGCTTGTTTCAACAAGTTTTTAGGATTACCTACAGTACCCATAGCGCCTTTTGCGTATGTTTCAGCTTGCGCATATAAGCTTTGTGCATTTTTTGATAAAGTTTTTGTATATTCAGCAGCTGGAATATTTGATAAAACGTTTTGAGCGCTTGCGCTTCTTAAAACACCATTAATACCAGATTTTTTTAATACGTTATTTGCAGATTTTGCATCTCTCGCTACTTCATTAAAAGCATTTTTGTAATTACCTTTATTAGTTTTTAACCATTGGTAACCTTCAAATGCAGACATTGTCAATGGATATGACATTAAGTTCATTGGGTCTAAACCATCAGTGATTTTTTCTTGTTTAGGTTTAACTTCCAAACCATTAGCGTATCTAGCTAAGATTTGTAAGTCTTTTTGAGGATATCTATATGATTTTGAACCTAAACCTTGTACCAATTTAACCACCAAATTAATAAACCTTACTCCTATATAAAAACAGTTTTTTCATGTAAATTGCCTATTTTACATGGTTTTGGGGATTTTTATTAACTTTTGTAACAAAATTTAGTTTTGCTGAAATTAGAAAGTCCCAAATTTGTTTATAGAAATGTAGAGAGTAAAATGTGAGGAGTTTTGATATGCCAGTTGGCGATTTAAAGATTGATCCATTACAACAACAAATGGAAATGGCTCTTGAAAATATGAAGCCTAAAACTGATGAGGAAAAAGCCGCTGACAAATCGGACATGTTATTTTCTTACATGAATATGATTGCTTTCAACAATAAAGTAGATTTGAAATTAAATTAAACACACACTAACTAACACTTACTCACACACACTTATTTAACATTAATTACCTTAGATAAAGTTTTAATGTAAAGCCTGATTTATTTACAAATCAGGTTTTTTTTTGTAAAATACAAATGTAAATACGAGGAAGCAAAAATGAAATTATGTGTTTATTTTGGAACATTTAACCCTATCCACAATGCTCATTTAGCTGTTGCTAACTTTATAAGAGCTAATTATGATTTTGATGTTATTTTATTTGTCCCTGCTTATAAGCCACCTCATAAAGAAATTGATGATGAATTGGCTCACCACAGACTTACTATGGTCAAGTTAGCAATCTCTGGCGAAAGCAAATTTAGCTTCAGTAACATTGAATACAGCAACGTTAGATACTCATACACATATCTAACTATCCAAGAATTATATAAACGTTATCCAAGTATTGAAGGTAAAATTAATTTTGTTATCGGAACAGATGCTTTCAAAGAATTTGAAAACTGGTATGAAGCCGATAAATTAAAAGATTTAATCCATTTCATAGTATTCCCTAGAGAAAAAGATTTTAACATTCATTATTTTGACTATTTAAAAGAAAGAGGCTATGATTTTGAAATAGCTAAATTTGCATTTATTGATTTAGCATCAAGAGTTATACGATCAAGAATTAAAAAGGGTAAACCTGTAACAGGGCTTATGCCTCCTAGCGTTATTGATTACATCAATAAAAATCAATTATACAGACCAAAACCAGAAGAAGATAAAATTCTGTTAAACACAGTTAAAATTGACACCGAAGAAAAAAATGACGACAACAATAACTAAAAATTTAGAAGAAATAAAAGATTGGTTAAAAAACAATCTAAATGATGAACGTTACAGACACACACTTGGTGTAGCTGATTGCGCTAAAGAATTAGCTTTAAAATATGGAATAGACCCAGAAAAAGCATATTTAGCAGGACTTCTACACGACTGCGCAAAGTGTTTTGACAAAGAAACTTCTAAATCATACTTCGACAAAGTTAATATAACAGAAGAAGAAAAAATTAATTACAAAACTTGGCATGCACCAATTGGTGCCTACATAGCAAAAACAGTCTTTGGGGTACAAGATGAAGAAATTCTATCTGCAATCCGTTGGCATACATTAGGCAAAATCAACATGAGCCTTTTTGAAAAAATTATTTTTCTTGCAGACAAAATCGAAACAGAAACAAGAGACAAAGATTGGTGCAAACTTAACCGAAAACTTTTAAAAGAAGAACATGGTTTAGACAAAGCACTTTTTAATTGTTACAATGCCACAATTAAAAGTCTTTGCGACAGAAATTTAAAAATCTGTAAGCTTACAATTGATATCTATAATGAGCTTCTTGATTTAGTTTAAGTTTAAAAAATTTTTTACAATAAAAAGAGTGGCGAAGCCGAAGGCTTCGCCACTCTTTTTATTTATTTTAATTATTTTCTAGTTGGTCTTCTAGTAGGTTTTTTACCACCGTGTGGTTTTTTAGTTCCATTTGGTTTTTTAGAACCAGAAATTTTTGTTTCGTCTTTTTTATCTTCAGTTTTTTCTGGTTTTGGTTTTTGTGGTAATGGAGTTGGAGCTGGTAAACCACGTTCTTTTCTAACTTTATCGATTTCTTCTGGATTTAAAACTTTTAAATCGATAGCACCTTGAGTTTCGCCTTCAACTGCTTTTTCTAAATCAACCATGTGGTCTTCGTATTTTGTACCCATTTTACCATTAATGATTTGTTCAGAAATGTAATCAGCATATTTTTGAGTAGCTGATGGCATATTTGGATAAGTTGATTGCCAGTATTGATTTAAGTTTTGGCTACCTCTGTTGTTGTTACATTCAGCACATTCGCCCATATAGTTTTCAGTGTTGTTTGGACCACCTTTAGATTTTGGGTGAATATGTTCAGTTGTCATAACTGCTGTTGCGATTAGTCTTCTTGCGATACCAACTGAATCTGAAGCTTGAACTTTTTGAATAACTTTAGCAACGCCTTTTTCGTCTAGTGGTAATTCAATAGCTTCTGTTAATAATTTTTGAGATTTTTCTTGATCATCTTCTGTTAATTTTTTAAGGTTAGCTAAGAATGTACCTCTGCCAAAACCGTTTCTAACATTTCTTTCAATCATAGATTTTTGGCTTTGAGCGTATTTAGAAACTTTATTTTTTTCACCGTAAAGTTCTTGAGCTTTTTTATCAACGTTATCTAAAACGATTAAGTTTTCTCTGTTGAAAAGTTTTGTAGAATTCATATCTTTATCAGCCAATTCAGAAAGTTTTTGATTTGGATATTTGATAGCTCTTTCCATTAATTCACGAGCTACAGGTCTTTCATTACGTCTGATTTTGTGTAAATTTGATGCAAATACGTTTGCTAATTCTTCACCTTTAGCTTTTGAAGCGATTGCAACAAACTCATTTTGTTCTTTAGAGTTCATCATTTCAGCGCCACAGCATGCGCATGGTACGTTGTTTATTTGTTTAACAACAAACTCACCTGTTGAACAAGGATAGCCTTTGAATGATGGTACGTTTTGCATACCCAAGAAATAGTTCATAATAGCTTTTGCGCCATTGTTTGTTTGTTGTGGAAATCTGTTTTCGATTGGATTTGTTACTAGTTGTGGATTTTTTTCAGCAGCTTTGTTTTGAACACTAAATGTTGCAGGTGCTGCCATTGAAATAGCATTAATCTTCATTTACCTACTCTACCCTTCTTAAATATCTTCGTAAATTGCAGAAAATTGTTCTATTGTGTGGACATATATTCTGTGGATATATCTATAATGACTCTAAAATATATTTTTGCTACCTATTTTAACAAATATTTACAATTTATTTACAAAATCGTATAAAAAGATGAGTTAAACTATGTTAACTCATCTTTTTTAAACTTATAATTTTAATTTTAACCTACGCTGCTTTTTTAGTTGTTGGGGCTTTTGCTGGTCTTGGAGCCGGAAGAGGGTTTTGTTCGTGAGGTTGTTTTCTTTGTTCTCTTCTTGCTTTTTCAACGTTTTCTGCTGTTGGCTGAGGAAGAGGTTCTAAGCCCTTTTCTGCTCTTTTCTTATTGATTTCTTCTGGATTTAAGACTTTTAATGTAATTGCACCTTTTGTTTCTGATTCAACTGCAACTTTTAAGTCTTTTGGATAATCAACGAAGTGAGGACCAATTTTGCCTGATACAACTTTTTCTGTTACATCATCACAGAATTGTTGAACGTTGTATGGCATTGATGGATATCTGCTCATCCAATATGAATTCAAATCATAATTTTGTCTGTTTTCATTACATTCATTACATTCACTCATGTAGTTTTCAGTGTTGTTTGGACCACCTAAAGATTTTGGGTGAATGTGTTCAGCTGTTTTTACAGCATTGCAATATAATGTTCTAATAAATTTTCTTGGTTGTGTAATTTTCTTTGTCATTTTTTGGAAATAATCATCTTCAAATGGCATGTCAATTGCGACATTTAAGACTTTACCTTTTGCTTTAGCATCGCCCATTTCTGTTGTTAAATTGTCCATTTCAGCAACGAAATTAGCTCTGTTAAATTTTGGATTATTTTCTTGACCGTTTATAAGTGGTTTTTGCGATTTAACAAATTTTGAAATCTTGTTATCTTCACCATAAATTTCTTTAGCTTTTGCATCAACATCATCTAAAACAGCTAATTGACCATTTTTCAAAATACCTTCTGGATCCTTAGCCATTTCAGCACATAATTCAAATGTTGTTTTATCTGGATATTTTTCACCTAAAGCTTTCATACCTCTGATAATTGTTTTTTCAACCGGACGGTAAATATCCATTGTATCATCTATAAAATTATTTCTTTCTTCTCCTTTAATTTGAGTTAATTTTTGTGCAAATTTATCTACATTTTCGTTGCCTGCAAGCATTTTCTTACCGCAACATGCGCATGGAACCATTGCCATATTATGGTTAAATTCACCAGTATCACACGGAAAACCTTTAAATGCGACTTGTTGAGCTCCTATAAAATAGCTCTTTAATGCGGCAGCACCCTTGTCATTTATGACTTCTTTGTTGTTTGCTAGAGGTAATTGTGTTTTTTCTTCCTTATTATCTTTAGCCTTTGTTTCTACTTTGTTTGTTAAAACAGTTGCTCTCAATTCATTAATGTTCAAAATAACACACTTTCTATATAAAAATTTTGTAAATTGCAATACATCTACACTATTATTTAAACTCCATGCCCTAAAAAAAATTGCTTTATTGTTAAGAATTATGAACTATGCAGAAAGCAGGTCTTTGTCAGACGAATTAAGACTTTCAGCCATTTTTAAACTTGGATAATCGTCTATATCCTTTTCTGCCATAAATTGTTGAGCTTCATATCGAGCTAATTCAAGGGTTTTAGTATCTTTTATAATATCTGCAATTAAAAATTCAGGTAAACCACTTTGTCTTACACCTAAGAAATCCCCTGGACCTCTAAGTTCTAAGTCTTTTTCTGAAATAACAAAACCGTTATTTGTTTCTTCCATGACATGCAATCTTTCAAGCGTTTCAGGTTGCTTAGAAGAGCTTGATAAAATACAATATGATTGCAAATCAGAACGACCAACTCGACCTCTCAATTGGTGAAGTTGTGATAAACCAAATCTTTCTGCATTTTCAATTACCATGACAGTTGCGTTTTTAACATCAACGCCGACTTCCACAACGGTTGTAGAAACCAAAATATCATATTCTTTATTTTTAAATTTTTGCATAACTTCTTCTTTTTCTTCATTTTTCAATTTTCCATGAAGAAGTCCAATTTTTAAATCAGAAAAGACAGTTTCTTGAAGTCTTTCAGCTTCTTTAGTTGCAGCTTTTGCACTCAAAGTTTCACTTTCATCAATCAGTGGATAAACAATATACGCTTGATGACCGACTTCAACCTCACTTCTAATGAGCTTATAAATCTCTCTATGATTTGTCATAACATAAGTTTTAACAGGTTTTCTACCCATTGGCATTTCATCAATAATCGTCAAATCTAAATCGCCATGCAAAGTAAATGCCAAAGTTCTAGGAATTGGAGTTGCAGTCATAGTAAGAGTTTGAGGAGCAAGAGATTTTTTCGTCAATTTACTTCTTTGTTTAACTCCAAATCGATGTTGCTCATCAATTACAATTGCACCTAAGTTATTAAACTCAACATTATCTTGAATAAGAGCATGTGTTCCCACTGCAATATCAATTTGACCATTAATCAAATCTTGTTCCATTTTTGTACGCATTTTTTTCTTACTAGAACCCAAGAACAAGCCTATTTTCAAATTCATCGGAGTTAACCACTCAACAAGATTATTGTAATGTTGTTTTGCAAGGATTTCTGTAGGTGCCATAATTGCACCTTGATAACCACTTTCCACCGCAGCAAGTAAAAATATTGTCGCAACAACCGTTTTTCCGCTACCTACATCACCTTGTAAAAGTCTTTGCATAGGTTCTTCTTTTGTTAAATCATTCAAAATTTCATTCACTGCATTTTTTTGTGCAGAAGTCAATTCAAACGGTAAATTCTTGATAAAATTCATAACCAAACCGTCATCTTTAATTTTTAAAGGCACTGTTGCAAGTTCTTTTTTAACCTGTTCTCTATGTTCAAGCATTTTTATCTGAATAATAAACAACTCTTCAAAAACAAGCGTAAATCTCGCTCTTTCAAGCATTTCCATGCTACTTGGAAAATGTATTTCGCAAATAGCATCTTTTTTACTCAAAAGTTTATGTTTTTCAATCAAATAATCTGGTAAAACCGTTGTAATAGTATCCTTAAACATTTCTAAACATGTATGAATAGCCTTTCTCATAGTTTTAATACTAAAATTTTCACTCACAGCGTAAATCGGAACAATTCTACCCGCATTCAATGAAGAATGTTCACCATCAATCGTTTCAATCAAATTATAAGTCGGTTTATCAATTGTAAGTTTGCCGTCATAAGAATTAACCTTAACAATGCCAGAAACCATTATTGCACTATTCTTAGGAAATTGAGATTTAACTCTTTCTAACAAATATCTTCCAGCCTTTGCCATAAAAAAGTTTAAAGTAATACTTCCTGTTTCGTCTTTTATCTGAACTTTACAAATTCCTAAACCACTTTTTGAAGTAAAAGCCTGAGTCGTTTTTATATACCCAAAAATAGTAGTTGTCATGCCCGCCTTCAAATTTGAAATCTTATCTATATTTGAGTAATCAATATGTTTTCTCGGGAAATAATACATCAAATCGTTAGCAGTAAAAATCCCCAATTTATTCAACTGATAAGCAGTTTTAGAACCAATACCTCTTATATCACAAATATCAGTAACTGCTGGGTCTTTTGGAATATCTTTTTCAACCGAGACTTCTTTTTTAGGTTTAAGTTCATCTTTTATAACCCTCACCAATCGTGAAATAGCTCTTTTTCTTGCAACAAGAGATTCTGTCGAATAATGGTCAAAATATTCCATTAAAATTTGCCATTTTGGATTTTTAGAGTTTTTATATTCCTCTTTCATCTTTGAATAAATAAACTTTGAAAAAGATTGAGTTTTGCCCTGAATATTTATATAACAGTGTTTAACTTCAACCTCTATAGCTTGTTTTATTTGTTCAAATCTATTGTTCATTTATTATTTCTCATTAACTATTGAAGTTACTCTTTTGTCGTTAAAATATTTCTTCGCAACGTTCATAACATCTTGCGCAGTTACAGCATTTACAAGAGTTTTGTATTCATCAATAAATTCAAAGCCTCTTGATGAAGCTTCAAAATTTGAAATTGTAGATGCCTTATCAAGATTAGTTTCTAACGCAATATAATAACCTCCGATTAATTTTTCTTTTGCAGACTTTAATTCCTCTGCAGAAACAGGTTCTGTCTTCAATTTATAAACTTCTTCTAATAATCTCTTTTCAGAATATTTTAAAGTCTTAGGGTTTGTTCCAATATAAACCATAAATTGACCCTTCAATCTTTGTGGTGCATAGCTAGAACCAATTTGATAAGCCAAACCTTCCTTATCTCTAACGTTTCTAAACAATCTTGAACTCATTCCACCACCAAGAATTGAATTTATAACCTGCAAAGTTGCATACTCTTTTTTGTTTGTAACGCCAGAAGTTTGCCAACCTGTAAAATACCAAGAAGTTTGAAGTTTATCAATCTTCTTTTCTACGGTTTCTGCCTTAGTGATTGGTTTAACAGCGTTTGAATATTTTGCAAAATCAAACTTTGAACCTTTTTTACCATTAAACATGTTTGTAAAATGTCCAACAAGTTCTTTTTCATTAACATTACCAGTAACACCAATCACGATATTTTCAGGATAAAAAATCTTGTCGTAATATTCTTGAATGTCTGAAAGTTTTATTGTAGGAACAGTTTTTTCAAGAATTTTGTTTGTATTTGAATAAGGTGAACCCTTAAAAATCATTGTTTTATAGTTTTCTAAAGCAACCTTTAAAGGAATATCTCTTGATTTTTTAATATTATTAATCAAAGATGCCTTATCTTTAGTCAATTGTTCTTCTTTAAAATTAGCATTATTCACAATTTCGTCAAGAATTTCTAAAGCTTTATTCAATTGTGTTCTTGTTGTCAAAACAGTTATTGCAAAGTTATCTCCACCAGTACTTGCAACAATATTGATACCGTTTTCTTCTAGAATTCTGCTCAATTCTTCAAAAGAATATTTTTTAGTACCTTTTGTCATAAGTTGAGAAGTCAAAAATCCAGTACCAGCGATTTTTTCTAAAAATTCGCCACCTCTTGCATTTATGCTAATCGCAACAATTTCGTTTGCATCATTTTGATTTACAAGCAATGTCGCCTTGTTTTCAAGCGTATATTTCTTTATGCCAAAAGCTTCTTTTACAAATTTTGCCTCTGTATTTTTGATAATTTTCATATCCTTAATTTCTTTTTCATATTTTTTAGGAAGCAAAATTGATGTTGCACTGTAATTCAAATACTTATTTGCAACTCTTCTTACATCTTCTGTTGTAACTTTTTTGATATTGGCTACGTAATTATCATAATAATCATTTTGACCAGTAACGACTAATGTATAACCAAGTTCTGTCGCAATATCTGTGATAGATTCTCTCGCAAATGCTGTATCTTTTTCGATTACACTTTTTGCAAAATTCAAATCTTCATCATCAATGCCGTATTTTTTTATCTTTTGAACTTCTCTATCAATTTCTTTTCTCAACTTTTCAACATTTTCTGGCTGAAAATTTGCACTGATAATAAACAAGCCGTCATCTTTGCTAGAAGAATTTCCGCAAGTAATTGAATATGCTAACTGTTTATTTTCTTTTATATCTTGATAAAATCTTGAACTTCTACCTTGTCCTAAAATAACTGCCAAAACATCTAGTGCATAAGTGTCTTTATTTTTCATAGAAACAGTATTATAACCCATTCCCAAATATCCTGTAGAAATGTCGTCATAATCTATTTTTTCTACATTTTTTGTTAAACGTTTTTCTTGTTTATAATGTTTTTGTTTAGAAACTTTGTTGTTATTTGCGAAAGCTTTTTCAACCTTCTTCAAAGTTGTCTCTGGCTCAACATCTCCAACAACAAGAGTTATCATATTTTGAGGACCATAATTTTTATTATAAAAATCAAAAATTTCTTCACGGGTTATGTTTGCAATAACTTCTTTTTTCCCGATAACTTCTCTTTTGTACGGGTGAGTTTTGTATATTAACGCAGTAAGATTTTTAGATAATTTTTTGCGGGGAGAGTTTAAATCTTTTGAAATCTCTTCAATTACAACTTTTCTTTCACTAGTCAATTCGTCTTGCGGAATTTGTGGTGTTAAAAGCATATCGGAATGCAAATCCAACGCCATATCAAATTTATCAGAAGGAATTGTTATATAGTAATGCGTAAAATCTTTGCTAGTTGCAGCATTTGTTTCGCCACCTTGTGATTCAACAAGTCTATCAAACTCACCTACTGGATATTTACTAGACCCTTTGAAAAATAAATGTTCCAAAAAGTGAGCAACGCCATTGTTTTTATCAGTTTCATCAATTGAACCTGTTTTTATCCAAGTATCAATTGTAACAATTGGATTACTCTTAACTTGTTGAATAACAACAGTTTGACCACTCTTTAATTTATAAATTTTTGCTTCACCCGCAAAAACCATTAATGGCATAAAAAATAATACGCAAAATATAAGTATTTTCTTCATAATAATCCCCGATATTTTTGGGATAAAATCCCAAATCTAGCTTATATTGTCATTGCGAGGAGTATCGACAAAACAAACTCTTTTGGATTGCTTCACTTCGTTCGCAATGACATTTTGGTGTTATTCTTTGACAGTTACACAAAAAGTTTACAACGAAGCAATCTCCTGCATTTATATTGTTGGGATAGAAACCCCAACATACATTACTGACATTACAAGGTAAATTATATCATATTTGTTTGGAAATATAAAATTGGTAAATTAGTGAGTATATTTTCTCTTCTGTCATTCCAGACTCCGCTCCGGAATCTGAGGTTGGTGAATGAATAATACACTCATTAGTCAGATGCTGTGGAGAAACCCGACATAGTTAATATAAAACAAAAACGGAGTAGATAAATCTACTCCGTTTTTGTTAAAATTTATTCTTTCACTTCACTTATTGCTCTGCTCGCTTGCGCTGTCTTGCTCGCTCGCATTAAACGGGTCTACAATTGAAGATTTTTCAAAATTTCATTTTTCAAAATCTTCAAGTCTTCGCCCTCTGCTCACTCGCGCTAGAAATCTTCTTCCTCATCATCACTTGTTGTATCTTCAACTTCTGCAACTTCTACACCCATAGCCTTCAAGTTTGCTCTAGCTTTTGGCGCAAGTGCTGTATCTGAGAAGTTTTCCAAAATTGTTTGGAAACATTCAATTGATTCAGCTTGCATATCTCTTAATTTTAATAAACAACCTAATTTGTAATACAAAGGTGCAAGTATTACGTCTGGAGAAATCAACATTTGATTATCTAATTTAATTTTTACATTAATTAAATTTCTGTTATCTTCTGGTGAAAGTAAAGTGTTACCATATACTTTTCTTGTTAAATTATCAATTGTATCTGACATTGCTTGAATTTCTTCTTGCGGAACTTTACTTTTAGAAGCTTTTTTCGCAGCATACGCATCAATACCGAATGCCATAAGCGTAAAAACACCTAGTATTATAATCAATAATGCTTTTTTCATTATCTACCTACTCCCTATTTAGTATTTACATATTACAATAAAAACTTGCAATAAGGTCTCATACAAATGTATGATATTATCATGGAACTAAAAAGTAAACTATACCAAATGTTTATCTTAGGGGTTGACCCCAAAAACACACCTCAAGCGCTTTCAGAAGGTTTGGGCGGTGTAATATTTTTTACTCGTGATATAAAATCAACCAAAGGATTTAAACTACTGATACAAGATTTAGATAAAAAGGCTAAGATAAAACCCTTTTTCTCTATTGACCAAGAAGGCGGACGTGTAGAACGAACAGAAAACATTCATAACGGTAAAAAATACCTAAGCGCAAAATACGCTTATGAAAAAGGTTTAAACTTTTTAGAAAATCAAACAGAAGAAATTTCTAAAGAATTAAAATCCTATGGCATAAACCTAAACTTTGCACCATGCACAGATGTTAACTCTAATCCAAACAATCCAATCATCAACGAGCGTGCCTTTGCAGACAATCCAGATGATGTCATAAAAGGCGCTAGTGTTGTAATCAAAACTTACAGAAAAAATGGCATTATTCCGTGCATTAAACATTTTCCAGGGCATGGCGACACTTCTAAAGACAGCCACTTAGAACTTCCAACTCTAAATCAGTCTTTGGAAGAGTTAGAAAAAATTCATATAAAACCTTTTAAAACACTAATTTCAGAAGGCATAGAAATGGTTATGGTTGCACATATTCAGTCAAAAGCCTTTGGAGAAGATTATCCAACAAGCTTGAACAAAAACTGCATAGATTATCTAAAAAATAATCTTAATTTTAACGGTGTAATAATTTCTGATGATATGTACATGAAAGCAATTGCCGATAATTACGGTTTTGAAAACGCTTGTGAACTCGGTATCCGTGCAGGATTAAATATGTTTATCTATCGTGATGCCTCAGATGAAGTTATAAATATGATTGAAAATATTTATAAAAAAGCTTTACAAGACAAACTTTTACAAAACCAAATCGAATATTCTTATGAAAAGATAATGAAATTAAAGCAATCTCTATTGCAAAAGATTTATGCACTTCCCGACTTGCAATGCTAATATCTCTGCTCGCTTTTACCTACGTTTCCTTTTATCCGTAAGGCATTAAATTGATTAACATGCCTAACGGCTCAAAGTCAACTCGGAGACAGGCTCACAAGCTTCACTCTAGCTCAGCTGTTCGCTTTGTCAAAAAAAAGGGTCAAACTGAGTAGTTTGACCAAAAATTTTAAAATAGAGAGAGAGAGTATAAAATTTACATCTTGTTTAAATTAGCTTTTGCTTAGTTATTGCTTAAAACTAATTTTAAAGTTGCCATATTTTTGATAGCTAACATTTTGTGTTTGTTTTGTTGAGAATTAGAGATTTCGAAAATTCTGCACATTCTACGGATTTCTTCTTGTTTTGCGAAAGAATCAACTCTGTAAACATTGTTAATTGGGTCTGTAACTACTGCCATAATTGTGTTTAATTCTTGTTCTTTCATCTTGAAATCCTCTCTTATCTCTTACTCTTATATAAAGTAAATTTCTTTTAAGAAATTGCCTTTTTTATTGTGTGCAACTTAACATTTGTTTACAATTTTGATTTTTGGCATTTTCGCTTTAAAATTAAGTACGGAGGAAAGTCAATGAAAACAAAGTTATTAACTCTTTTAGCTGCTTTCGTTTTTTTAGCAACATCTGTTAACGCAGCTAACGTATATCAATCAAAAGCAGAAACAAAAAGAATTCCTAAAGGAACTAAATTTCAAATACAACTACAAGAACCAATCGGAACTAAAGATAGTCAAGTCGAAGACTACTTTTCAGCTATTCTTTTAAAGGACGAAAAAACAAATACTAGTATCGTTCTTCCTGCTGGTTCACTAATTAGAGGCACAATTTCTAACATTAAACCTGCAAAAAGAGTTTCTAAAGGTGCAGTTCTTTACTTAGATTTCGACCATGTAGTAACTCCTAGAGGTCGTCAAATGCCATTAGAAATGTCTGTTTATGCAACAATGAAAACAACCTTCGACGGCGGTCTTTATGACACTCTAAACTATGGCGAAGCTATGCAAAACGACTGGGAAACAACTAAAGACATTACAGTTAATTCTGTAAACTTTGCTGCTGATGCTGATGTTCACGGAATCGTAAAAGTTATCACAGTTCCTGTTTGTGCAATCGGCGGTGTTGTTGGTAGTACAGGTTACATCTTATTTGAAGCAATAGCAGATATATTCAAAAAAGGTACTGATGTAACATTCAATCAAGGTGATGTTTTAACTGTTGTTTTAACAAATGATATCGATATTCCTGTAAACTAGTTTAAGTTTTATTTAAAGTTTAAAAGAGTGGCGAAGCCTTCGGCTTCTCCTCTCTTTTTACATTGTCGGCTAAGTATAGCCGAACTACAATGTTTTAAACATTTTATTATCTATAATTACCGAATTGTAGAGGGTAATCGTATTTATCTTCGTTACCACGTAACATTTTGATTACTTCCTGTAATTCGTCTTTATCTTTACCGCTTACACGAACTTGTTCACCTTGTATAGATGCTTGAACTTTTAATTTTGAAGCTTTAATATCTGCTACAATTTTTTTAGCAAGTTCTTGAGTTAAACCTTTTCTCAATTTATAAACTTGTCTTACGTTTCCACCTAAAGCGTTTTCTACAGGTTGAGGGTCTAAAATTTTAATACTCAAACCTCTTTTAACAATTTTTGATTGCAAAATATCATAAATATTTCTCAATTTCATATCATCACATGTTGTGATTGTAATTGTTTTATCGCCTTCAAGAATAACATCAGAGTTTGAATCTTTTAAATCAAATCTTGACGAAATATCTCTTTTAACTTGGTCAACTGCGTTTACTAATTCTTGCTTATCAAATTCTGACACTACGTCAAAGCTACAATCTTTTGCCATAATTTTCTCCTTTTTGTCAACTATAACATAAACCTACAGTTTTCCCAATACCTCTGCTATCATATAAATTGAACCACAAATAATATTCCATTTATCTGGTTTTAAAACATTACCATTTTCAAACACATTTGATTGAATTGGTGAATATTTTTGCAATTCTTCTACTTCAACTGAATTTGGGTGTTTGTAGTGATAAAAATAAACCTCATCACCTTCTTTTAAAAGTGCAGGAACCATATTTTTGTAATCTTTATTATTTAAACAGCCATAAACAAATCTAAAATTTTGGTTTGGAAAATACGCATCTAAGCTTTCTCTCAAAACTCTTATACCATCAGGATTATGAGCTGCATCAATAATCAACCTTTTATCAGCATGAACCTCAAATCTGCATCTATGATGAACCTCTTTTAGCGCTTCCCTGACAACTGCAATAGTAATATTTGGAAGAATTAAATTAACAGCACTCAAAGCTAGACCTAGATTTTCTAGTTGGTGAATACCTTTTAAGCTAAAATCGTCAAACTGATAATTTGTCGCAATAACAAGGTTTTTACCTGCAACCTCTTTTATTGTTTCAAAACCTCTATTATTTTTTTGAACAACAACAGGCGCATTCTTAATAATACCAGCTTTTTCAAAGGCAATATCTTCTATCGTATTTCCAAGTCTTTCCATATGGTCAAAACTAATTGAAGTAATTACAGAACAAAGTGGATTTGTAATAACATTTGTAGCATCAAATCTACCGCCCAAGCCTGTTTCAAGAATAACAATATCACAATTATTTTCTTTAAAATATAAAAACGCGATAGCAGTTAAGATTTCAAATTCAGTTAAATGAATACCGTTTTTCTTTGCCAAGTCCTCTATTTCAAAGATTTTTTCTGCAAACTCCTGTTTAGAAATTTCTTTATCATTAATTTTTATACGTTCTGTATAATCAAAAATATGTGGGCTTGTAAAAAGCCCTGTTTTATAGCCTGCATGGATAAAAACAGAATTTAAAATAGCGCAAACAGAACCTTTTCCATTTGTTCCAGCAACATGAATAAATTTCATGTGTTTTTGAGGATTACCAAGAAGTTCTAAAATAGCTTCAATCCTATCCAATCCCAGACTAATATAAAATTTTCCTTGTGAAGTTAAAAGCTCTATTGCTTCTTCATACGTTTTCTCAATTGCCATCTTGCTATAGTTTTCAGTTGTTTTACAATTTTTTCTGTCGCATCATATTTTGCCAAACTTCTTGTATTATTTTGCAAAAGTTCTAATTTATCTGGATTTTCAATTAAAAATGATAAAAATTTCATCAAAGTTTCTGGAGTTGTATCAGAATCTTCTAAATAAATGCAAGCTTCATTTTTAAGCATAGTCTTTGCGTTTTTACGTTGATGATCAGCAGCAGCGTAAGGATACGGAATTAAAACAGGAGCAATTCCGCAAGCACAAATTTCTGACAAACTCAAAGAACCCGCTCTTGAAACTGCTATATCACTTGCTTTCAAAACTGTTGCCATATCGTCAAAATAAGGTCTTACCATTAAATTTTTATCATTTTCATATTCTGGATAAATTTCTTTTAATTTATTTATGCAATTGTCATAATGTCTTTTACCAGTTTGAAAAATAACTTGTACGTCGTATTTTTCAGACAATTCTCTTAAAATTTTAACAGTTGCATTATTAATTGATTTAGCACCTTGAGAACCACCCATAATGCAAATAGTCAATTTATTTTTAAGTCCTAGGTTAAGTCTTGCATCAACTTTAGAAAGTTCTTTAAAAGTCTTTCTAATAGGGTTTCCGTTAACATAAAATCTATGAGCATTCATAAATTGTTCGCTTTCTTCAAAAGCTAAAGAAACAGCTTTTGCCAAAGGCGCAACTGATTTTGAAACAATTCCTGGGTGGACATCGCAATCGTGTATCATAAACGGTTTTTTGATTATTGTTGCGGCAAAAAGTGTTGGTGCGCTAACGTAACCTCCTGTACCTAAAATACAATCTGGTTTGTATTTTAGTAAATAGTACAAAGCTTTCCAGTTTGCTAATTCTAATTCAAAAGCCCATTTTATAAGCCCAAAGCTCAAATTTCTAGGCATTGCAGAAACCTTTATCGGCAAGAATTTAAAGCCTGCTTTTTTAACAATATCGTATTCAAGATTTTTAGGATTACCAATATAAAAAATATCTTTTGTTTCAGAATCATTTTTTAATGCTTCACAGACCGCCATAGCCGGATAAATGTGTCCGCCTGTACCTCCGCCTGTTATGAAATAAGTATATTTTTTAGATGTATCTGACATTGTTTCTTTCCCTTATTCTTCTTATACGTTTTTTAGAAATATTTAATAAAATACCAATCATCCAAAGAGTTACCATCAATGACGAACCGCCATAACTAATAAATGGTAACGGAACACCTGTTGCTGGTAAAAATGAGCATGTTACTGATATATTTAAAAAAGCTTGGAAACCAATCGAGAAGGTGATACCTACAGCCAAAAGTTTACCATACATATCCGGACAACGAGAGGCAATAATTAGACCTCTATGAATAAATGTCCAGAACAAGCCTATAACTAAAACACAACCTATGAAACCTAATTCTTCACCAATTACAGAATAAATAAAGTCCGTGTGAGATTCTGGAAGCCAGAAAAGTTTTTGTTTAGAATTACCAAAACCAACTCCGAAAAATCCGCCAGAGGCAAACGCTGTAAGTGATTGAACGATTTGATAACCTGCCCCTTGTGAATCAAGTTCCGGATTTAACCATGTTGTTATACGAGTTAACTGATATGGTTTCAACAATGACCACATACCATTTAACGCAGTAAAGATATTCAATGCAACAAAACCAATACCGCCAAAAATAGTTGTAAATGCAAGTTTTAATGGTCCACCAGCACTTAACCACATAATCAATGAGGTTAATCCCAATAAAATTACCATTGATAAGTTCGGTTGTTTAAAAATGAACAAAACCATTATCAATATTGGTAAAAAGTAAACCATTTTTTGTTGTGTTATCTTCGGATTTTTATAAAAAGCACTTGCAAGTAGCAATACTACTGCCAATTTTGAAAACTCAGACGGTTGGAAACTCAAAGGTCCTAAGTTCAACCAACGGGTAGAATTATTTACGGTCAAACCTAATGGTGTTAACCCTACCAACGCAAGTAATATAATTACAAAGATTGCGACAAGCATTGTCAAAGGAACTAAATTTTTGTAATCATAGTTTGAGAAAAATTTAATCCCTAAAACCCCTAAAATCATAAATACAAACTGTTGTGCTACGAATTTTAAAGGTGTAATGTCTGCCTCAATACATTTTGGTGCACTTGCAGAAAAAATTGACATCAAGCCAATAATTACTAAAAATGCAACAACAATCATTAGTGTTCTATCTGGTGGTGAAACAGTAACACTATATTTTGGTGCGTATGAAGATTTTCTATTACTATACTTTGGATAAGACATAGTCCTTAAATACATCTCCTCTTTCTTCATATCCACTAAACATATCGAAACTTGCACATGCCGGTGATAATAAAACGGCATTTGGTCTTAGAGAATATGCTTTTGAAATAGCATTTTCAAAAGTATCTTCTTTTAAAATGTTTTCAAAACCAGAATTTCTCAAGTTTTCTTCAAATCTGTGAGTAGCTTCACCAATTAAAACAACTGTTGAAATGTGTTTTTTAATTGAGTTACAGAACTCTGTTAAATCTGTATTTTTATCCCTTCCGCCAGCAATCAAAACAACATTTTCGTTTTCTGGAAAAGAATTTATTGCAACAATTGCAGATTCCGGATTAGTTGCTTTTGAATCATTGTAGAACTTAACACCTTCTTTTTCAGTTACATATTCAAATCTATGAGCTGGAACTTTGAAAGATTTAACACCTTCTGCAATTTGTTCATTAGTTAAACCAACGATTTTTGCACAAATGACTGAACATTCAACGTTTTGGTAATTGTGTTCACCCATTAACGGAATATCTTTAACGTCCATAATCTTTTCAACTTTGCCATTTCTCATGAACATAAGCTCGTTATTTTCGATATAACAAGCGTTTTCGCCAATTTTTTCAGCAAAGAAGAATTTTTCAGAAGGACATTCTTTACTAAATTCTACAAGCTTTTCATCTTTTGCATTGAATACTGCAAACGCTGGTGCTTGCGCTCCTCTAAAAATTTTTGCTTTATCGTTAAAGTAATTTTCTAAACTACCATGCCAATTAACATGGTCAGGTGTAAAGTTTAACCAACAAGCAATTTGAGCTTGAAAAGCATCGCTGTAATGCAATTGGAATGAGCTTACTTCTAAAACAAAATAATCTAAATCTTTTGTTAACAATGCGCAAGGTGGAAGACCAATGTTTCCGCAAGCTTCAGCTTTGTATTCTTGTTGAAGAATATGAGCTGTCAAAGAAGTTGTTGTTGTTTTACCATTTGTACCTGTAATTGCAATAAATGGCTTGCCTGTTTCTTTATAAGCAAGTTCTATTTCTGAAATCACAGGTATTTTTTCTTCTTTCAAACGATTAAAGATTTCTGTTTGAGGAGGAATTCCAGGACTTGTGATTGCAAGATAAGTATTTTTTATAAATTCATCACTGTGATGACCTGATTCAATCTTAATACCTTCGTCTAACAATTCCTTGTAATTATCAAGATTAACCTCTTTAATCTCAGTGATATAAACATCTGCGCCTTTATAATTTAAGTATTTTGCAGCTGCAATACCACTTTTTGACAAACCTAAAATTAAAACTTTTTTATCAAACCAATTTGTTTTCATTATATCAACCCTCTAAAGAATAAGTAAGACAAAACTATAGAAACCGCAGAGAAAATTGCAGATATAACTGCAAATGTAACTACAATTCTTTTTTCACTCCAACCACATTTTTCAAAGTGATGATGAATAGGAGACATTTTAAAAATTCTTTTACCTGTAGTTTTGTAGCTTGCAACTTGAAGCATTACAGAGAGAGTTTCCATAATATAAATAATACCAATTGGAATTAACCATAACTCGAATTTACCAATAACCGCAAGAGCACCAAGTAAACCACCTAAAGCTAAAGAACCTGTATCGCCCATAAATATTTGAGCTTTTGGTTTATTGTATTTAAGAAAACCAATCAATGCGCCAACAACAGTTGCAGAAATAATCGCAACTTCTGGTTCATCTAATAAAAATCCGATAATTGTACAAGCCAAGAATGAAAACACACCGCAAGATGCAGCCAAACCGTCTAAGCCATCAGTTAAGTTGTAAGCATTTGATGCACCCGTAAGAACAAACACAACAAAGATTGGATATAACCAACCAATGTTAAAATGCCAATAACCAACGCTTAAATATGTTGCCATATCACCTTTTGTACACATAACGAAAATCGCAGGTAACAATGCAATCATAACTTGTCTTAAAAATTTACCTCTTGCACTAATACCGTCATTTTCTTTATTTTTAATCTTGATATAATCGTCTTGAAAACCAACAAGAGCGTAGAAAAATAAAGTAATCAAAATTAATAACGCTGTTGTAGTAAGTTTTTGAGCCAACATAAGAGTTGTAACAGAAGCAATTACGATTGCTAAAAAGATAAAAATACCACCAGTTGTTGGAGTACCGTCTTTGTCTTTGTGTTGTTCTGCAATAACATCTTTCACATGTTGATTAAACATTTTTTTCTTAACGATATCCACATAAGGAACACCGAAAAGCAAACATAATATTAAACCAAGTAGCATTGCTACTGTTATCATAATCATAGATTATCTCCTTTTATATATCTGATTATATCTTCAAATTTTTCTGAGCGTGATGCCTTTAAAAATATTGTATAACGTCTATCAATATTAGCAAGAATGTAAAGGCTTACGTCTTTTGTATTTTCAAAATGTTTTTTGTTTATATTAACGGAAATAGCGTTATTAATTTCTTTTGCAAGCTCTCCAACTGTCAAAACAGTTATATTTGTTTTGTTTAAAGTGTTAATATATTCACCAATTTCTGCATGATATTTTGCAGAATTTTCACCAAGCTCTCCCATATTTCCCAAAACAAGAACAGGGTTTTCATAAAGTTCAACTACATTTTTTACAAAACCCTTCATGCTATCAGGGTTTGCATTGTAGCTATCATTTATAATTTTAAAACCATTAACTATTTCTTCTTCAAATCTTTTTTCAATGTTTTTGTATTTTTTTAACCCATTTCGAATATCTTCAACATTCATTCCTAATGCAAATCCGGATTCAATACATTCAATTGCGTCTTTAACGTTGTATTCACCACTTACGTTAATCTCAAATTCACTACCTTTATACAAAAATTTTGTATAATCAGTTGTTTTTTCTAAAAATTCAACGTCAGCTAATGTACAGAAAACTTTTTTACCAGAAAAATCAACAATATTCTTAACCATAGGATTTTCTTCAGTTACAAAAGTACCGTTTGGATTTTGGTATTTAACGATTTCGCATTTAGCTTTTGCAATATTTTCTTTTGAACCAAGTCTGCCAATGTGCGCAGTTCCTGCGTTTGTAATTATTGTAATATCAGGTTCTGAATATTTTGAAAGAAGTTCTATCTCTCCAAAACCACGCATACCCATTTCTACAATTAAAACCTCTGTATCTTCTTTCATATTAAACATTGTTTGACAAAAACCGATTTCGTTATTGTGGTTTTTATCAGTTTTGTGAGTTCTAAATTTTTCTGATGCAATAGCATACATCATTTCTTTAGAAGTTGTTTTACCGCTACTACCAGTAATACCAATAACTTTTGGATTAATATTTTTTCTGCATAATCTTGCACATTCTAAATACGCAACAAGAGTATCTTTAATTTGAAGAACTACTTTTGCATTATCAAAAACTTTTTCATTACGTGTAAAATATGCTTCTGCGCCATTATTTAAAGCGTTTTCAATAAAATTTTCGCCGTCAAAAGTTTCACCTTTGATTGGTACAAAAATATCGCCTTTTTGAATTGTTCTTGTGTCTGTAGAAAAATTTAATTTTCCAGTTTTTATATCGTTTTTAAGGACTTTTGCAGAAGTTGCCTTAATGATTTCTTCTAATTCCAGTTTCATATAATAATTTTACTTCAAACAAAATAATATAGCGAAAGAATTAAAAGAGTGAAATAATAAAAAAACTATTTTGTAGGAGTTAATTTTTCACTCAAATATGCAATTGTTCTAGGAAAATGTTGTTGCAAGTATTGAGTTCTTGAGCCTAACAAATCTGTACTTTGATAAGTATTCAAAATAGCATTTGTTTCTGCAATGGTTTCTTTTTTACCTTGATCTGGTCTACCTTTAATAGCTTCATCTGCGATAAAATAGTTGATATGATTTCTTTCATTTGTTGGGAATTCTTTTAAGAAATTTTGTCTTTCTTCTTCATAAACCTTTTGGAATTTTTTATCATTTCTGAAAGCATCTTTTACGTACATTTCATATTTATTAGTTTTTTTGTTTAATTTTTCTGTTACAAGCTTGCCACCAATATCAGTTGCATGACCTAATTCATGCAAGAAGACAAATGGATCAGCACCAATGTTTAAGTTATTAAACATATAAGTTTGATCTTCATCGGCATAAAAATCTGACTCATCAAGCTCAACATTTTCACAATAAGATTCTAATTTATTTTTTGCTTCGGTTACGTTTAAAACATTATTCTTCAAGTTGATAAGTTCATCACCTGAAATTGTTTTTAACATTTTGATAAGTGGAGTTCTTCTACCAGAAATCAATTCTTTTAATCTAATTTCATGACGCTCATCTTTTGTTTCGTCAGTAATTGTTAGATTTTTTGTTTTATAATCCAATTCCATTAAGTATGATTTATCATTTCTTGTAGAACGGAATTTATTTTTACCTAAAACTTCAAAAGTTTGAGATTGATTCATCAAAACTTTGCCGTCTGGAGAAGTAATTTTGTAATCAATAATTCTGTTACCGTTAGGGTCATCTTCGTATCTGTATTGAGTTCTAGTCATATCAGAGGAGCGCATATCTTTTTCGATTAAAACAGCTCCTGTATTTTTGTCTTTTGTTACTTTGGAAATTTGTCTTACTTTGCCATTTGGGAATTCGTATTTAACGTTATACATACCTTCAATGTCAGATTTTTCATAAATTTCTTTTCTGATTAATCTATTTTGGCTATCACGTCTAATTTTAGTAGCTTCGGTCATTATAGGTTGATAGTATTCTTTATCAAATTTGAATTTTGTTTCACAAAAAGTATTTGTTCTAAAATCGCTTGTCATAACAGTTTTAGAAACAGGATTATCGTTTTTATCATATTCATACTTAATGTTTTCTTGTTCTAAAACATTCAAGTTCTTGTCTAAAAGTTTGATATTTTCAGTATCGTCATTGTTATCAGCTCTTAAAAGATAATTGTTTTTACCGTCATATTCTGCTCTTTCAAGAGTAATATCACAAGTTTTGCTAGTAGTCATTTCTTTTACTAAAGATAAAACTTTACCTGTATCAAGCTTATCTTTTTTCATGATTTCTGTACTTTCAGTGTCAAGCTTTAATGGCACCATTTTATTGTACATGCTAGCAATTCTGTCTAAAACAGTGTCATTTTTAGGTGCAGGTACGGTTGTACGTTCAAAAGTATCAGGCTTTTGTGGAACAAGATACGGTCTTATGTTTGAAGCCTTTTTATCTTCAACTTTTCCAGCAAAATTTATATTAAAAATATTTTGAATATTCATGAAAAACCTACTAAACTACATTATGTTTTATTAAAGGTTTGAATTTTAAAATAATTGCATGTTTTAGATTATTTTATTAACATTTGTTACTTTACTTTTTGGATTATCAATTCCATAGCCAAACATGGCAAAATCATATTTTACGGGGTCATTTTTATCAAAGATTTTTAATTCATTTGTTAATTCTTTTACTGCTTTAAAATCATTAGAATTTCTTTTTAGCAAATTCATTTCACGAGAAATCCTTGCAACGTGAGTATCAAGAGGAATTAGAAGTTCCGATTTATCAATAAATTTCCAAACACCCAAATCAACAACACCATCACGAACAAGCCAACGCAAAAGCATATTTACACGTTTCATAGCGCCATTTTTGTTCGCATCTGGGATTAAATATTTTGCACCAAAAGTATTCTCCATATTTGAATAGAAATAATCAGTTACCACTTTTAACATTTGATGAAAATCTTTAGTTTCATAACCATATCTAAAAAGCTCTTCCAATGAACTATTTGAAGAATATAGCTTTTTCAAAACTAAGAAAATTTCTTCAACATCTTCTTCTTTTGCAAAACGATAATTAAAACCTTTCAAAGATTTTCTCTCAAAATTTTCTATAAAATTTTTAGGTTCATTTTGAAAAAGAGCAAAAAGTTCATTGAGTTTTCTGATAAAAACTTTTCTGTTTCCAAACGCAAACACTGAGGCAATAAAACCGGCTAGTTCAATATCTTTAATCTCTTTAAAACGATGCGGAAATTGAATTGGATCATCTTTTATAAAATCTTTTGTTTCGTATTTTAGAACGAGTTCATCAAGTTGTTGTTTTAAGCTCATCTTATCTTTTTAAAAAACTCCTCTAAAATCTTATCACATTCTTCTTCCATAATGCCACCATACACTTTTAATTTTGAATTTGCATGACCTCTCAAATCAAGGGCAGAGCCAAAAGCACCATAGTTTTTATCGAAAGAACCGAAATAAACAGATTTAATTCTTGCTTGAATAATTGCCCAAGCGCACATTGGACAAGGTTCTAGGGTAACATACATTTCGCAGTCATCAAGCCTCCAATTATTCAAAACTTTTTCAGCTTTACGGATAGCAAGAATTTCAGCATGAGACGTTACGTCATTATCAAGCTCACGTTCATTTTGTGCAAATGCTATAATTTCACCATTTTTAACTATAACAGCAGACACAGGAACATCTTTTTCTACTTGTTTTGCAAGCTCAATTGCCTTCTCCATAAACATTGCAAACACCTTAAACTTCTTTAAACAAAGGTAATTTCAATGTTACGGTAAAAACATTATCTTTCGTACTTGATAGAGAAATTTCGCCATTCATACAGTCTACAAGCCCTTTTACAATAAACAAGCCCAAACCTGTTCCTCGAGAAGTCCTTGTTGTAGAATCGTCCATTCTGATAAATTTTTCAAACAATTTTGACAATTTGTCTTCTGGGATATAATCTGCTTGGTTAGAAATTTTGATAATAGCTTCATTTTCTGTAACTTCGCCGTCAATTTTTATTAGCGTATCTTCGTAAGCATATTTTGCAGCATTATCAAGCAAGTTCAATATAATTTGTTCCAACCTGTCTTTATCCGCAAGAACTAACGGAAAATCTTCATGAATTGAACTTTCAATTTCTTTTTTATTTTTATCTTTGATAAGAACCTTTGAATTTTCTATTGTTTCAATAATCCAAACTGGCTCAATATTCATTTTAATTCTTTCACGCTCAATATCAGGAATTACAAGCAAGTCTTCAATCATACGTTTTAGTCTTTCTGACTGACGTTTGATAATTTTAAGAGATTTTTGCTTAGTTTCTTCGTCAATTTGAATATCTTGTCTAAGAAGTCTTGAAGTATAACCTTGAATACTTGTCAAAGGTGTTCTGAGTTCATGACTAACTGTGTCAATTAAGTTTGAACGGAATTCATTAAGTTCAACAAGTTCAGCATTTTTCTTTTCAAGCTCTTTGTAGGATTTGTGAATTTCATTCGCCATTTTGTTAAATTCAAATGCTAAGAAAACGATTTCATACGGAGTAAAGATATTTTTCAATAAACGAATTTGTCTTTGATAATTACCTTGCGAAACAGCAATGATACCTTTAAATAACTGTCTTATGTTGATGTACATATAATAAATGTATAATGCTACAACAAAAAAGATTGATAATGACGAAATAAATACTGCTAATAAAAGTTTTGAACGATTTTCATTAATTGTGTCATTCGTAACTTTCGCAGTCGTATTTACGATAATTATTAAATCTGGATTTGTTTTTTTGTAATAACAAAGAGGTTGGTTTTTAACGTTACCAAAAACAATTGGCTTGTTTTCTTCTAAATGTTTTGGTAAAAGGTTTTTCGACTCAATAAATAATTCTGATGTAAAGTTGTGCGCCGCAAGAACCTCTTCATTTTTGTATGAGAATACATAAATTTGTCTAACATCATCTTTTAGAGAACGAAATAAGAATTTTTTAAATAATTCAAGATTATACGTTGCAATCAAATACTTACCGTCAAAGGTTTTAATGTTGATTGTAATCATATCCTTTTTAAGATTTTGTTCATATAATTTGTCAAAACCGTTCAAGTTATTGACAATTTTTAAATCTTCAAACTGAGGAAAATTTCTTTTTAAATCAGTAAGATAAGCTTGTCGAGAGTTAGCCGGAATAGTTTTTAAAACAGCATCAATTTGTTGAAGTTCGTTGTAGGTTGTTGCGATGAACATATCAATTTCTTCGCTAACCATACTTGATACAAGCATTGCAGAACTTCTCAATTGCGCACGGATTGCGTGTTGGTTGATGTTGTTAATGATAAGACCACTAACAATCATTGGAACCATAACGGCGCAAAACAATACAATAAGGATTTGTTCTGCGATTTTTAATCTTTTTAATTTAAAATATTTCTTCATGATTAATCTTCTTTAAATGGAGTTAACTTGTAACCTACATTTGTTACTGTGTGCAAGTATTGAGGCGATTTAACATTAGGCTCGATTTTGTTTCTAAGCCCACCCACGTGAACTCTAAGCATACGAACATCTTCATCTGAATCGTAACCCCAAACCTCGTCTAGAAGCACTGCAAGCGTAACAGGGTTGTTGAAATGTTGCATTAAACAGTATAGAATTTCAAATTCCGTAGGAGTAAGCTTAACTTTTTTGTTAACTATAATTACTTCAAGACTTTCTGGCAAGATTGTGATATCACCAGCCTGAAGAATTTCGTTCGATAAAGAGTTTGTATCTTCTACAACTTGGTTTCTGCGTAGAAGAACTCTTATTCTTAACAAAACCTCTTGGATATCAAATGGTTTTACTAAGTAGTCGTCTGCACCGCAATCAAAACCTTCTGTCTTATCCTCGATTGTACCTTTTGCAGTTAAAAGAAGGATTGGAATGTTTATTTTTGCATTTCTGATATTTTTGCAAACATCAAACCCATTCATTTTAGGCATCATAACATCTAAAAGGATAAGGTCATAAGAGTTGTTAAGAGCCTTGTTCAAACCTTCAAGACCGTCATGAGCAGTATCTACAAAATAACCACTTTGAGCAACGTCGAATTCAAGAAGTTCTCTGATTTCATCATCATCGTCAACTATTAAAATTTTCTTTTGTGATTGATTCATAATTTACCTTTAATTGTAGGTCGGCTTTACTAAACCGACACAGTAAGTAGGATTTTGTGAGTTGTGAGTAGAAAAACTCTATTCACTACTCACTAACGTCTATTCACTTTTCATCACTTATATTTTAAAAAAATCCAATCAAGTTTGCAATATGTTTACAAACAAAAATTAAGAATAGAAGAGCGACCTTGAAAATTTTTCAAGGTCGCTTGTTTCCGATTATAAATAATCTCAAAATAAAATTTGCTTAGTGTGCCATGTTGGCCGCCTAGTAACAACCAACACGGCAATCACTATGGCTATTAGATTAAGTTTATTATTAATCCTTTAATAATCTACACCAACAAATTGTTTATGAATTTAATTAGTTTAGATTGTCTGAACTCGTTTCAGAATCTATTCTATTATCAGGTACTGAAACGAGTTCAGCACTGGAGTGAATTGGTGAGTTGTGAGTAGACTCTCTTTTGCCGTCATTGCGAGGAATGTAATGACGAAACAATCTCGTTGAATTTTCTTTTTTTTGGATTGCTTCACTTCGTTCGGAATGACATGAAGGCTCACTTTTGCTCACCTTGTGGTATCCTGTGAGCAGTGAATATTTCTATTCACTACTCACTAATACCTATTCACTATATTAAACTCAATGCAATTTGTGGGTTTTGGTTTGCTGTTGCTAACAAGCTTGATGCTGTTTGTTGAAGAATTTGGTTCTTAATGTAATTAGAAGATTCTTCAGCAATGTCTGCATCTTTAATCAATGAATTTGCTGATGTAAAGTTTGTTGACATTACATTAGTTACTTCCATTGCAGATGCAACTCTTTGTTGTGCAGCACCGATTGCTGTTTTTCTGTCAGTTACGTTAGCTAACGCTTTATCAATGTTGTTCAAGAATGCTTGTGCTGTTTGGTCATTACTAAAAATGTTGTCTAAGTTATCAACAGCTTTTTTAGAATCATCTGCATTTACAAATGTAAAGTTAGATTTTGAAGCTCTTACTTTATCATCTGTTTTTAATGCAGTTTTGTAAGCTTCACTAGCTATTGCAGCATCTTCTGAAGATAGAACTTTCAATGTAATATCTTGAGCATCATCTGCATCTGCAGCACTCATTTCATAGAATGTACCACCAAAGTAAGCAATGTTATGAGCTTTTGCGGCATTATCACCTGTAAGTTTTACATTTGCTTCAAATGTTTTAACATTTGACTCTGGAGCTACACCAGCTTTTACAGCTTTACCATCGCCAGTACCTGTAACTGAAAATTCATAATCACCTAATAATGAATCTGCATCAGTTGCAGCGAACAATGAACCTTCAAGATTGATAACTGAATCAGAACCAGATGTGATACCAACTTGTAGGTTTACACCAGCGTCCATAGATCCATCTAGTAATTTTTTACCATTGAACTCTGTTGTTCCTGCGATACGAGTTACTTCTTTCAAACGACCTTCAATTTCTGATTTGATTGCTGTCATCGCATCTTCACCGTAAGTACCATTGGCTGCTTGTTCAGTTAAGTCTCTGATACGTGTCATGTTTGATTGGATTACGTCTAATGTTCCTTCTTCTGTATCTAATAAAGAAGAACCCATTTGAGCGTTGTCTTGTGCAACATCTAATGAGCTGATTTTGTATTCTAACTTAGTAGATACGGCAGAACCAGCTGCATCATCTTTTGACGAATTGATTCTCAAACCTGTTGATAATCTTTCCATCGCTGTGTTCATTCTTGACGTTGCGTTATTCAATGATTTTTGTGCAATCAATGAAGCAACGTTTGTGTTAATTGTAATAGCCATAAGATTGATCTCCTTTCAATTTTAAATTAATCCATTTGCTATGTTTGTCTCTCGTACATAATTGTGAGTAGTGAATTGTGAGTAGACTCTCTTTTATTGTCATTCTGAAGCGTGCTTGGTGAATTTCTTCATTCTGCGGGTATATTCAGAATCTGACCAGTGTCAAATGTGTAAATTAGATTTTTAGTTTAATTTATCTATTCCTTGTTGGTAAGATGCTGTGGAGAAACCAGACATTTTTCACGAAATCAAAGATTTCGGAAAAAGCAGTCAAACGAGTTCAGCATGACATATTTTTTAATTTCACTTTCAACCTTTGTCGAGATTTTCCTAGTGATTGGTAAATAAACTTTTCAATCCATTTGTTTATTTACTAGCCATTTTGCTGTATTCTTTCACTTCAACAATCAATTCTTCTTTCTTACTTTCTGCGTTTTTTGTTGCCATTTTTCTCTTTGATTGTAACAGCGCTAAAGTATAATAGTTTTTAGTGAGTAGTGAGTAGTACCTTTATTGTCATTCTGAAGCGTGCTTGGTGAATTTCTTCATTCTGCGGGTATATTCAGAATCTGACCAACGAACATTTTTCATATTCTTCGTCCTCAGATTCCGTATCACTCTCCGTTTCCTTTTATCCGTAAGGCATTAAATTAGATAATATGCCTAACGGCTTAAAGTCAACTACGGAGACAGGCTCACAAGTTTCGCTCTAGCTCAACTGTTCGCTTTGTCGAGTACGTAATGACATGAAGGTTCACATCTATTCACTATGGTATCGTGAGTAGTGAATATTTCTATTCACTACTCACGAATACCTATTCACTAAATAAGTTGCAATGCAATTTGTGGGTTTTGGTTTGCTGTTGCTAACAAGCTTGATGCTGTTTGTTGAAGAATTTGGTTCTTGATGTAATTTGAACTTTCTTTTGCTATATCTGCATCTTTAATCAATGAATTTGCTGATGTAAAGTTTGTTGACATTACATTTGCTACTTCCATTGCTGAAGATACTCTTTGTTGTGCAGCACCGATTGCTGTTTTTCT
>CAKUXM010000005.1 GCA_934700335.1 uncultured Candidatus Melainabacteria bacterium | reverse complement strand
CATTTTTTAATCTCTCTTTTCTTTATCTCTCTTACTCTTATATAAAGTAAATTTCTTTTAAAAAATTGCCTTTTTTGTTGCATGTAACTTAACATTTCTTAACAAAGACTCTCAATGCGTTTATTCATGTACTTTTACGCATGTACGTTAACAAATGTTGCTACTTTTCTATTTAATTTTTTCTTTCCGTAATATATTAAAGTATTTTTTCTTCTAATTATTGCTAAACTAATCAAGTTTTATTAACTTTTGTTAACAAAATCTGAAAAGTCCTGTTATTCCTGTAACATGGCTAAATAAAAAAAAGGATTGCTTCGTCGTGCTATCTCACTCCTCTCAATGACAAAGGCGCCAACGAAAAGATTTTTCGTTGGCGCCTTTGTTTAAACCAATTCACAACTTTATTTTCTTACTGCTGCATCAATCAAGCCTTTGAACAATGGGTGTGGTCTTTCTGGTCTTGATTTGAATTCTGGGTGGAATTGCGAAGCGACAAACCAATTCAAGTTTGGCAATTCAACAATTTCCATTAATTTGCCATTTGGCGATTTGCCAGAGAATACAAGTCCAGCTTTTTCCAATTGGTCAACATAAGCATTATTAACCTCGTATCTATGTCTATGTCTTTCAAAGATAACATCTGTGCCATAAGCTTTTCTCGCAACAGAATTTTTCTTCAAATGACATTCATACTGACCCAATCTCATTGTACCGCCATAAGCAGTAACCTCTTTTTGTTCAAGCATCAAGTCAATAACAGGGTTTTCGCATTCTTCAGAAAACTCATGAGAATTTGCATCTTTCAATCCCAAAACATTTCTTGCATATTCAATAACTGCGCATTGCATACCCAAGCACAAGCCCAAGAATGGAACATTATTTTCTCTTGCATATCTAATAACATTCAATTTGCCTTCAATACCTCTAACACCAAAGCCCCCAGGTACAACAACTGCTTGAATACCCTTCATAAGATTTTTACAGTTATTATAATCAACACAATCTTCTGAATTTATCCAATGAATATTAACTTTAGCCTCGTTTGCATAACCGGCGTGTTTCAAAGATTCAACAACAGAAATATAAGCATCTGAAAGTTTTGTATATTTACCTGCAATTGCAACTTCAATAGTTTTCTTAGGATTATTAATTCTTTGAACAAGTTTTTCCCAAGATTTTAAATCAGCTCTCTTATAGCAAGTTTGAAGTAAATTCAACACGACAGCTGCCATATTTTGTTCTTCTAATGCAAGAGGAACTTCATAAATACTCTTCATATCACGACACTCAATAACTGCATCTTTTTGAACAGAGCAGAACAGAGCCAATTTATCTTTTTCTTCTTGAGGAAGAGGGTGAGAAGTTCTACAAACCAAAATTTCAGGTTGAATACCATAACTTCTCAAAACGTTAACGCTGTGTTGAGAAGGTTTTGTTTTAAGTTCACCAGAAGTTGGTAAATAAGGCAACAATGTACAATGTACAGAAATAGCATTGCCAATACCTATCTCAGTCTTGAACTGTCTAATAGCTTCAATAAATGGCAAGCTCTCGATATCCCCAATTGTACCGCCAATTTCAATAATCATAAAATCTGGTTTAAATTGTTCAGTAGCTTTATAAATTCTAGCCTTAATTTCGTTTGTAATATGAGGAACGACTTGAACAGTAGCGCCTAAATATTCACCTTTTCTTTCTTTATTAATAACAGTTTGGTAAATACTACCAGAAGTAACGTTATTAATTTGTGCAAAATCTGCATCAATAAATCTTTCGTAATGACCTAAATCCAAGTCAGTTTCAGCGCCGTCATCAGTAACGAAAACTTCGCCATGTTGGAATGGACTCATAGTTCCAGGGTCAACATTTATATAAGGGTCAAACTTTTGAATTGCAACAGAAAAACCTCTTGCTCTCAATAATTTACCTAACGAGGCACCAATAATCCCTTTACCAAGTGAGCTTACAACACCACCTGTAATAAAAATATATTTTGTCATCTATCCCTACCCAATCTCTTCTAAAAATTCAAAAAATGGTGAGAACAAATTTTATTCTCACCATTAAAAAACTTAACCGATTTTTGGCACTTTAAAGAAGCCGTTCTCTTCTTCTGGTGCGTTCATCATCAACTGTTCTTTTGTACAATCATAGTGAATTTCATCATCTCTCATAACGTTATTAAAATCTACAACGTGAGAAAGAGGTTCAACATTTGTTGTATCAACTTCGTTCATTTGTTCAACATATTTCAAAACATCACCTAGTTGTTTTGAAAATTTAACTTTTTCTTCATCTGTTATTTCTAAACGAGCCAATTTTGCTACGTGTTCTACGTCTTGAATTGTAATCATAATATGTATCTCCAATTTAAGAAAATTATAACATAAAGGAAAAATTTAGACAAAATTGTTAAACATTTCTTACGTAATAATTTTCATCTGATAATAAATCATTTTTAAGTTTTTGCAAATCTTCATCTTCAAAATCGTTTTTTAAAATTGTTGCACATTTTTCTCTAATTGTGTATTCAGGAAGAATTGAGCACTTTAACAAAATCTCTTTCAAATCATTAAAATCAAGATAAGAATAGAAATGACAAAGAGTTTCTATACTCCAATAAATTTTAAAATACTGTTTATTAGAAGTATATTTTTTTGCTCTAAAAGATATTTTACTCAATTCATCAAGAGAAGCAAAAACAATATCTTTCATTCTATTTGCAATATATTTAGAAAAATCATCATACTCTTTTAAGTACAAAATTGCATCTAAATCCAATCTACAAACATTTGAATCAATATCGATAATTGATTTTGCAAAAATTTCATAAAAGTCTTCATCTAAGAAAAATTCTTTATATTTAGGAATAAGTTGAAGGATTTTAAAAGCAACCGCTTGTCGAACTTTGCCGTCGATACCAACAAGATTATTCATCAAAATTCTAGCATCTTCTTTTGAACGAAGTTCAGTCAAATCAAGTACAGCAACCTGTCTTTCCATAACCGTACCATTTGATAGCATTTGCATAATCTTATCTGTATCATAAGTTGTTTCGCACAACTCAACGATTTTATTCAAATTTTCTTTCAAATCTTCCATAAAAAAATTATAGCATGAAGCATATTAGAATTTTTTCGAGAAAAATAATCTTTACGTAGGATAAAAAATTTAACGACAATCTCTATACTAGAAATAACAAAAGGGAGGATAAAACAAATGGGTTTATTAGCAATATTCAAAGATGCATTAGGCATAAAAAGCGAAAGTAATTTACGAGTTGGTTTATCAAGTTTCAATCTTGGTGGCAAGAACGAAGAAACAATGACAAGACCAGAAATTTCTATTAGAAATAAAAACGTAACATTATCAGATTTAATGAGAAGATCAAACTCATACTAAAAAAAAGAGACTTTAAAAGTCTCTTTTTTTAATATATACCTACAATATTTCTAACATCTTCGAGTATCTTTTTAGTAACCTCTCTCGATTTTTCAGCCCCAAAATGTAAAACCTCATGAACTTCATCAAGATGAGATTCATAATATTTGCGTTTTTCACGAATTTCTGCCAGAACTTCATTAACCTTTTTAGCTAGTTGTCTTTTACAATCAGCACAACCTCGTTCACCAGCTTCACATTCAGATTTTATATTTTTGATTTCTTCATCTGTACCAAAGATTTCCCAATATCTGAAGGCTACTTCACATTTATTTGTATGACCAATAGCATCTTTTTTAACTCTTGAACGGTCAGTAATACATTGCATAATCTTTTTAGTAGTAATTTCTTCTGTATCACAAATATTTATAGCATTGTTATAAGATTTACCCATTTTCTTTCCATCGACACCGCAAAGTAGCGAACAATTATTCAACATTGGTTGAGGTTCTACGAAATAATCAGTGTTATAAACCTTATTAAATTTTCTAACCATATCACGAGTTAGTTCAACTTCTGGAACATGGTAAGCACCAACCGGCACATAATGTGCATTTACAGCCATAATATCGGCACTCATTAGTACAGGATAGCCCATAAGTCCAAAACTTATTTGAGAATTTTGTCGTTTTGTACTGTTAAAATATTTTATTTTACTTTTTATAGTAGCATCTCGTTCAATCCAATTCTTCGGAGCCAACATGCTTAAATACAAATTTAATTCAGCAATTTCGGGAACAGAAGATTGAACATATATTATTGCTTTTTCTGGATTAATTCCACAAGCTAACCAATCAATAACAATATTCAAAACATTTTCTTTTAATTGTTCGTTTTTAGAACCAGTCGTCAAAGCATGCCAATCTGCAACAGAGAAATAACATTCGTAATCATTTTGAAGTTCTTTCCAATTTTGCAAAACACCTAAATAATGACCTAAGTGCAACCTGCCATTAGGTCTCATACCAGACATAATTCTCTTTTTATTTTGCATACAAACTCCGTACTTATTTTGTTAAAACATTATCTTGAGCAATCAATTTGTCAACAAATTCGGATACTCTATCTAAGCACCAATCTGTAAGCCAATGGTTACCTTTTCTAGACAAGAATAGTTCAGCATCGTCATTTTCATTAGCCAAAGCCATAGAATTGTAATATGGCGCAATTTTATCCGATTTTGAGTGCATTATCAAGATTGGGCATTTAACTTTTGCAATCTTTGACACATTATCAAATTTTTGAATAAAAGGACAAGCCTTAATCAAATGTTGAGAAATAGCCCTTAACATATATAAGCGCAATCTTTTAAAATAGAATTTTGAAATATCAATCGCAGCAGATTTGATATCTTTAATAGGCGATTGTAAAATTAATGCTTTAACATTGTTATTTTTTGCAGTCTCCACAGCAACAGTTGTACCTAATGAATGTCCCCAAACAATAACGTTTTCTCTTTTTGTGCCAAGTTCTTCAATACGTTCAAGAGCAGTTTGAGCATCTAAGTAAACACCTTTTTCTGAAGGTAATCCCCAACTCTTATAATGACCACGATAGCTAAGCATAAACAATCCTAAATCGTGCTTTAAACAATATTTTGCAACATCTTGATGAGAAAGAATTGATTCAGCTTGACCATGAAAGAATAAGACTACTGGACGACCTTCTTTAGGAGGAAACCACCATGCGTAAAGTCTTGCGCCGTCATTTGTTACAAAACGTTGAGGTATAAACTTCTTCAACAAAGATTTATCAACTTTTACTGCTCTTAATTTTGCAGGTTGAAAAATCAAATAATTTTCCATAGAAAGTCTTATTGGCTTAAATAATCTTGAACCCGTAAACAACGGATATACAAAAAGATAAAAAGCCTTTTTGAATAATAACAAGTAAAATAAAACTTTAATTAAGAATCTTCTCATAGAGGGATTATATCATATTGCCCAAAACTATTCAAAATATTTACGTAAATATTTACCTGTGTATGATTTTTTGTTTTTAGAAACCTCTTTTGGAGTTCCAGTTGCAACGATATAACCGCCCTCATTCCCGCCTTCAGGACCTAAGTCAATTATGTAATCTGCAACCTTTATCAAGTCCATATTATGCTCAATTATTAAAATAGTATTACCGTTATCTGCAAGTTGTTGAAGAATTTTGATGAGTTTATCTAAATCAGCCCAGTGCAAACCAACAGAAGGTTCGTCCAAAAGATAAAGAGTTTTGCCAGTTGAACGCTTGTTTAATTCGCTTGCCAGTTTAATTCTTTGTGCTTCACCCCCTGAAAGTGTTGTAGCGCTTTGACCCAACTTAATATAATCAAGACCTACATCATTTAAGGTTTGAAGTTTCTTCTTAATAGTTGGAACACTGTCAAAGAATTCAAGAGCTTCCTTTACTGACATATCAAGAACATCAGAAATTGTTTTACCTTTGTATTTAACCTCTAAAGTCTCTCTATTATACCGTTTACCTTTGCAGACATCACATTTTACATAAACATCAGATAGAAAGTTCATTTCAATTTTTATAACACCATCACCTTTACAAGCCTCACAACGTCCGCCTTTTACGTTAAAACTAAATCTACCAGCTTTGTATCCTCGCATTTTTGCCTCATTTGTTTTTGCAAACAAGTCTCTAATGTGAGTAAATACATCTGTATATGTTGCAGGGTTAGAACGTGGAGTTCTTCCGATTGGAGATTGGTCAATATCAATAATTTTATCAATATTTTCAAAACCTTCAATACTGTCCACGCCTTGAGGTTTTGGTTTATTTTTACGTAACTTGTGTTTTGCGTATTCAAAAATTAAATCTTGCATCAAAGTTGATTTACCAGAACCTGAAACTCCTGTTAAAACTACAATTTTGCCTAATGGAATATCTAAATCTAGATTTTTCAAGTTATTCAAATGAGCATTTCTAACTTTTAAAAATTCGCCATTTCCATCTCTTATTTTTTCTGGAATTGGTATAAATTTTTCGCCACTCAAATATTTACCAGTAATTGAATTTTCTTCATCAATAATATCCTCCTGCGAACCTTTAGCAACAATATAACCACCATCAATACCAGCTTTTGGACCAATATCTACGATATAATCTGCTGATTTGATAGTATCCTCATCGTGTTCAACTACAATTAGAGTGTTTCCTAAATTGCGCAATTTTACAAGTGTTTTAATCAACTGGTCATTATCTCTTTGATGTAATCCAATTGACGGTTCATCAAGAACATACAAAACTCCAGAAAGTCCGCTACCAATTTGCGTTGCAAGTCTAATTCTTTGAGCTTCTCCGCCTGATAAAGTTGATGCCATTCTCGCTAAATCAAGGTAATTTAAACCAACGTCAATCAAGAATTTTAGTCTCGCACGAATTTCATCAAGAATTTGTTTCGCAATTGTCATTTGATATTCAGACAAATCTAAATAAAGATTTGAAATAAAATCAAATTCTTCATTTACAGACATTTTTGTGAATTCGTAAATATTTTTTCCATTAATTTTTACTGCCAATGGAAAAGGTTTAAGTCTTGCACCATGACACTTTGGACAAGGTTTCATAATCATGTATTTTTGAATTTCTTCTATCCAATAATCGCCAGAAGTTTCATTGTATCTTCTTTCTAAAAACGGAATAACACCTTCATAATGGCTATATCTTGTTCTATAACGTTTAGTACCAAAATCTTTAACAGTAATCATAATCGGGGTATCACTACCGTTCAAAATTATATCTTGTTCTTCTTTTGTTAAATCTTTAAATGGCGCATTATAATCAATTTTAAACGCTAAACATACTGATTTTAATAAATCATCATAGTATGAATTTGAAGTTTTAGTCCATGGGAAAATTGCACCCTCAGCCAAAGATTTATCTTTATCTGGAACAATTAAATCAGGGTCAAGTTTATAATCAACACCAATACCACCACATTTTTCGCAAGCACCATAAGGGTTGTTAAAACTAAATATACGAGGTGCAAGTTCGTCAAAACTCACATTACACTTACTACATGCAAGTTTTTCACTGTAAATTTTCTCAGATTTATCAGAAACATTGTCAATCTTACAAATTCCGTCAGCTTTTTGCAGGGCAATTTGAATACTATCTGCAAGTCTTGATTGAATATTATCTTTGATAACCAATCTATCTATTACAACGTCAATATCGTGCTTTTGAGTTTTAGCTAATTTAATTTCATCTTCATCTAAATTATAAATTTCGCCATCAACTTTTACCCTAATAAAACCCTCTTGAATTAATTCGGAAAATACATTTTGGAATTCACCTTTTTTACCTTTTGCAATTGGTGCCATTACCTGAATTTTAGTTCCATCAGGTAATTTCATCACCGAATTTACAATTTCATCTATTGATTGAGGTTTAATCTCACTACCGCAATGTGGACAATACGGAGTACCTATACGAGCATACAAAAGTCTTAAATAATCATAAATTTCAGTAACTGTCCCAACAGTAGAACGAGGGTTGTTACTAGTCGATTTTTGGTCAATAGAAATTGCAGGTGAAAGTCCATCTATACTTTCAACATTAGGTTTATCCATTTGTCCTAAAAATTGACGGGCATAAGTTGAAAGACTTTCAACATATCTTCTTTGACCTTCTGCAAAAATTGTATCAAAAGCCAGAGAGCTCTTACCTGACCCTGAAACACCTGTAAATACGATAAGTTCATTTTTTGGCAGTTCTAAAGAAATATCTTTTAAATTATTTTCTTTCGCGCCTTTAATAACAATTTTTTCACTCATAACGTCAACATTATACCACTCGGTATATCATTTTCAAGCAAACTAAACTGCATACATAAACATATCTTCTGGATCAACTTCTTGAGGTTCATAAGGTTCAACACCTGATTGTTTTTGGAATGTATCGTTACATAAACCTTTACTTCTCCATTGACAAGAACCGCAAAGTTCTTTGTGTTTTTCCGGAGTCATAACCTCTCTAACCTTTGCCATAAGGTCATTAAATCTGTAAATTACATTATCTTTTATATTGATTAAGTTTTTAACTTGGTCGTCAAGGATTTTCAAACGTTTTCCATTACAAGTAGAACCTTTTGAGCCATCATTCGGACAAGTTGTACAAAGTGTATCTTTACCAGAAACGATTTTAACTCTCATATCAGGATATTCTTTTAAAGATTTTGACACTCTATCCCAACTGTTAGAATGCTTTTTATCATAACCATAGCCTTTATATCCTGGAAGACATAATAAATGGTGGGGTCTCATTTCAATGTAATTTTTCACAAAAATCTCCTTTGCTTAAAACATAATAAAATAAAATTTTTTCATAAATATAATTTGTAAAATTTTTTTTACAATTTATCAAGAAAAGTCAATTTTAAAGCTTCAGTAACATTATAAAACTGTGGAGTAGTGCATGAATATAAATCCAAACAGAAATAACATAAATTTTGGCTGGAGCTGTGAAACCCATAGAGTGATTATGGAGACAGCAATTAAAGACATGCCTCAATTTGCAAAATATAAAAGTGCACTTGAACATTTTGTTCAACAACCAGACCATGATGATATTGGTTTCTTAGCCAATAAACATTTTTACTTTGGAGAAAAAGAACAACCCGAACAAGATATCTTCTTAAAACACGAAGAACCAAAAGACGAAAAGACTGTATCTTTTACTGATAAACTAAAAGCTTTCGGAACATTTAGCTTAGGAGCGCTAAACACAGCAACAGTCTTTAAAAAAATCTCAAACAATAACGCTTTAAGCTTTATGGATTTCAATGGTAAAAACAATGCAAAAGCAGCATATTATGACCATTTGGACAAAATTGATATGGCAATTGAGGACGAAGACGACGATGCAACAATTGAAAATGCAGCAAGAGCATGCCACTTTTTGCAAGATGTAACTCAACCTCAACATATTCAAGAGACTTCTGCGGTAGGCAAAGCAATTGACTTAAAAATCCACACTGATTACGAAAGATTTGCAGAAGATATTATTGATGATTGCGCTAAAAATTATGTAACAGAGATTAGAAACCCAAGAAGTTGCACTCAATTGTTCCAAAATAATTTTGAAGAAACAAAAGATGTAGGAAAAATAACACGTAAAAATGAACCTTATTGGGACGAAATTACGCAACAACAATTTAACTTAGCAGTTCAATCAACAAAAGAATTTTTACAAAACGTTAGCGACCAAATGGGACTTGAATACAGAGACATGGAACATCACGACCACGAGTAAAAGTCTTGCGTCATAACTCTTAACACTTTATAAGTTCAGTTTGCTTGTAAATATATTTGTATTATAATTATTATGGTTCTAATGACTTGATAGGCTTCGCCCTAGTTCAGAAATGAATGAAGTCTTAGAATCCGTAGTACAATACACAATAATATAAGGAGAAGAAAGATGCCAGTAGCATCAATGACTGAACTTTTAGACGCAGGTGTACACTTCGGACACCAAACACAAAGATGGAACCCAAAAATGAAACCATATATTTATGGTGCAAGAAATGGTATTTATGTAATTGACTTACGTAAAACATCAGAATTACTAGATGCAGCTTACGACGTAGTAAGAGAATATTCTGCAAAAGGTAAAAATGTTTTATTCGTAGGCACAAAAAAACAAGCAACTGATGTTGTAGCAGAAGAAGCGACAAGAGCTGGTGCATACTACGTTAACAGAAGATGGTTAGGTGGTATGTTAACTAACTTTGAAACAATCAGAGGCAGAGTAAACAAATTAAGAGAGTTAGAAAGCTTTATCGCTAGCGGTCATGCTGAAAAATTACCTAAAAAAGAAATCGCTCAAATGAACAGACAACTTGCTAAATTGAGCAAAACATTAGGTGGTATTAAAGAAATGAGAGGATTACCAGAATTAATCTTTATCGTTGACCAAGCTAAAGAAGATATCGCTATTCTTGAAGCTAACAAATTAGGTATTCCTGTTATTTGTTTAGCTGATACAAATGCTAACCCAGATAACATTGATTACGTTATCCCTGGTAACGACGATGCTATCCGTTCTATTAAATTAGTTGCATCAAAATTAGCAGATGCAGTTCTTGAAGGTAAAGAATTAAGAGCAGCTAAAGCTAACACAACTAAAAAAATTGAAGAAATTAAACCAGAAGATGCAGGCGTAGAAACTGCAAACGCATAATTAATTAATGGAGAAATAAAAAATGGCAATAACAGCACAAATGGTAAAAGAACTTCGCGACAAAACAGGCGCAGGCATGATGGATTGCAAAAAAGCCTTGACTGAATGCGAAGGTGATATGGAAAAAGCAGTTGAAGCATTAAGACAAAAAGGTATCGCTTCTGCAGAAAAGAAAATGGGCAGAATCGCTGCTGAAGGTCTTGTTGCATCATCTGTAAATGATAAAGTGGGAGCTTTGGTTGAAGTCAATTGTGAAACAGATTTCGTTGCTAAAAACGATGAATTCAAACAACTTTGCCAATGTTTAGCAGACTTCGTTGCAGAATCAAACCCAGCTGACGTTGATGCTCTACTTAAATCTACTTGCGAAAAATGTGGTAAAAAAATTGAAGATGTTATTAAAGAAAAAATCGCTTCAATTGGTGAAAAAATTACTTTCAGAAGATTTGTAAGATTTGAAGGTAATGTTGCATCTTATGTCCACAATGGTAAAATCGGCGTTTTACTTCAAACTGATGCGAAAGATGAAGATTTAATGAAAGATTTATGCTTACACATTGCTTCATGCGCACCTGAATTCTTATCTCCAGAAGATATTCCTGCTGAAGTAAGAGAAGAAGAAAAACGTATTGAAATGGGTAAAGAAGATTTAGCTAAAAAACCTGAAAACATTAGAGAAAAAATTGTTGAAGGTCGTTTACACAAAATCTTAGCTCAAAAATGTTTATTAGAACAAGGTTTCGTAAAAGATCCTAGCCAAACAGTTGCTCAATTAATCGAAGGCAAATTGAACATCGTTAAATTTGTTAGATACACATTGGGTGAAGGTTTAGAAAAACGTAACGAAAACTTCGCTGATGAAGTTATGAGCCAAATTAATGGTTAATTTAATTAACAACTCATAGAAACAAAAAGACTTAGTTCAAAATGAACTAAGTCTTTTTGTTCTCCCAAAATACTATTTAAAAGTTACAAAAAAAAAAGAGAAACCCTAAAGTTTCTCTTTTTTAAAATTGTTAAATAAACAATTAAACAGCTTTTTGAACTTTGTTTGCTTTCAAACAAGAAGCACATACTGTCATTTTACGAGTTACACCATTATCATTAACTCTAATTGTTTGTAAATTAGGAGTTTGACGGTTAACTAATTGTTTATGAGAGAATGTTAATTTAGCTGATTTAAGTGTTTTCTTACCGCATACTTCACAATGTTTTGCCATAATATTTTCCTTCTTTCTAATGATTATGTACTAATAATATACCAAAGATATTTATTTTACAAGAGTTGTTAAAATTTATTCACACTCTATTTCAAAGCAAAATCTTTAACCAAGAAAACTTGAATATCTGCCGGTGCCAATAACGTGCTAAATTTGCCTCTTGAAGCTTGTGGAATAGCGTAAGAATGGACATTTTCAATTACTGTTTTCTTAGTCATTTTAGGAATTTCAAGTTCTACATTTTTAATATTTTCTAAATCAAAAGAACCTAAAACAAATACTGTCATTTTATTGATTCTATCAGTCAATGCGTATGCAAAGACATCAGGATATACAGTTTTAAGAATTTCTAACTCAGCATAAGGCATATAATTTGCTATATAAGCCTTGAATTTATTTCCAGCCTTTAACTCACTTTGCAACTCCGGATACGAACCTTTTGGACGACGCGAAAAATTGTATAAGTCCATTTTTCCACGATTTGCAAAAAAGAATTTATCATCAGTATATGATTTTGGAGCCTTCACGTTAGCTAAATCAAAAGAATAATCGTCGCCTGTTTGAAAACCATCTGTATAAATTGAATTTACAGGCAAAGTCGAACTCAACCAGATTATCATTTTAGACAAATAAATATCTTCAACTAAAATTGGTGCAACATCATTATACATAGCAAAATCAGCCAATACCGCTTTTGCATTTTCTTTTTTTATTGTATATTTCAAACTCTTTGATAAATTTTTATTAAAGTCTTTTCCTGTTTTTAAAGATTGAAACTTATTAAAATCGCCCAAGTACACATCAAATCCAACACTCAACAATTTCTTAAGACTAACAAATAGTATACCTTTAACCGGTAATCTTTTTGTACTTTGTTTCATTTCTGCAATAAAAACAAATTGCTGATTACGTTCATTTGCATGACGAATTAAGTTTTGCCAAAACTTAGTCGGTTTCAAAAATGGATCTTGAACTACAACACCGTCAATATTTAACGACAATAACATATCAATATATTTTTCATAAATATCATAAACTTCTTTATTTAAGTTTGAATTCGTTCCAGCGTTAAAAACTCTTATGTCTTTTTGATTAGGAAGTAAAACAGCGGTTCTGTTATTATTCTTTAAGAACCATCTTGATTTTTTCAAATACAAATCATAAGCCCCATAAGCAGGCATTTCAACGATTACACGAATATTTCGTTTATGACAAGCATCGACAAAATTTTTAACCTCAAAATTAGTACCCGAAATCGAATTTGAACTTTTTAGCATAGGGTCAATTTCAGTAATATTTTTAACCGCAAACAAAGACCCCGCCGTACCATAAGCACGTTTTACCCCGACAGTATTTATGGGAAGCAAATGCAAGGTATTAATACCAAGGCTTGATATTTCATCTAATCTTGATATTGCATTTACAAAATTACCTTTAACCTCACCTTTACTAGGTTCAATAATTCCGTTCCTATTATTATCTACAGCAGCAAAAGTTCTCACATTGATTGTGAGAACTACTGCTTGATTTTTATCAAATAAAGTTTTTGTGTCATTTACCCAAGTTTGAGCATAAGAAGAAGTTCCTATTAATAAAAATATTGCTAATAATAAAACTTTTCTCATACCAATCTCCAGTTGTAATTATGCAGTCTTTTTATCTCTCCAGAAATCAATAAGCATACTTGCAAAGAAGATACTTGAATAAGTACCAATAATGATACCTAAAGCCATCGCTAAAACGAAATCTTTTGTAGTTGTACCACCAAAGAAATATAAAGCTAACAATGTCAACAAAGTTGTGAATGAAGTATTAATACTTCTTGCCATTGTTTGGTTAACACTAGCATCAATGATTTCACCAAATGTCATTTTCTTTGCATAATATCTTGAATTTTCTCTGATACGGTCAAATACAACGATTGTATCATGAACAGAAAAACCAATTACTGTAAGCAATGCTGTGATGAATAAACCATCAATTTGAACATTCATAAATATACCTAAAAGTGCAAACACACCCAGAATAAATAGAACATCATGGATAGTTGCTAAGATTGCAGCAAGAGCGAAATCAAGTTGAAATCTAAATGTTAAGTATGCAACGATACCTAAACAAGCTAATGTCAAAGCTATTAAAGAATTTTTAAATAACTCACTGCCTAATGTAGGTCCGATTGAACTTGTTGATAACAATTCAGCATTTTGATATTCTTCTTTCAATACAGAAGTAATATTTTCAGAAACATGACTTACTTCTTCTGAAGCAACGAATTTTGTTCTTACTGAAATGATATCTTTTGTATTCGATTTTGTTGCAGTATCGTTAACGTTGATAATTTGTAATGAAGGATTTTCAATTCCTTTAGTTTGCAAGTTTTCTCTTAAAATTGCTAAACCATTATTATCAACTTTTTTATCAACACCATATTGAAAAACTGTACCTCCAGTATAGTCGATACCAACTTTTAGTGGTGTATGATTATCTAAAGTAACTGTTAAATAAATCATAGCGATAATACCAGGAATTAAAAGAAGAGCTGATAATCCCATCCAAAGCCATCTAAATTTAACAACGTGAACTAAATGTTTTTTATTTTCCATAATTATCTACCTCTCTAATCCAAAACTCCAAATTTAGCTTTTTCACGTTTTGTTTCAGAAGCTGAATAAGCTGTTCCGATTTCATCTTTACGTAAGCCAAATAATGCTGGGTATTTTAATTCTCCAGTACCAAAGATTAAGTGCATAAAGTTTTTAGTGATAGTAATAGCACTAAACATTGATACCGCAGTACCAAGAGCAAGTGTTAAAGCAAAACCTTTAACAACGCTTGTCCCTAAACAATAAAGAATTACACAAGTAATAATTGTTGACATATTTGAGTCAAAGATACTTGTAAATGCTCTATCGAAACCTGCATTGATAGCTGTAAACAAGCTTCTACCAGCTCTTAGTTCTTCTTTAGTTCTTTCAAAAATCAAGATATTTGCATCGACCGCCATACCAATACTTAAAATAAAGCCTGCAATACCGGCAAGAGTCAAAGTAACTGGAATTTGTTTAAATAATGCAAATAACAATAAACTATAAATAATAAGTGCAATATCAGCGATTAAACCAGGAAGACGGTAGTATGCAATCATAAATATCATTACTAAGCCTAAACCAATCAAACCTGCAACTTTAGATTTTGCGATACTGTCAGCACCAAGTGTAGGGCCAACAGTGTTTTCTTCAATAATCTTAGCTGGAACTGGTAGAGCACCTGCGTTTAATAAATCAACCATTTCTTTAGCTTCTTCATAAGCAAAGCCATTGTCGCCACCAGAAATTTGAGCTCTGCCACCTAAGATTGGTTCTCTAATTACTGGCGCAGATGTCATTTCACCGTTGAAGAAGATAGCCATTGGTTTACCAACTAATTGTTGAGTTAAATCAGCGAATTTTTTTGTGCCTTTATCGTTGAATTCTAAATCAACAACCCATTGACCATTTGTACTTGTACTTAGAGTTGCACGGTTTAAGTCATTACCTGTTAAACCAGTATCAACCCATTTTCCTGTACCTTCTGTTAATTCTTTTTTAAATGAAAGTTCAGCAGTTTCACCTAAGAATTTTTTTGCCTGTTTTAAATCTTTAACTGCTGGAATTTCAACAACAAGTCTGTTTTCGCCTTCTTTTTGAACAACAGTTTCAGCAACACCAAGTTTGTTAACACGATTTTCAATAGCAAACTGTAAAGAATCCATCATGTCTGGTGTAATTTTAGCAACCGTTGCTGATGTTTGAGCTTCTAGTAATAATCTTGAACCACCTACAAGGTCTAAACCTAATTTTGTTGGTTTTGTAAAAATTACAAAAAGCGACAAAATAACTAAGGCAACAATTACCCAAAAAAGTATAATTTTGTTTTTCATATTTTATCCCTTATCTAATTTACACACAAATTATAACAAAAACTGTAACAGATATAACATAACCCGATTGGCTATGTTACTGAACTACAGAAAATAATTCATTTTTTTCTTCTTCACTTAATTGAACAAGAGGTTTTCTAACGTAATCTTTAATTAAACCTCTACGTTGCAAAGCTGCTTTTACCGGAACAGGGTTTGGAGCCATGAATAATTTTTTCATTTTGTAGAACAAGTTTTCATGAATTTCTCTAGCTTCAGCTAAGTTACCAGCTTTAAACAACGTAATCATACGTTTCAATTCCGGACCATATAAGTGAGAGGCAACAGAAACAACACCATGAGCGCCAAGAGCTAACATTGGTAAAGTTAATGTGTCATCACCAGAATATATTGCAAAGTCATCACCTGTTAAGGATTTAATTTCTGAAACCAAATCCATATCAGCACAACTTTGTTTAACACCTACAATATTTTTGTAGTTATCATAAAGTCTTTTAATTGTCTTAGGCATTAAATTAACGCCTGTTCTAGACGGAATATTATACAAAATAATAGGTAAATCAACTGCTTCAGCAACTGAAGCAAAATGAGCATACATACCTTCTTGAGAAGGTTTATTATAATAAGGCACAACAGAAAGAATTGCATCAACGCATTCTTCTTTTTCTGCCAATTTTGCATATTTAACAGCATAAGCTGTAGAATTTGAACCTGCATTCATAATGATTTTAGCACGCTTTGCAACAGCTCTTTTTACTGAGCTTAGAATTTCTAATTCTTCTTCATGCTCTAAAGTTGGTGATTCACCAGTTGTAGCCGCAACAAGAATTGCATCACTTTCATTTTCTACTAAATAATTTGCTAATTCCTCAGCTTTATCATAATTGACTGTACCGTCTTGATTCATCGGTGTAACCATCGCAGTTACCAATTCACCCAAATCATATCTTAAAGTCATAAATCCTCCTTTGATTTATAATAATTATAAAACAAATAAACAAAACATGAGTTATTAGCTTAACAAAATAAAATATTTTAAAATAATTAGCGCATTTATGATAGAATTCTAAATATGGGGACTAAGAAATTTTCAAAAACAACTAAGTTATATATATTAATTGGTTTAATTCTAGTGGGAGTTTTATCTGGAGCTTTCATCTATGCGAACATCTTAACACATGGGTTGAACAGAGATAGCTTAAAAGAAAAAGAAAACTCACAAGAATTGACCGTTAATGATATTATTCTTACAGAAACAAAAGAAGGTATTCGTTATTGGGAAATATACGGAGAGACTGGTAATTACGAGAGCGAAAATAAAGTTGCAATCTTAAATAGAACAATCGGTAACTTTTACAAAGACAACGAAGTTGCAATGAGCTATGAATCTCAAAAAGGCTCTTATAATGAAAATAATAATACAATTACACTTACAGAAGATGTCTTTATTGCTTTAAAAGACAACACAACTCTTCAATGCGACAAGCTTGTTTGGTCAGGTTCAAACAACGATATAGTTGGCGAAGGTAATGTTAGAATTAATAGAAATAAAGAATTGATTTCAAAAGGAAACAAAGTTGTAATCAATTCGGATTATTCACATTTTAAACTTATTGGAAAAACTCGAAGTGAACTTTACGATAAAGAGCACAAAAAGAGCAAGGAGAAAAAATTATAATGAAAAAAGGATTAATAATATTAATAGCTATAATTGCGCTAATAAGCGTTGGAGTTATCGCATCAGACTTAGTAATTGATTCTGATACACAAAGCTACGACGATAAAGAACAAAAACTTAAATTTGACGGCAATGTTGAAGTTACGCTGGATAAGATGAAAGTTTTAAGTAATAAGGCAGACGTTGAAGTTAAAAACGGTAAACAACTTGATACTGTTACTTTCTATGACAAACCTTATGCTTTTGAATTACAAGAAAATAAAAAAAGAGAAGTTAAAGCAAATATTTTAAAATTATCATTAATTTCAAAAGTTGTAAAAGCAATCGGCGATGCTCAATCAACTGTTTATGACGGAGAAGACCCAGTTGCAGTTATTATGGCAGATGTTCAAGAATACGATACGAAAACAAACGTAATGTCTGCATCTGGCAATGTTACAATAAAATATGACAATTTAAATACTTTCTCAAACAGAGCCGTTATCCGCACAAATAAGTCAGGGGATTTAAAAAGAATTGACCTATACGGTAATGCAAAATTGAAACAAGAAAAGCATACTGCAGAAGCAGACCACTTTATTTATGATGCAGAAAAAGAACAATTGATTGCAGAAGGTCATACAATGTCTAATATGGTTAATGATGACGGCACAACTCTTAAAATCAAAGGTAATTATCAACAATTTGATAAAAAAGTAAATACCTTTGCAGGTTCTGGAAATGTTCAAGTTTGGTACCAAGATTACTATGCAAAAGGTCCTAAAATGACAGTATATCCGGACAAGAAAACAAACAAATTTAACGAAGTATACTTTACTGGTCGTTCATTAATAAACCAAGATACAAAAACTGTTTACGCAGACAAAATCAAACTTGTTATGAACCCTAAAACATTCTATGCAGAAGGCAATACAAGAACTGTAATTGGTAATATTGAAAGCAACAAGGATTTAGACAAAAATGGAAAAAATAAATAACGCTCTTGATTTAATGAAGAATAACAAATATGAAGAAGCTATTGAAGCCTTCAAAGATATGTTAGATACGCATTCAGAAAACAAGGCTGAAATTTTGAATAATATTGGCGTTGCGTATGCAAACTTACATAAACTAGAAGAGGCTGAAGAAAATTTTGTTAACTCTCTAAAAATCAATCCAATGTTTGCACAAACATATATTAACCTTGCAGATTTGTATTACAAAAAACATGAATTAGAATTAGCGATTGATATTTTATTGACTGGAGAAGGGTATTTACCAGAAGATGTAGTTATTCCTCATTATCTAGCTCGTGTCTACATGGAAGATGCCAGATTAGATTTGGCAATTGACGAATTAGATAAAGTTCTTGAAGCTCAACCAGAAAACTATGATGCTTATTATGATTTAGGTAAGGTATATTTTGATTTAGGAGACTGGGCATCTGCAATTGCAAACTTTGAAAGCGTAGTTGAATTCAAAAAAGATAACGCATTAATTTATTATTATCTTGGTCAGGCTTATGAAGCAAATGACGAAATTGATAAAGCTATTTCAAATTACTTAAAAGCTTTGACAATCAATGATAAATTCCACCCTGCATACAAAAAACTTGGTATTTTATTCTTAGCAAGAAGAGATTATGAAGATGCTTTAGAATATTTCAACGATTATATGGAACACGATATTCCACAAGAAGAAATTGATAACACTAAAAAGATTGTAGCAAAAATTGAGGCTATGATGAATGAATAGCAAGTATTGGATAGCATTTTCATCAATAGAAGAAATCGGTAGTAGAACTATTGAGAAACTATACCAACACTTTAATGATATTGAAAAAGCCTTTAATTGCAGTCCGTCAGACCTCGAACAGATAGAAGGTTTGACAAAAAGCTTGGCTGAAAAATTTCTATCGAAAAGAGACAAAATTAACCCAGACAAATGCCTTGAAGAAGTGCAAAATAAAGACATTAAATATTTAACGCTTGAAGATGAAAATTATCCAAAACTTTTAAAAGAAATTTCTAATCCTCCTGCAGTGCTTTATTATAAAGGTGATTTAACTCGTTGTAATTTTGATAGAAATTTAGCTGTAGTTGGCTCAAGAAAAGCTAGCACAAACGGTAAACAAGCGCTAAAGAAAATTATTGAGGAATTAAAAAACACAGATATTTGTATTGTTTCAGGCTTGGCGTTAGGCATTGATACATGCGCTCACAATTCAGCAATCGAAAATAATTTAGCTACAATCGGAGTTATTGCAAGTGGTTTTGACTATATTTACCCAAGTCAAAATAAAGATTTGTACAAAAAGATTGAAGATGGACAAGGTGTAATCTTTACGGAATATTATCCGACATTTAAACCTATTGCTTTTAGATTTCCGCAACGAAATAGAATTGTAACAGGATTATCAAAAGGTACTCTTGTTGTTGAAGCAGCAATAAAAAGTGGAGCATTGATTAGTGCAAACCTAACTCTTGAACAGGGTCGAGAACTTATGTGTATTCCTGGAGCGATTAACAATCCGAATACAGAAGGTATTTATAAACTTCTAAAAAATGGAGCAACTATGGTTACAGAGGCAAACGATATTTTAGAAGCTTTAAACTGGGAACTTCAAACAACAAAAACGAACTTAGATGAAAAATTTACAAATTTAAGTAAGGAAGAAAGTCTAATTGTAAATACGATAAAAATTGAGCCTCTGGCTTTTGATACAATACAATCAAAAACAAAATTACAAACCGACGAACTTTTAACATGCTTGACAATGTTAGAGTTAAAAGGCATAATAATGCAAGTTGATGGGGACAGATATTCAATCTGTTAAGAGGAATTATGGCGAAAACAGCAGTAAAAAAAGAAGATAAAGAAGAAAAAAAGACAAAAACAACAAAAGCTAAAACTAGTAGTAAGAAAAAAGAATCGGCACTTGTAATAGTCGAATCACCTGCAAAATCAAAAACCATTAAAAAGATTTTGGGTGATAGCTATCATATTGAAGCTAGTTACGGACATATCAGAGATTTCAGAAAGAATGTTTTAGGATTTGATGTTCAAAATAATTTTGAACCTGATTACGTTGTAATTCCAGAAAAGAAAAAAGTTGTAGATAAGTTAAACGAAATTGCAAAAAAATGTGAAAAAATTTATCTAGCTTCCGACCCCGATCGTGAAGGAGAAGCTATTGCATGGCATGTTCGTCAAATGTTAAATGTACCAGATGACAAAGTTTTCAGAATTGAGTTTAACGAAATCACACCAAAAGCAGTTAAATACGCAGTTGAACACTCTCGTGATATCGACATGGATAGAGTTAAAGCTCAACAAACACGTCAAATTCTTGATAGACTTGTAGGTTATAAAATTAGTCCTGTTTTATGGAAAAAATTAAGAAATAATCACCTTTCAGCAGGCAGAGTCCAATCTGTTGCTTTGCGCATGATTTGCGAAAGAGAAGACGAAATTGAAGCATTCAAACCTGTTGAATACTGGACAATTTCTTCTATGTTAAAAAAAGGCACTGGCAAATTTGAAGCTGAAGTAAGCACTTATAAAGATAAAAAAATTGAAATTAAAAACGAAGAAGAAGCAATCAAAATTGTAAAAGTTTTAAAAGATAAGAACACAAAATTTGAGGTTTCAAAGGTTGCAACAAGAGAAACGCAAAGAAAACCTTCACCACCTTTTATTACCTCAACATTACAACGTGAAGCCTCTTCAAAATTAGGTTATGGCGTTGCAAAGACAATGCAAATTGCTCAAAAACTATATGAAGGTATTGAACTAGGTTCAGACGGCGCAGTCGGTTTAATCACATATATGAGAACCGATAGTGTTAGAATTTCTGATGATGCGGTGGAAGCATCAAAAAATTTCATCACAGAAAAGTATGGTGAAAAATATTATCCAGCAACACCTAATGATTACGTAAAAGCTGGTAAAAAGAATGTTCAAGATGCCCACGAAGCGATTAGACCTTCTTATCCAGAACGTACACCAGATTCAATCAAAGAATATTTAACATCTGAACAATATAGATTATACAAGCTTATTTGGAACAGATTTATGGCATCACAAATGCAGAATGCAACTATTTCAAATACTTCAATCACTATTTCGGCAGATGATTACGGATTGAAAGCTTCTACAAGCCACATCGTATTTGACGGATTCTTAAAACTTTACAACGAGGACGACGAAGACAACTCAAAATCAATTCCAAAAATGGAAAAAGGCGATGAACTAAAATGTGAAGAAGTTACACCAAAACAACACTTCACTCAACCACCTCCAAGATTTTCAGAAGCAAGTTTGGTTAAATCTTTGGAAGAATACGGCATCGGACGTCCGTCTACTTATGCGCCGATTATTACAAAAATTCAAACGAAAGGTTATGTTGAAAAGGTAGATAAAGCTCTTGTTCCAACAATTTTAGGCAGAACTGTTTCCAAACAACTTGTAAAACATTTTGTAAAAGAAATGGACTATCAATTTACTGCTGGACTTGAAAATAAGCTTGATGAAATTGCAGAAAATAAACTTATTTGGAACGATGTATTAAAAGATTTTTATTCTGATTTCATAGAAACAGTCCATGATGCAGAGAAAAACATGGAACAAATCAGCATTGAATCAGACGTTGTTTGTCCAAACTGCGGAAAGAAAATGATTATAAGAACAAGCAGATTTGGTTCTCAATTCTTAGGTTGCTCTGGTTATCCAGAATGTAAAACAATGCTTCCTCTAAAAACAACAAATGAAGAAGCCCAAGCAGAACCAGAAAAATGCGAAGAAAAATGTGAAAAATGCGGTTCTGATATGATTTTCAAGGTTGGACCTTACGGGAAATACATGGAATGTACAAATGCAGAATGTAAAAACAGAAAACGTGTTGTTAAATCAACAGGTGTAGCTTGTCCAAAATGTGGCGGAGACATTGTTCAACGTAAATCAAAATATGGTAAATTTTTCTATGGTTGTAGCAAATATCCGGATTGCGATTTCGTATTATGGAATGAACCTACTGGCGAAAAATGTCCAAAATGCAATTCTCTTTTAGTCAAAAAAGTTCTAAAGAGAGGCACTACTATTGAATGTTCAAGCAAAACTTGTGATTATAAAAGAGAGGTAGAAGAAGAAAATGTATAAATTAGGTCTTATTGGTTATCCTTTGTCTCACTCAATTTCTGGAGTCATACAAAAAGCGGCATTGGAAAGTTTAAATCTTGAAGGAACATACGAAATTCTTGAAACGAATCCAGAAGACTTAATTAACAGAATCAAATACCTAAAAGTAAATAACTACAACGGGTTTAATGTAACTATTCCATTGAAGGTTCCTATTTCATTATTTTTAGAAACTGTGGATAAATACGCAGATATTGCAGGTTGCGCAAATACAATTAAAATTGACCAAAACGATAAATCTTTTCATGGGTATAATACAGATGTTTATGGATTTCAAGCCGCAATTCCAAAAGATTTTAGTTTAAAAGGCAAAACTGTATCAGTTCTAGGTACAGGCGGAGCTTCAAGAGCTGTAACAATTGGTGTAGCCGAATTGGGAGCAAAAGAAATCAATTATTACACCAGAAATATTATTAATTCATCAAACACAATTAAATATTTCAGAGAAAAATTCCCTGAAATAAAAATTAATGTATATCAAATACAAGTGCTAAACGATTTATCAAATACAGATATGCTTGTAAACACGACACCAATAGGAATGAGAAGTAAAGCAATGGGAGAAATACCTGTTTCAAAAGAGGTTTTAGCATCTATGAAAAAAGAAGCATTAGTTTATGATGTTATATACAACCCAATGAAAACAGCATTACTAGAAGAAGCAGAAAAGCAAGGACTAAAAACAGTCAACGGTCTGGACATGCTTATCTATCAAGGTGCAAAAGCTTTGGAAATCTGGACAGGAAAATTTCCTGACGTGAAAGATATGAAAATAGCAGCTTTACAAGTTTTATAATAAAAAAAAATTTAGTTGAACATAAAATTTGTTTGTTGTATAACAAAGGAGTAAATACGTACTCATAGAGAAGGAGAAAATTAATATGGTAAACGTAGCAATTAACGGTTTTGGTAGAATTGGCCGTAACACATTAAGAGCAGCAATCAGAGAAGGTATCTTTGATAAAATTAACTATGTTGCAATCAATGACCCAGGTTTAAAACCAGAAGATGCAGCAAGAATTTTTAAATATGACTCAGTAATGGGCAAATTTGATGGTACAGTAGAAGCTTACGAAGAAGGTATTATCGTTAACGGTAAAAAAATTAAATTCTTCGCAGAAAAAGATCCAGCACAATTACCTTGGAAAGATTTAGGTGTTGAAGTTGTAGTTGAATCAACAGGTTTCTTCACAGATGCAACTAAAGCTCACGCTCATATTGACGCAGGTGCTAAAAAAGTTATCATCTCTGCACCAGCTACAAACGAAGACAAAACAATTGTTTTAGGCGTAAATGATAAAGAATACGATCCAGCAAAACACAACGTAATTTCAATGGCATCTTGCACAACTAACTGCTTAGCTCCAGTTGCAAAAGTTATTGATGAAAAATTTGGTATCGTAAAAGGTTTAATGACAACAGTTCACTCATACACAGGAGACCAAAGAATTTTAGATGCTGGTCATAAAGATCCTCGTAGAGCTAGAGCTGGTGCTTTAAACATCGTTCCTACAAAAACAGGTGCTGCTAAAGCTGTTGCATTAGTATTACCTCAATTAAAAGGTAAATTGGACGGTTTCGCTATGCGTGTTCCTACTCCAGACGTATCTTTAGTTGACGTTGTATTCGAACTTTCTAAAGACGTAACAGTTGAAGAAGTTAATGCAGCATTAAAAGAAGGCGCTGATGGACACGTATTATGCTATACAGAAGAACCATTAGTATCATCTGACTATGTTGGTACATCTCAATCATCAACAGTTGATGCTTTATTAACAAGAGTTATGGGTGGCAACCAAGTTAAAATTATTTCTTGGTACGATAATGAAATGGGTTACTCAACTCGTTTAGCAGAAACTACATTAATGGTTGCTGAAAAATTATAATCAAAAATTATAATAAACTAAAAGCGGAGTCTTTGACTCCGCTTTTTTAATACAAAAAAATAGGGGCGAAATTCAAAATGAATTTCGCCCCTATTAAATAAAACTTTAAACTGAAAAATCATTTGTAACAGCAAGCCACTGATATGTTTGAGTAGATTCGACATCAGGAAGCTCAATTACAAATGTTCCACCATAACGACCTCTAACAGAAGATACCAGACCCTCTTCTCTTAACACATCAAAGGTTTTTCTTATTGTATTTGAATTTACATCTAAAAGCATTGCAAGTTCTGATATTGAAGGAAGTTTTGAACCTACTTCAAAATTATCTAAAATCATTTTTTTTATAATATTTAAAATTTTTTCATATCTATATTGATAAGTTTCTGAAGCTGATGCAAAAATTGAGACTTCTGGTTTTTGATAAAATACTTTGTCATTAGGTAATCTTAAAACAACCGTCCCATATCTACCAGAAAGGGCTTTTAATATGCCTTCCTTCTGCAACTTTTGAATTGCAGAATAGACTGTTTTTACGCTTGCATTAAAATTTTTCGCTAAATCATACACAGAAGAAAGTTTGTCTCCTTGCTTTAAGTTTTCAAAAATATACTGTTTTAAATCTTTATAGATTTTATCTGAAAGCGTTTCTTTTGTTGAAAGTGCTTTATTTTCAAACTCCAACGACAAAATTTTTCTTTCACCATTGATATTGTCAAGAATATTTTCATTTTCTAAAGAGTCGAAAACTTGAAGTATAGTTGCCGTTGAAGCTTTGAACTTTTTGGCAAAAAATCTAATTGAAGGTATTTTATCGCCTTTACTAAAATTATTAGTTAAAAAGTAGGTTAGAATTGAATTTACAAGGATATCTTTTTTAGAAGTTAACTTTCTGAAATCATCGTTATTTTCAGTAGAATAAAATGTTCCCACACATTGTTTAGAAATCAAAAGACCTTTATCTTCTAACAATCTATATGCGTTTTGAACAGTGCCTAAACCGACATGTAAAAGCTTTGCCATATCCGCTCTTTTAGGCATCAAAAATTTACCCTTCAAGTTTGAGTTAGTAAGCAAATATTCAAACCAAGAAGTTATTGATAATAATTTTTTATTATCTTCTAGTTTTAATTTATCCAAATTCTTTTGAAAATAACTTAATTCAATCTTATCCATAACAAATATTTTCTATATGTTCAATCTTCAATTCAGGTTTCAAAGTTATTGAAATCAAATCTATTCTATATTTATCATACTTTATTTTATTGTCTTGTAAATAAAAATAAACGCCTTTTTTAATATTTTGATACTTAGTTTTTGTAATCGCTTCTGCTGGAGTTCCAAAAGTATCAGATTTACGAGTTTTTACTTCAACAAAAACAAGTGTCTTTTTTATCTTTGCGATAATATCAATTTCACAAAATCTTGAAAATTTAATGTTTGTATCAATAATTTCGTACCCATTATCTTTAAGAAATCTTACGGCTAAATCTTCACCAGCAGAACCTGTTTTTACATTATTCATTCATTAGACCTTCGCAAAGAACAAATTGACCTAAGATAACAACCTCACAGTAATTTTTTAGGCAATTAACAAAGCATTTATTATTACAAAAACCACCTGAAAGATAAATCTTTTTAGGTTTTTTAGCAAAACTCCAAGCATTATATGCAATACCGTGTACAAATTTTGAAACCGCAATATTTGCAGGAGTACCGCTTGCAATATCGTCCATAATTTTTTCTAAACCAAAGATACCACAAGTTACAACATATTTTTCTTTACTATATTCCAGTTCCTGAGCAGAAATATCATAGAATTTCAAAAGCATTTCAACGGTTGCGCCAGTAGAACTTGCACAAGATGTATTCCAATCCATGTCAGCAAATTTTTTATCTTTAAACCTAATCCATTTTGCATCACGGCTGCCTAAATCAAGAATAGTTGAATTAGCCTCAACGACATCTTTTGCACCCAAAGACATTGCTACAATCTCGTTTTCACAAGCACCACCCATATGACCACAAGCTTTTGTAATTTTAAAATTCATGTTTTTCAACAATTTTGATGGAAAAATATAATATTTTCTACCATTTTGTTCATGGTGAAGATAAGGCAACAAATCTAAAACAGATTCATTAACCACAATAGCTTTTGTATAAGTTGTGCCTGCATCAATATATATAGCCATTATCTTAACCTCAAGAATGCTTCAATCTTAGCTTTGATAGAATTTGTTGAATAATCATCAATATCAATATAAAGCCCCGAATATTTATTAGCTAAATATTTTGCCAATTGCCCTTTTGCGCAGAAGGCTTGTGAGTAAAACACGGTAGGAACATTTTCATCAACAAACATTTCCATTTCAATATCCGCAGGAACACCAGCCTCACAACATCTTACCCAACCATAAAGGTGCGTTTCATCTGGAAACAATTTTAAAATATCGATATCATTTGGAGGAACTCCCCAAAAACCAAACTTTGGTTGAACGTATTCACAATCCACTTTGATTGGGCTTGGAATAGAGTTCATTATCAAATTAACCTTGTCAAACAACGGTAAATTTGATGTTGAATAAACAAGCTGTTTTGGATTTTCAATGTTTTCATATCTTGTTTGAATAACATCAAATCCATATTTTTTAAGCAATGTGGCAGCAATCCAACCTGAATCACATTTTTCTTTACCAATTGCTGCAACAATTTTAAAAATTTTATCACGATAGAAAAACGCATTATTAATCAAGTTTTTAATAATTTTGCAAGAAACATCAGGCAAAAGATTTAAGTCTGGCGCATTGAAATCAATATCCAAATCAAGCCATTCCAATTGAGGATAAGTTATTCTCAAATTTTTAATAACTTCTGGGTCAGGATAGCCCCAAAAAGCAATATATCTCTTACCTTCCAACTCTGAACTCATCAAATAACCTCATTATAAGCTTCTGGATTATTTAACAAATCATAATTAATTTCATTTTGATTATCCGCAATAGCAGCGGCAACAACCGCATCAGAAAGAACATTTAACATTGTTCCAAACATATCTGTTAATCTATCGATTGTAAACAAGAAAGCGAAACCTGCAACAAGTTGTTCTGGTGATAATCCCATACCGTTAAGGATAAGCGCAACAGTAATCAAACCTGTACCCGGAATACCAGCACAAGTACTTGATGCGACAATTGCTAAGAATGCAATTTGTAAAATCAAGAATGGAGTTAAAGCAACCCCATAAGCTTGTGCTAAGAATATAACTGCAACAACTTGAACGATTGCAGTAGCGTCCATATTCAATGTAGCACCTAACGGAAGTACAAAGCTTGAAATCTTATGAGAAATACCTCTTTTTTCACAACAAGCAATTGTTAGAGGTAATGTTGCAGATGAACTTGCTGTACCAAATGCAACCATCATAGCTTCTGCCATAGCTGTATATAACATTATTACTGGAACTTTTGAGAAAGTTTTTAAGAATAACGGATACACGACAAAAAACTGTATTGCAAAAGCTACAAATAAAACAATTAAATATTTTGATATACTTTCAAAAATTGTAACTCCGTAATTTGCAATAGCAACAGCTGTTAGAGCAAATACACCAGGAGCCGCAAAATACATAATCCAATCAGTAACCTTCATTGTAGCAGCGAAGATTGATTCAAAAAAGGAAATAACTGGTCTTGAAATTTCACCTATTTTTGCAAAGGCTACAGCAAATAATAAAACGAAAGCAATAACAGGAACCATTGCTCCATTTGCAAATACTTCAACTGGATTTTTAGGAATAAAACCTAAGAATAAATTTAACATATTGCCACGTTGTTGTTCAATTGTGGCAGCAACTTGTTCTTGAATATCAACAGCAGCTTCGTGATTGATGTAATTAATTGCACCAACACCAGGTTGAACAACTAAGGCTAAAATTGTGCCGATTGTAACCGCTGCAACAGTGATTATCCCATAATACAAAACCATCTTTTTACCAAAAACGGCTAGTAATTTATTATCACCAACACTTGAAATACCAATAATAATTGCAGACACAACAAGAGGAATTACAACCATCTGAATTAATCTAATAAACACTTGTCCAACAAATGTTAAAAAGTTAATTATAAAAGTATTTTCTTGTCCATGTAAAAATATACCAACAACAACACCAGCAACAATACCAAAAAATATGTGCCAGTTACGTTTTAAACCTAAACCTAGTGCAATCAAAATTTGCATATGTAATTTCATATATATTTCCTCATAAGTCTGTTATATAAATTGTATTACTCACATAATAAAATTACAAAAGTTATTACAAAATGTGAATTAGAATAGTAATCTACAATGTTCTTGAAGTAGTGCGTTCTTGTTTGGATTGAATTTAATAAAATCCCAAGGTAATTCAGATTTAACATCTATCTCTTCTATAAAATGAGATAAATTAATTACGCCTTTTGCTGATTTTTTAAATGCACCCAAATTTGCACCATTTTTGTATACTTCTAATAAATAATCTGTTAGTGTTTCATCTCCTCTTGATAAAACAGTTTGAAAATAATCCCATTTAATACTTGAAAAAGAAGCCTTCAAACCTAATTTATGAAATTCTTTTTTTAAAAACATTTCTTTCTTTTCTAAAAATTTAGACTCTTCTCTTCTACACCATTGAAAAGGGGTATGAGGTTTTGGAACAAAAGTTGCAAATGCATAAGATAATTCAAAACCTTTGTAAGTTTTTTTCAAATCTTTTGCAAACTCAACCAATTCGTCTAAATCTTCTTGTGTTTCAGAAGGAATACCATACATGCAATAAACTTTTAATGCCTTTAAACCATTCTCCATTGCAATTTTTACAGTATTATAAAATTGTTCTTTAGAAATATGTTTATTAATAACTTTTCTAAGTCTTTCACTACCGGCTTCTAAAGCAACAGTAGCCGATTTTTGACCAGTTCTAACCAAAGTTTTTACAACTAGCGGTGAAAGTTTATCTGCACGAAGGGAAGAAAGAGTCATCTCAATTTCTCTGCCTTCTGAAACCTTTTCTAAAATAAAATTACAAATAGCTTCCATGTTAGGGTGGGCACAAACATTTGCTCCTAGTAATGCAATTTTATTTGTAAAACTTAAACCTAACTCTAAAGCTTCTAGAACTTTGTCTAATTGCACATTTCTTTGAGGTAAGTTCAAATAAGAAGCCAGACAAAAAGCACAACAATTTGAACAACCTCTTGCAATTTCTACAATAAACGTATTTTTAAAATACGCATCTTCTGAAATTATCGGTGTATAAACGCAATTATCCAATTTTACAGTAGATTTTTTAACATCTTTTTTGTACTTAGGAACAAAAACACCTTCAATTTCAGACAAAGCTTTTAAAATTTCGTCTTTCGATTTTCCTCGATTTTCTTTATAAATATCAACAACTTTAGAATTTAAACCTTCACCATCTCCAATAAAACAAACATCAAAGAATTTTGAATATGGCATAGGATTTGCCGTAACCACAGGTCCACCAACCATAATCAAAGGATATTTTTCATCTCTATCTTCTGATTTTAGAGGAATATTATATTTTTCAAGCATTTTAAAAATATTCAAAAAATCTAAATCGAAAGAAAACGAAAAAGCCATTATATCAACTTCATTTGGTCTTAAATGAGTTTTATCAGTATCAGAGCAAACTCTTTCTACAAAAACATCATTTCTTTCATCAAATTCTTTACATATCCACAAGTAACCTAAAGAAGATAGAGAAAAAGAATATATTGAGGGAAAGCACATCCAAAGATTAACATCTGGAGACTTCATTTGATTTACGTTATATAAATAAACTTCACTACCCAAAATAAAATAACCTACTAAACTTTTTCATCAATCATTTTATCAATTTTCTTTTGTAAATCTAATGCAGTATTCAAATCATCAACAGATAGAACCTTCATATGTACAAAGATTTCACCTAAAGGAAGTTTTTGAAAGCGTTGAATATCTAAAGCCATACCTAAATGAATAAGGTTGATTTTACCAGATTCTAGTAAAATTTCCCCTATCATTTGATGTTCTTGTATATCTTTCCAATCTTCAAAATTATATAAATTTTTCATCTTTATTCCATTGTAAAGAGCCTTAACTCAATTACATATCCGTATCAATTAATTTAGTTTGAACAGCATCGTCTGCGGGTTTAGCTTCTTGAGCTTGTACCTCTGGGATTGAATCATCTGATGTATTTGGATTTACAATCTTATTAACTGATACAACCACATCATTATCAACTAAGTTTTGAGCTCTTACACCAGTTGCCGGTCTACCTTGACAAGAAATATCTCCTGCTTTAAGTCGTGTGCAAATACCATTTGCAGTAACAAGCATTACTTCATCATTTTCATCAACAATAGTTAATGCTACTAATCTTGATGCTGATGATTTAAACTTAGTTGCAATAAGCCCGATACCGCCTCTGTTTTGAGTTCTAAACTCTGATAATTTAGAACGTTTACCAAAACCGTCTGATGTAACTACAAGTAAGTCTGCATCATAGTTTTGAGGTACAATATCACAACCAATGATTGTATCACCAGTACGAAGCTTCATTGATGTAACACCTCTTGCACTTCTACCTAATGGTCTCAAGTCTGATACGCTAAATCTAATTGCCATACCACAACTTGTACCAATTATAATTTCATCATTTGATTTTGCAAGTTTAACCCAGTTCAACTCATCATTTTCTTCTAATGAAATAGCAATAATACCGTTTCTTCTGATATTAGCAAAATTATTTAATTCAATACGTTTAATATATCCTGATTTTGTCAACATAATCAAATTCATATCAGCAGAGAATTCGCCAACTGGAACTACGGCAGTAATTTTTTCACCTTGTTCAATTGGTAAAACATTTACGATTGGTAAACCTTTAGCTTGTCTTTGACCTTCTGGGAAGTCATATACGCTCAAGCTATATACTGTACCTTTTGAGCTGAAGAATAAAACTTTATCGTGCATCATTGCAGTAAAGAAGTGTTGAATATCATCGTCATCTTTTGTTTTGATACCACTCTTACCTCTTGTAGCTCTGTTTTGTCTATCAAATGTATCTAAAGAAATACGTTTTAGATATCCTTGATTTGTAATAAATACCGCCATTGGAATATTTGGTGTTAAATCTTCAATACTCATTTCGCCTTGTTCAGGAACAATTTGAGTTTTTCTTTCATCACCATATTTCGCTCTATCTTCTAGCAATTCTGTTTTAATGATAGCTAAAACTTTATTTCTATCTGCAAGAATATCTTCATATTCTTCGATTTTCTTTAATAATTCATCGTATTCATTTTTGATTTTGTCTTGTTCTAAGCCTGTCAATCTTCTCAATTGCATTTCAAGGATTGCGTTTGCTTGTTCAACATCAAGACCAAATCTAGACATCAAGCCTTCTCTAGCATCATCAGTTGTTTTTGATTTCTTAATTAATTCAATAACTTCATCTAATGAGCCTAAAGCGATTAATAAACCGGCCAAGATATGAGCTCTTAATTTAGCTTTTTTCAAGAAGTAAGTTGTTCTACGTGTAACGATTTCAACACGGTGAGAAACGAACTCTTCTAAAACTTGTTTCAAGTTCATTAATCTAGGTTGTTTACCACAAAGAGCTAACATATTGTAACCAAATGTTGTAGCTAATTGAGTGTGTTTGAATAAGTTATTTTTAACAACGTCAGGTTTTGCATCACGTTTTAATTCAATAACGATACGCATACCTTCTCTGTCTGATTCATCTCTTAAATCTGAAATACCTGTAATTTTTTGGTCTTTAACAAGTTCCGCAATTTTTTCAATCAACATTGCTTTGTTAACCTGGTAAGGGATTTCTGTAACAACGATTGCTGTTCTGCCTTGACGACCACCGCCACCTGGAAGTTCTTCAATTGTTGCAACTGCTGACATTTTAATAGAGCCACGACCTGTTTCGTAAGCTTGTTTAATATCATTTAAGCCAACAATTGTTGCAGCTGTTGGAAAATCTGGACCTTTGATATATTCCATTAAGCCGTCAATTGTAATATCAGGATTATCAATCAATGCAACCGTACCGTCGATAACCTCTGTTACGTTGTGAGGAGGAATGTTTGTTGCCATACCTACTGCAATACCAGAAGAACCGTTTAATAAAATCATTGGTAATCTTACTGGTAATACGTCCGGTTCTTCTAATGAACCGTCAAAATTTGGTACAAAATCAATTGTTTCACAGTCAATATCAGCTAACATAGATTGAGTGATTTTGTGCATTCTTGCCTCAGTATAACGCATTGCAGCAGCGCTATCACCATCAACCGAACCAAAGTTCCCATGACCATCAATCATTAAGTATCTTGTTGCGAAGTCTTGAGCCATACGAACTAAGGCTTCGTATACAGAAGAATCACCATGAGGGTGATATTTACCAAGTACTTCACCAACGATTCTGGCACATTTCTTAAATGGTTTGTCTGGTGTCATGCCCAATTCATTCATAGCAAATAAAATTCTACGGTGAACTGGTTTTAAACCGTCTCTTACGTCTGGTAATGCACGTCCGACAATTACACTCATCGCATAATCGATGTATGAACGTTTCATTTCTTCTCTTATATTAACAGGTATAATATTACCGTCATGAAATATATTTTGTTGAGACAAAATAATCCTCCTTATCCCCTATATAGCATGACCATTGTAACATAAACATGTTTTAATTAAAAATTTTTAATATATAATGTAAAGTATGGATAATATTTTAGATACAATTAACGAACAAATATCAAACAAAGAGTTTGAAACAGCAAAAATTCAATTAGAAGATTTATTAAAAGAAGACGAACACAACATTGAAGCAATGAAGATGTTAGGGCTTTGTAATGTTAACTTAAAGTTATATGACGAAGGCAGAGCAATCTTTGAAACGGTCGTAAAATACAAAAACGACGATGCAACAAGTTGGTTTTATTTAGGAAATTGTTACGACAACCTGGACGATTTTCTTCATGCAGAATCAGCATACAAGCAAGTTATCGAGCTTAGAGAAGATTATCTTGATGCGTACAGTAATTTAGCAATTGTATATCTTCGTTCTGGTTCTCCAGAAAAAGCTTTACCACTTGCACTAAAAGTTCTTGAAAAAGATGAAGAAACGGCAAAAACATACTATTTAGTAGGCACAACTTATCTTGCGCTAAGAGATATCGAAAATTGTATCACATACCTATCTAGAGCCGTTGAATTAAACCCAGAAAATGCACAAACTTACAATAACTTAGGTACTGCATATCTTTCTGCAGGTAATCATCAGGCTGCTCTTGAAAATTACATCAAGGCAACAGAATTAAGCCTAGAAAATCCGTTGACATATTTCAACATTGGTTCAATTCTTCAACTTCAAAATAAAAACGCAGAAGCTTGTCCTTACTTTGAAAAAGCTTATGAAATTGAAAAATGCGAGCAATATATGGTAGCTCTAGCACTTTCTGAATACAAATCAGAGCAATACGAAAAAGCCATTGAGCACTATCAATACTTATCTGAAAAATTCCCAGATAAACACAATTTTATTTACAATTTAGCTTGTTGTCATGAACAGCTAGGACATGAAGAAGAAGCGATTGCGCTTATGGAAAAACTTGTTAGAAAAAATCCAAAATCAGTCCTTATGGCACAAAAACTTTCTAACATGTACATCAGCCAAAAACGTTACGAAGAAGCAAAAGGTGTATTTGAACAATTAATCATGCAGGGTTCTATTACGGCTGGTTTATACCACGAATACGCAATGCTTTGTATGCAAACAAACGACATGGATACAGCTGAAAGAATTTTCAAAAAAGTTATTGAACTTGACCCAAATTCTGCAAGCACACACAAAGATTTAGGTGTAATATATTTGAATAAACGTTTATTTGAATATGCAGAAGACGAATTCAAAAAAGCTCTTGAAATTGAGCCTGAAAACGAATCAATAAAATTTGAATATGCTAATTTCTTCCACGCAGTTGGAAATTATCTAAAAGCTGAACAACTATACAAAGATTTAGTTGAAAATAACGACAAAAATCCGCAAATTTTAACTTTTGCAGCAAAAAACAAAATGGCACTTAACGACAACGAAGCTGCTGTTATGCTATTAGAAAAAGCTATCAAGATTTCACCAAATGATGATTATGCGCTTTATTTATGTGGAAAAGCTAATTACTTAGTAAAAGATTATGATTGCGCAAAGAGATATTTAATTGCAGCGTACGAAATTAACAAAAACGTTGAGATTGAAAACGTTTTAGCATTAACATACTATGCAAACGGTGAATTCCAACAAGCTGTAAATATTTTTGAAGCAATCTTAAAACTTAATCCAAACAATAGTTTAATGCTTATGAACACTGCAAAATGTTACGAACAATTGAAGAATAACGACAAAGCCCTAGAATATGCTGAAAAATCAGTTGAAATCTTTGCAGACAATGAAGAAGCTCAAGAAATGATTAGAAGATTATCTTAATAATCTCTTCTATTAACTTTTTCCTCAAATTCATTAAATGTTTCTTTACCAACTAACTGTTCTAAAGAAGCACGTTTAGAGTAGAAATTATTTCGTGCATTCATTTGTTGGTCTAAAGATGTTCTGTAATACGCATCTGCAATAAGCAATATTTCTTTTTTTGCTCCATTTTCAGCATATTGATAATTGTTGTATGCTGTTTTTGTTTGTTTAACAGTCATATCAAAAATCTTACGAGTTGTCATATAGTCATAATAAGCATTTACAATATCTTGTTGAAGTTCATCAATTTTTCTAACAAGAATAATCATATCAGCATCGTTCACTCTTGAAAATTTATAATTAATAGTTTTATCATCTTGAGCCGCAATGCCAAGAATATTGCTACCCAAAAATGAACCTGATGCAAGAAGAGGATTACCAATACCAGCACCGACCAATGTTGACATACTTGCAATTGTTGTAAGAACTTTTTTTACTGAACGTTCATCTGGTTTATCTGCATCAGGATTAGACAATTTGTAAATAGCAAATTTGATTGTATCACTTTTTACAGCTGCACCTCTCCAAAGTAAAGATAAGTCGTTTAACATATCAGAAGATTTCATATCCAAATTTGTAGATATTTCTTTAGAAATTTTTTTTATGCTTAAATCAGCATAAGTCAAAGCTCTTGAGTCTAATATATCCTCTTCTTTCTTGACAATACCAGAATTTACCCTATCTTTAACTTGATATTTAACTTCAACTTCATCACTTGTACCAACTCTATAAGCTGATTCTTTGATAGTTGTAATATCATCTAAAGAAATTGCAAACGCTTTTGGAATTAACATTATAGCAAGTATTAAAATTAATTTTTTCATCTTGTAACCTGCTTTCCTTTGAACAAAGCTGCATCATAGTTAAATTTGTATAAACTCAAATTATCAACGACCTTTTTACCAGCCAATCTTTGTAATTCTAAGTGATATTTTTCAGCATTCATTTCTGCCTGATATTCTTGAATTTTCATCGTGTCATACAAATTTGTAGAAATAGAAATTTCTAAAATATCGCCAGATTCTAGAGCTTTAGAATAATTTTTACTATACAAAAGCATTCTTTGTCTTGTGTCTTTCAACATAGTCAAAGAACTTTTATAATTATAATAAGCGTTAATAATTTTATCTTGCAAATCTTCAACTAATCCTGCAAGTTCAATCAATTCAGTATCAGTAAGAGGAACCTCTTGAGGTATATTTTTTTTATTTAAAAGAGTTTGAGCCAATCTACCTGCAGCAAACGCAGAAGTTTGGATATAAGGGTCAGCACCCATAAATGAAGGGACAAAAGATGTTCCACTAACAATTGCAGAAAGAGTTTTTGCCATTAAAGAGGAATGTATTCTTCTTTGGCTTTCTGGTGTTGCAAGTTTTTTTAGCGCAAATTCTATAACCTTGTTATTTTCAACAGTGCCCTTCCAAAGAGCTTCAATATCTTTCAAATCTTGTTTATTTTGAGTTTCAATCAAAGATTTCAAAAGTTCTTCGTCTTTGATAAGCAAGCTACCATTAATATTCTTTTTCGGCTCCGAAATTTTAACAGTATTCTTCTTAACACCAGTAAGCTCAACAGTTTCGGCTGCAAATACCGGCATAGTATAAAAAAGAATTGCTATTAATAAAATAAATCTCATAGAAATTTTATAGCACAACAAAAAAAATAAGTCCAACGGTCTATAAATATCCTCCTCACGGTTGATACCATGTCGAAAAAAAACAAATAGAATAGAAACACAGGAGTTCGGAAATGACATTGGAAGTAGAACAAAAAGAAAATATTAATAATAATTCAGAAAAATTTGTAACAAGCCCAGACTTGTTACATCAAGATGAATCCTATGTTTTAAGCGTTCAGGCTGATGCTTTACGTTCTTCAATGATGTTTAAAGAAAGTGTACCAAAATACTTACGTTCAATTCTTTTGAACAGAGAAAACCTTGAAGCATACTATGGCTTAGCACTATCTTACAAACATTTACAAGATTTTCCAAAAGCAATAAGCACGTTAAAAAAAGCTCTTATTGTTGATGATTTAAATAAAGATATCTATTATGAATTAGGTATTTGCTTACTTTTAAGTGGTAGAGCTCCAGAAGCAATGGAAAATTTAAGAAAGTCAATTCAACTAGACAAAGATAATCTTAATGCACAAGTTCAACTTGCAATTGCTCATGAACTATGTGAGGAAGAAGACATGGCTCTTATGATTTACGATAAAATTAACGAAGAAGCGCCTAAATTTTTCCAAGCGCACCAACACAAAGCTGCTCTATTAATGAGTTTAGAAAAATACAAAGAAGCTTGCATGGTATTCAGTAAGCTTTTAAAAATCAATCCAAACTATGAAAAAGCTATTTTAGGTATTGGCATTTGTTTTGATAAACTAAAACGTTTCACAGATGCTATCCGTTATTATAGAAAATTTTTAACTATAAAACCTAAAACAGAACATTACAACCACGTTAATGACAGAATTTGTAAAATCAAAAAAACTCACAAAAAATTTAACAAACTTTCGGTAGTACCTGCAAAATAGGATAATTATTCACCTAGAGATAGTTTTATAGAAAATGTTACACAACCCAATGCCACAAAAAGCATTAATAAATTACGAACTAATGGTGGAACCTCAGGATTTGTTCTATTGTGCACCATAAATTGAATAACGATAGCTATTCCCCAAAAAATTGCCGTTAATATTGTCATTGTAATTGCTAACATTTTTTAATCCTATTTCTTTATAACAAAGATTTTAAATTCACCCGGATATAAGCTTGGGAAAGTTAGAGAATATTCAGGAGATGCAAAATCTACAAGAGAGAAGTTTCTACCGTCAAAAACATATTCTGCAACAGCAGCATAATCACCTGGAATATTTACAGTTTTATTATAAATATCTGTTCCAACTTTTACCTCTGTATAAGATTTTCCGTTTTCTAAAACCTTATTAAACTTTTCAAAAGGTGAATTACAATTTGAAACAATTAAGAATGCCTGTTTTAAAGGTTCTTTAGTAATCAACCACGTTGCAAAACCTTCTTTATCCTCAGCAATAATCTGAGCCTCACCATTTACAACAACCTCTTGAGATTTAACAAATCTACTTATTGCATCAAATTTTGCATAGAAATAGTAATTCTTTTCTCTAATCATTGGAACTTCAGCATTAATAGTTCTTTCAATACCGGTTTGTGTAAAGCTTTCATCGCCATCTACATACATAACTGGTCTTGTTGCGAATTTACCACCTGGTAAAAATTTATATTTGAACCATTTATACATGGCACCACTTTCACCAAGTTGACCAGGGTATCTATCAAATACTGAAAATTCTCCATCTTGGTTATTGTATGTTTTTAGAATAGACATTTTTGATTTGTTAAACAGTGGAATATTGAAATTAGCCAAATATTGATTATCTTTAATAATTTCAGCTGGAGTCTTGTCAGATTGAGCAATAATATCATCACCCCATAAAATATCAAATTTCATATCTTGATGATATTCTTTAAAACATTTATTACCTAACATGTATTCAGCTAAAGATGCAAAATAAGGTATTTTACGTTTAAAATATTCATTAACCTTACCTAAAACTTTTGCTGGACATCTGTAACTAATCGGAAATCCATCTTTTTGAGAAATGTCATCAACAACATGATCTACGTGGTCTACTCTAAAACCGTCAACATTATAACGTTTTTGAATACTTACTAGATATTTAATATAAGCATCAATAACCTTTTCGTTGTACTTATTTTTATCTAAATACGCAAAGTAGAAAGGTGTTTGACAATCCAAATTTGCATATTCAGTAACATCATTACCGTCTTTGTCAAAGTGCATAAACATCGGGTAAGCTGCTGCCTCTGACATTTTATCAAAAACAGGAATACCAGCAGAGCACCAAGCACCACCCGGAAAAGTCCATAGATTTTGACCAATCAACGTTTCAACACATTCTTTGACGTTTGTTAATTCTTCTGACGTATTTAATTTTGAAATTGGTTTATTGTTAAATTTAGAAATAATTTTTTCTACTCTTTTACAAAGTTTTTCTTGATTTGATTTTTCAGCCATTTCATTTGAAATTTGTTTTTTATATGGCAATAGCATTTTATCAATTTCATCATAAATTGGTAAATAGTATTCAGATAAAGTATTAGAAACTCCTGATTTAAGAATTTCTTTATACAATTCTTTTACAATATCTAAATCGGATTTCGAATATTTTTCAGTTAATGAACTGGCAATTTCATCAACTTTAATAGATATTTTTGAAATTAATTCATTAATATCACACCAACGTGCCATGTATGGCTTGAATAAAATCAAGTTAGAAAATCTTGAAATTTGAGGAAGGATATCGTATAAAACAGGGTGTCCGGCAAGTTGAGCCATTTTAATAAACATAGAAACTTGTTGAGTAACGTCTAGACCTGTTTTTTCGCCAATTGTCGCATCATACATTGCATCAGTAGCTTTCATAGAAATTGGCAGGTAAGAACAACCAAAATCACGTGGGTGGAATGGTACAAGGTAAATTGTTGTATCTAAAATACCAAACTTCATATTGCCTGTTGGCAAAATGATAAGTTGCTTTAACCAATCAATAAATTTTGAACATTCATTTGAATTGTTGCCGTTTGAAAGAGCAGGAAGGTTAATTAATTTAATCTCATGACCTTCTGCGCAAATCCATTCTGAATTTTGAATTTTGTGTCTTTGTAAAACGCTAATTTGATTATTTTCAAACTGGAAATTACCAGCAGTAAAAATACCATTATTTTTCCACTTATATTCAAGACAAAATAATGTTTCTGCAGGAGAAAGTTCTTCTAACGCTTTAATATGCGGATAATTCAAATACCCATATTCTTCCATAACAGAAGCAAGATAAGATTTTCTATCTTCTGAAATCTCATCATAATTATAAATTTCTTTTAATGATTTATAGAAATCGTTAATTTCTTTATCAACACGAGTTACAGTGTCATTTGATTTGCAAAATAATTGATTAAACATACTCTTCCCCACAACAACTACTAAAATAGTAACATGGTAAAGCGAAAATAAACCCGGAAAATAAATGTATCTTAACAAAATTACACAAAATTGAGTTTAAGATTTTGAAAAAATAGTATTTATATTAAAATTATAAATATAAAAGGAAAGGACGGAGTTTATATGAAACCACTAAACGAATATGTAGAACACACATTATTAAAACAAGATTGCACAAAAGACGATTTAATCAAATTATTTAACGAAGCAAAAGAACATAAATTTTTAGGTGTTTGCGTAAACCCAGCTTACGTATCATTAGCGAAAGAAAACTTAGCTGGTTCAGACGTAAAAATCGTAACAGTAGTAGGATTTCCTTTAGGCGCAAGCAAATCAGAAGTTACAGCTTTTGAAGCTAAAACTGCTATTGAAGACGGCGCTGATGAAATTGATATGGTTATGAACGTTTCAGCAATGAAAAGCAAAGACTACGATTACATTGTAAGAGACATAAAAATGGTTAAAGAAGCTTGCGGTAAAACAAACCTAAAAGTTATCCTAGAGACAGATTTATTAACAAAAGAAGAAATAGCAAAAGCATGCGAATTATGCGTTGAAGCTGGTGCTGACTTAGTTAAAACATCAACAGGCTTTGTAAAAGGTGGCGTTGGTGCAAAACCAGAAGACGTTAAAATTATGCATGATATTGTAGCTCCACACGGAATGGAAGTAAAAGCTTCAGGTGGTGTACGTTCTAAAGAAGATGCAATTGCTGTTATTGAAGCTGGTGCAACACGTATTGGTACAAGCTCAGGTATCAAAATCGTTGAAGGCTAAGCTTAAAATAATAAAATTTTCTTAATAATCCTTTCATTAACTTGAAAGGATTATTTCTTTAAATTAAGATATTTGTAAGAATTAAGGAAATATAAATGGGTGATGAAGATAAGCAGTTTGATGCCACACCGCAAAAACTGAAAAAAGCAAGAGAAGAAGGACAAGTTGTAAAATCTAAGGATTTTTCAACAGCTATTTCACTGCTTGTTTTATTTGCAACTATTAATGGACTTGCCCCCTTTATTTGGCACCAAATCACAAAACTATACGTCCTTCTGTATGAACAGATACCGAATGCAAATTTAGACGTAATAGGAACATTGTACGCATTAACAATGGCGGTAATCCCTACATTACTTATCATTGGTCCAATTTTGTTTGTGGCATGGTTTGTAGCAATTATGGCTGACTTTATTCAAGTTGGACCTCTAGTTGCAACGGCACCATTGATGCCGAAGCTTGATAAGCTTAACCCAACAAAATATTTCAAAAATATTATGAGCATTAAGACTCTTTTTGAATTGTTTAAAAACATAATCAAGGTAATCATATTAGGTTATATTGGTTGGATGTGTTATTCTAGCCATTTGCCTAACATTTTAAGATTATCAGAAATTGATAACAATTTTGCCGTAATGATTGAGTTTGGTAAATTAATGTCAGATTTTATCACAAAAGCATGTATTGCATTCTTAGTAATTGCTGCAGCCGATTATGGAATGACAAAATGGAAATTCTTAAAAGACCAAAAAATGTCATTTAAAGAAATCAAAGACGAATACAAAAACACCGAAGGTGATCCAAATGTAAAGGCAGCACTACGTCAAAGACGTATGCAAATGTTACATAGAGGTATGATGGATAGTGTTGCAGAAGCCGACTTTGTAGTAAGAAATCCACTTCACGTCGCTTGTGCATTAAAATATGACCAAGAATCAATGGATTCGCCAATGCTAACAGCAAAAGGGTCAGAGCTTATCGCAAGACAGATTATTGAACTTGCAGAGCAAAATCAAGTTCCCGTAATCGACAATGCCCCTGTTGCGAGGGCATTATACCGTATGGTAGAGGTCAATCAATTGATTCCGCCTGAGTTATACAAGGCAGTTGCAGAAATTTTACTTTTTGTTTATAATTTAAAAAAACAAAGACATTAATGTAATTAAAAAATATAATAGAGCTCTTAATGATACAAAGTAACGAAAGATTAAAAGAATACATAGATATTGTACAGAAGGTTGCTAAAGTAGAACAACGTAGAATACCTACGCACATGGTAGAATACGAAGAACTAGTTAGCATTGGTATTATTGCTGTCCAATCTATGATAAAAGACAAAACAGAAGAGCAATTAGAAAAATACAATTCTGCTTATATCGGTACTGCCGTAAGATGGGCTATTAGAAACGAACTTAGAAGTCGTTATAAATGGTATTCTTTAAAACACAAAAAAGAAGGCGAAGGCGAAGAATATACAGAAGATGAAAATGGAGAAGTTACAGTAACACCTTCAAAAGTTAGAGAGGCTGTTTACGAAACAATCCTATCTATTGATAGCTTAGCTATGGCTGGTTCTGACAATGATTCTCCATTCGACTTTGTAAAAGATACAAAAGCAATGCCAGATGAAGCTGCAGAAATTACAGAAATGGGCAGAATGATTAAGGAAGCAATCGCTCAACTTCCTCAAAAAGACAGAACAATCGTTGAGTATCGTTTTTACAGAAACATGCAAGTAAAAGATATTGCAAGACAAGTAGGATTGTCTTCTTCAAGAATTACACGTATCGTTCAATCAGCACTTAATTTTGTAAGAGAGTATCTTGAAAACCACGACCAAACTGATTATTAATAACTAATATCGCCTGCAGATATTTCTTGAATTTTGCCATCAGTTTCTAAAAGTAACATACCGGAATTTGTTACGTCTTTTGCTATACCGGTAATTGTATTCTCGCCATTCTTTAAAGAAATTTCTTTGTTTAAACAATTTAAATAAGATTTATATTCAACTCTAAATTCAGCAAAACCATTTTCTAAAAACAAGTCGTAATCTTTTTTAAAGATATCCATGAACTTGTCAATAAATTCATTTTTATCAATTGTACTCGAAGTTTCTTCTTTTAGAGAAGTTACTTTTTGATTAACATTATCAAAGCTGTTTTTGGGGGCATTAATATTTATACCAATTCCTAAAACGATACCCTCAAAGTTACCATGTTTAATAACAGATTCTGCCAAGATACCAGAAATCTTTTTGGCATTAATTAAAATATCATTTGACCATTTAATAGTTGGATTAATTTTATATAATTCAAAAGTTTTAGCAAGAATTAACGCAGTATATTGAGTTATACCCAAAATATTTTCACTAAAATCATCTAATTTTAAACATATACTCATAAAAATATTATCATTGCCTAAATCTAGCCATGCACGCTTAAATCTACCATAACCATTTGTTTGATGATTTGCTAAAATAACATCAAAATTTCTGTAACTATTAAAATTCTGTTTCAAATGTAAATTTGTCGAATTTAGTTCATTAAATGTATATATAGTCATAACTTCATTGTAACAAAAAAAATATTTTTGCAATTTTAAATTTAGGTATATATAATGAAGAAAGAAGAGAAGGATAAATAAATGAGTACAGAGGGACATTGGATAGAATATATAGGTAATTCAGCCGTAAACATGGACACAATTTTGACCATGTGGGTTGCAATGGCTGCAATATTAATTTTTGCATTTGTTGCTACACGTAAATTATCTGTGATACCATCAAAATTACAAGCTTTTTGCGAATCGGTAATGGGCTTTTTCTGGGATCAAGTAGATCAAATGATTGGAGAAGAAGGCAGAAAACATGTTCCACTTGCAGCATCATTATTCTTATTTATCGTTGTTGCAAACTTAATGGGACAAATCCCTATGAGATTAATTCACTTAAAGACAGGTGAATTAGCATCACCAACAAACGATATTAATATGACAGCTGCTCTAGCTATTATCGTATTGTTATACTATTTGATTGTTGGTATTAAGAAAAAAGGTATCCATTTTTTCTATCATGGACTTAGTTTCCCTGGTATAGTAATGTTTTTAATTGACCTGCTTGATATGATTACAAGACCATTCAGTTTGGCTCTTCGTTTATTCTGTAATATCTTTGTAGGTGAAGTTCTTGTTGGTGTAATGTTAGGTATCTTTGCATACTTCCTGCCATTACCAATAATGTTCTTTGAAGTTTTCGTAGCATTTGTACAAGCTTTGGTATTCATGATGTTAACAATCGCTTATGTATCAATGGCTGTAAATGAAGAAGAGTAGAAAAAATATAGAAAATTATAAATAAAATAAAAGGAGAAAAAAAATGACAGCAGAAGTTCAAACAATTTCAGAATTAGCACAATTAGGTGCAGGTGTTGCAATCGGTTTTGGTGCAGTTGGTGCAGGACTTGGTATCGGTATCGCAACAAAAGGTTTATTAGAAAGTATTTCAAGACAACCAGAAATCGCTGGTAAAGCAGTTGGTTTCTTCTTGATGGGTGCTGCTTTATCAGAAGCTTGTGCTTTGTACGCATTATTCATCGCTATGAAATTAGTAGGTCTTGTTTAATACTTAAATAAAGGTCAAAGAATTTTAAAGGAAAAATCATGGAATTTAATGCAACATTTTTAGTATCATTTGTAAGTTTTATAGTATTTGTAATATTAATGAATCAAATACTATATAGACCATTGGATAAAATTGTAAAAGAAAGAAGACAATTTGTTGACGGAAATTACAACGATGCAAACACAGCCAACGAAAAAGCAACTGCTTTAATCAAAGATAGAGCAGATAGAATTGCAAGAGCTGGTAGTGATGCAAGAAAAACAATGGTTGAAATTACAGATAATGCTAAAAATGAAAAAGCTCAAGTTTGCGCTAACGCAAAAAATGTTGCTAACGAAGAAGTAAAAGCCAAAAAAGAAGAATTAGCGAACACTTCTAATCAAGTAACAGATGAGTTAAAAGGTCATGTAGTTGGTATTGCAGAAACAATTTCATCAAAAATTTTAGGTGAAAACGTTAACATTTCAAACGCTGACTATGATGCTATCAACAAAATAATGCAAGAAGGATAATTAAATGGAAAATTTAGCACAATTTTGGAACGTAATAGTAGAGTCAAACACACTAAACTTCGTAGTTTTCGTGTTAATTTTGGCATACCTTTGCAAAAAAATTGACGTTAATAAAATCATAGAAAACCTTCAAGCAAAAATTCAACAGATGGTTGAAGCGTCAAAAGAAGCAAAAGAAGTAGCAATCAAAGACCTGGCAAAAGCAGAAGAGTCTGTGAAGAATGTAGCTACAGAAGTTGAAACAATTCTTTCAGATGCGAAAGTTACAGCTTCTAAATTAAGCGAAAAAATTGCAGAAGATGCTAAAAAACAAACTGAAAGCATCGAAAAAAATGCAAAGAAAATTATTGAAGCAGAAGAAAAAATCATATATAACTCATTGATGAAAAAAGCCTCTAAAGCTTCTCTTGAAGTTGCTAAAAATCATATTAAAGACACTTTGAGAAACAACGAAGCTCTTCAAGACAAATATATCAATGAAAGTATAGATAAATTAGATGGGTTAAACTTATAATGACAGAACTTGCACAAAATAAATTTTTAGTTGTATCAAAAAGATATGCTCAAGCATTAATTGAATTACAAAATGCTGGAGTTATAACTTCAGATGAAATTCTAAACGATTTGAAAACAATAAGCGATACGCTTAAAACATCTCCAGACTTGAATGATGTTTTGTCAAATCCTGTTGTTGGTATTGACGACAAAAAGGATATCGTTGATGAAATTTTTAAAGATTCAATCAGTCTTACAGTTAAGAATTTTGTAAAAGTTCTAATTGATAAAAACAGATTTTCAGCATTCAAATATATCGTATACGCATACGAACACGAACTTGATTTAATCAAAGGATTAGAAAGAGTAGAAGTAGTTTCTGCTGTTGAAATGAAAGAAGATGCTAAAAATAGACTAAAACAAAAATTAGAAGAAAAATTAAAAAAATCTGTAATTATCAATTTTGAACAAGATGCAGAAATTATTGCAGGTTTAGTAATAAAAATTGGAGATAGCGTAATTGATAATTCGCTAAGACACAAATTAGAAGATTTAAGCAAAGAAATGATAAAATAAGAGGTAGAAAATGGCAGTAATTAATCCTGATGAGATAACATCAATAATCAAAACAAAAGTAGAAAATTACGACTCTGTTACAGAAATCTCTAATATCGGTACAGTTCTAGAAATTGGCGACGGTATTGCTAGATTGTATGGATTAAGAAACGTAATGTCAAACGAATTGGTAGAATTCCAAGACGGTAAAGGCACATTAGGTATCACCTTAAACCTAGAAGAAGATAATGTCGGTGTTGTAATTTTAGGGGACTACCAACACATCAAAGAAGGAATGACAGTTAAAACAACTGGAAGAATTGCTTCTGCACCAGTAGGTGAAGGCTTAATTGGTAGAATAGTAAGCCCAACAGGACAACCTTTAGATGGCAAAGGCGAAATCAAATCTGAAAAAACAATGCCAATCGAAAAAGTTGCAGCAGGTATCGTAGCAAGAAAATCTGTACATCAACCACTACAAACTGGTTTAACAGCGATTGACGCATTGACACCAATTGGACGTGGTCAACGTGAACTTATCATTGGTGATAGACAAACTGGAAAAACAGCTATTGCAATTGATACAATCATCAACCAAAAAGGTCAAGATGTAATTTGTATCTATGTTGCAATTGGTCAAAAAGCATCAACTGTTGCACAATTAGCAAAAACATTAGAAAATAATGGCGCTATGGATTACACAATCATCGTATCAGCAACAGCTAACGATGCAGCTCCATTACAATATATTGCACCATTCTCAGGTTCAGCGATAGCAGAAGGTTTCTTGGAACAAGGGAAACACGTATTAATTATCTATGATGACTTAACTAAACACGCACAAGCATATCGTGCAATGAGCTTGTTATTGAGAAGACCACCAGGACGTGAAGCATATCCAGGTGATGTATTCTACTTACACTCAAGATTATTAGAACGTGCGGTAAAATTGAATGATAAACTAGGTGGCGGTAGTATTACAGCATTACCAATCATTGAAACACAAGCAGGGGACGTATCAGCATATATCCCTACAAACGTAATTTCAATTACAGACGGTCAAATTTTCTTGGAATCAAACTTGTTTAACGCAGGTATCAGACCTGCCATCAACGCAGGTATTTCAGTATCTCGTGTAGGTGGTGCCGCTCAAACTAAAGCTATCAAACAAGTTGCTGGTAAATTAAGACTTGACTTGGCTCAATTCAGAGAACTTGAAGCATTTGCTCAATTTGCATCAGACTTAGATCCTGCAACTAAAAAGCAATTGTTAAGAGGTCAAAAATTGACTGAAGTATTGAAACAACCACAATATATGCCATTAAGCGTTGCTCAACAAGTAAGTATCTTGTTTGCAGCTAACGAAGGTGTATTAGATGATATTGAAAACAAAAATATCAGCCAATTCAAAAAAGATTGGTTCGATTACTACTCAGCTAATATGCCACAATTAATCGAGAGATTAAATAATGGTGAAGCTTTAACAGACGATGATAAAAAAGATTTATCAAAAAATCTTGACGCATTTAAAAACACATTTGTTAACGCATAATGGAAAGTAACAATGGCAAATTTAAAAGACATTAAAAATAGAATACAAAGTGTTGAGAACACTAAAAAAATAACAAGAGCCATGAAAATGGTGGCAGCAGCAAAGGTCAAAAAAGCTGAGTCAACTGTAAAATCAGCAAGACCTTTTGCAACAATGCTTGTTGACGTTTTCAAGAAAATGTTAACAGCTTGCGGAACTTGCGAAAGCTCTGAACTGAACCTAAAATCAGCAATTGAAGATTATCCTTCACTTTTGAAAAAAAGACCTGTTGATTCAGTTGGCATACTTGTTATAACTTCAAACAAAGGTTTGGCAGGAGCTTATAATGCAAATATTATAAGACATACGCTAAAAGCTGTTAAAGAATACGAAGAAAAGGGCATTACACCACATTTATTCATCGTTGGTCAAAAAGGTATTAGCTCAATCAAAAGAAAGCTAAATGACCCTCGCTACAAGTTTGAAATAGCTAAAACTTATGTTGAAGAAATGAACAATGTAACTGCTGAAGGCACACATCGTATTGCAGAAGACATGGCCCAATACTATGTTGATAAGAAAATCGACAAGATTGAAATTGTAACTACAAAGTTCAAAAACATGATGTCATATTTAGTTGAAAATTGGACTCTTTTGCCAATTGAACCCGATAAACTTGAAGCAAAAGAAGAAGACAACAAAATTAATCCGTTAATGTTATTTGAACCGAATGAAAAAGCTATTTTACAAAAAATAGTTCCAATGTACATAACAAACTTGTTATATCAAGCATTATTAGAAGCGCAAGCAAGCGAACTTGCATCACGAATGACAGCAATGTCAGCTGCTTCAAATAACGCAGAAGAAATGATAAGAGTACTTACAATCGATTATAACAAAGCTCGTCAATGGGCAATTACACAAGAATTAGTTGAAATCGTTTCTGGTGCAGATGCACTTAAATAAGTTGTTTTAAGCAAACGATTTTAGTTAAATTTGATTACTACAAAAAAAGGCGGTGAGTTTGGATAAACTCACCGCCTTACTTTTATCTAGTTGTTAATATAAATTATTCAACAACGATAGCGCCTACTGGGCAAGATTCAGCAGCTTCTTTAACTGCATCTTCGTTAGCTGCAACATTAGCTGCATTAACTTTAGCTACATCTTCTACTGAAAATACGTCGCCACATACTGCTTCACAAGCGCCACATGCGATACAACTGTCTTCAACTTTAACGTTCATTTCGTTCTCCTTTTTCTAATTAATGTCTAAGTGTTTTATCACTACAAAATATATGATAAAACAAACAAATTAAAATATCCATTCTTTGATAAATTTTGCAACATTATCAAAACCAACAAGAGTACCTAAGTCTTTTGGTTGCAATTTTTTGCTGTAAATAAGAATTGGAACATATTCACGAGTATGGTCTGTGCCAGGAACAGTTGGATCACAACCGTGGTCAGCAGTGATGATTAAATAATCATCTTCACCCATAGCATCAATAAATTTTGGTATATAAGTATCAATTTCTTCAATAGCTTTACCATAACCAGCAGCATCATTTCTGTGTCCAAATAACATATCTGTGTCAACTAAGTTTGTAAAGATAAATGATTTATCAGCATTAGGAACAGCTTTGTATTCAATTGATTTTAAGTCTAAAGTATTATTAATTGCTTTTAATGTTAATTCAAGACCTTCTTTGTTTGAACCAGTATGTATAGCGTGAGTTACACCTTGTTTGCAGAAGATATCTTCAATTTTACCGATAGCAACAACTGTACCATTGTTAGCTTCAACATCAGTTAATATTGTATCTTGATCTGGAGCTAAAACATAATCACGTCTGTCTTTACCGATACGAGTAGGAACGCCGTCAACAACATGATAAGGTCTTGCAATTACACGAGAAACAGTAACTCCTATGTCATCAAACATTTTTCTAGCAATTTGGCACCAATCGTATAATGTATCAAGCGGAATTAAATCTGTATCAACAGCAATTTGGAATACACTGTCAGCACTTGTGTAAACAATTGGGAATTTAGTTTTTTGGTGTTCGTCATTATAATCAACAATAACAGCTGTACCACTTGCAGCTTTGTTAGCTAAAACACCGCCACAATTTGTTCTTTTAATAAATTCATCAATAATTTCTTGAGGAAAACCTGTATTCGTAAATGTTTTAAAAGCTTCTTTTAAAACGATACCAGCCATTTCCCAGTGTCCAGTTGTTGTATCTTTACCGTTTGATTTTTCTTTCATAGTACCGTATTGACCAATTGGATTTGAAACCTTTTCGATACCTTGAAAATCCTGAATGTTACCCAAACCTAATTTAGCTAAATTTGGTACATTTAAACCGTTATTAAATTTACATACATTTTTTAAAGTATTGCATTCAGGGATATCACCAAAATCTTTACAATCTGGCATTGCACCGATACCCATTGAATCAATAACTACTACGATTGCTCTTTTCATAAGTTCACCTTTCTTTAAAAATAAACACTCTTTAAATTTATATTAGCATAAAAACATTTTTATGTTAGCATTAAATTATAGAGAGTTAGAAAAAGAGGTAAAACATGCAAGCACGTAGAGCAGCTAGAGAATTAGCACTTATATTATTTTCGCAATTTGATAAAAAAATTACAGAATATACTTCAACAGATATTGATGAAATGTTATTAAAATCAGTAAGAATTTTAACAAACAATTCTTCAGAAAGTTTACAATTAACACTTGGTAAATTAATGGAAATGAAAGAATATGTTGATGAAGTTGAAACAGAACACCCAGAAAATTTATCAAGACCAATTGAAGTAAGCAACCTTCCAGTACCATTGACTTCTGATTTTTCTGGAAGAATTGAGGAAATGTTGAACATTGCAGAAAATGCATTATTAGCACTAGAAATTGCAGAAATGGCAACACTTGAGTGTCAGTCAGAAGTAAAGGAATATATTAAAAAGATTGTAGACAGATACAAAGTTTATAACGAAGAAATCGATGCTACAATTCAAGAATGTTCAAAAGGTTGGGACATTTCAAGAATGGTTAGAATTGATAAAGATATTTTAAGAATTGCAATAACAGAAATGGTTTACATCAAAGAAGCGCCAATGAAGGTGGTAATTGATGAAGCTGTTGAACTTGCTAAAAAGTATTCAACAGAAGATTCTCCATCATTTGTGAACGGTATTTTAGCAAAAGTAGTTAGAAAAGAAGATTTAAAATAATGTTTGGATTTTTTTCAAATAGCATAAAGACTATAAAAGAAGCGGTTACAAATACGACAAAGAGTCTTGTAACAAATGTTGTTAATAATATTTCAGAAGAAGAAGAATTTTCAGAATTTGTCCTTGATGATATGGAAGATTTATTGATTAGCGCTGATTTGGGCGTAAATTACGCAAGCGAATTGGTTGATAAATTAAGAAATCAAGACAAAATCAAACCTTCTGTTGTTAAACAATATTTGAAAGATGAATTTGAAAAAGTGTTGAACGATGCCGGCTCTACTGAATTAAATTATAAAGACGGCGAATTAAATACATACTTCATTTGCGGAGTTAATGGCGTTGGCAAGACTACGTTAATTGGTAAACTTGCATATAGCTTTAAGCAACAAGGTAAAAAAGTTATGGTGGCTGCGGCAGATACATTTAGAGCGGCAGCAGAAGAACAACTTGATATTTGGTCAAAAAGAGCTGGCGCTGAAATCATTAGACGTGATAAAGCTGACCCTGCATCTGTTGTTTTTGAAGCAATTCAAAAGGCTAAAAATGAAAATTTTGATGTGCTTTTGATTGATACAGCCGGAAGACTTCAAAACAAATTTAATTTAATGGAAGAATTGACTAAAATTAAGACAGTTCTTGATAAAAATGCACCTGAAACATTGAGAGAAACAATTCTAGTGCTTGATGCAAACACAGGTCAAAACGGTATTTCCCAAGCAAAAATATTTACAGAATCTGTAAATCTAACTTCTGTTGCGCTAACAAAGCTTGACGGTTCCGCTAAAGGTGCAATCATTCTTTCTATCGCAAAAGACCTAAAACTGCCAGTAAAATTGGTCGGTATTGGTGAAAAGATGGAAGACTTGAAAGATTTTAATACAAAAGATTTTATAAATGCTTTATTTGAATAATGAAAATTTTAAAAGAAACTTTATCAAAAAATAAAAATAAAATTGAATTGCTTGGAAATGATTGTTGCAAGAATATTCTTGTTATAGGAGTTTTTCACGGTGATGAACCTCAAGGGGAATACTTAATCAATAAGTATTTAAAGGAAAATGACAGTAACCTTATGTTTATCCCTTGTTTAAATCCTGACGGTAAAAACTTAAAAACAAGACAAAATGCTAATAATGTCGATTTGAATAGGAATTTTCCAACAAAGAATTGGATAAAATCAGATGACCCGCACTATTTTGGAGGAAATGAGCCTGCAAGCGAACTTGAAACAAAATTTATGCTTGAAATTATAGATGAATACAAACCAAAAACAATATTAACAATACATTCACCATATTGTGTAGTAAACTATGATGGTGAATGCAAGCCACTTGCTGATGAGATTTCAAAGATAATAAATTATCCAACAGATGATGATATAGGATATCCAACTCCTGGAAGTTTTGGAACTTACTGCGGAAAAGAAAGAAATATTTCAACAATAACTCTAGAATTAAGTGAAGAAGTTCCTGTTGAAACATTAAAAGAACCAATGTTTAAAATTTTTAAACTTTTAGAAACAATGTAAAAATTGTGATACAATCGAAATAATATAAGGAGATAAAATTATGGCAGAAGCAAAAATTATAGCAACAGTACCTAGAAGTGCTACAGAACAATTACAAATTTCAATCAATGAATACAAAGGTAAAAGCTACCTTGATATGAGAATTTATTACACAACAGATGACGGCGCTAACTGGTTGCCAACTAAAAAAGGTGTAACTTGCTCTCCAGAAAATTTAGATTTATTAGCAGAAGCTATTGAAGAAGCTAAAAAAGAATTTATGACAGAGGAAGAATAATTTGGATAATAAATACGCCCTAGTCCTTGTAAATATTAAAGGACTGGGTGTAAAAACCTTTTCTTACATAATACCTGACGATATGAAGGATATAATTCAAATCGGTCAGGCAGTTTTAGTGCCATTTGGGCGTCAAGGTCTTATACAAGCCTTTGTTGTGGGATTTTCAAATTATTTACCCGAAGACATCAAGGCTAAAAAGATTAATAAAATTATTGATACGACTCAATTGTTTAATCTTGAATACTTAAAACTTTTAGAATGGGTTGCAAATTACTACATGACAGATTTTGTAACTGTTTTGAATATGGCAATTCCGCTAAAACTTTTAGATAAAAACTCAAGAACAGAGGATTATATTGAATTTGTAAGCGATGAAAAAGCTACAAAACGACAAAAAGAAATTCTTGAAACACTGAAAGAAAAAGGTAAAACAAGACTAATTGATTTTGAGAGAGAAGTTAAAACAACAAGAACAACAATAAAGAAATTGATTGATTTAGGTTGCATTAAATTAACTTCTGACGAAATCTACAGAAACCCGCTACAAATTTTTGACCAAAAAGTTGAACCACTTTATGAACTTTCAGGAGAGCAAAAAGAGGTTTATGAAAAAATCAGAGATAAAATAAATTCTGACAATAAATTTCCAATTCTTTTACACGGAGTAACCGCTTCTGGAAAAACAGAAGTTTATTTTAAGTTGATAAAAGATACCATTAAAAAAGGCAAAAATGTACTGTTTTTAGCGCCAGAAATTGCCCTAGCTTCACAACTTACAAAGAGATTGACTAAAAAATTTGGCATAAACGATGTTGCGATTTGGCATAGTTCTATTTCTGATGGAGAAAGATATGATGTATGGCAAAAAATTAATAGAAATGAAATAAAAATTCTTGCCGGTGCTCGTTCAGCAGTTTTCGCTCCGCTTAAAAATATTGGATTAATTATTATCGATGAAGAACACGAAAGTGCCTATAAACAAAATAATCCAGCGCCAAGATATGATGCAAAGATTATTGCAGAGAAACTTGCAGAATTCCATAATTCTCCTCTTATTTTAGGTTCTGCAACACCTGATATTGTTTCATATTACAAGGCGAAAAATTCTGGTACACTTTTTGAATTAATGCACAGATTTAATAATGTTCCTATGGCAAAAACATCTATAATAAATATGCAAGAACATAAGCGTTCGGCATATAAAGGAACGATTTCAAAGATTTTAGAAGTTGAAATAAAGGAAACATTAGAAAAAAATCAGCAAGTCATAATTTTGGTAAATCGTCGTGGCTTTTCAACATTTACACAATGTCAAAGTTGCGGAACAGTTTTAGAATGTCCAAACTGCGCAATTCCAATGGTTTGGCACACAGATGAACAAGTTTTCAAATGCCACTATTGCGGACAAACAATGAGTTTTCCTGATGAATGCCCAGAATGTGGTTCAAATGCTTTACACAACACAGGTTTAGGTATTCAGAAAGTCGAAATTTTAATCAGAGAAATGTTCCCTGATGTAAATATTGCAAGACTTGATAGTGATGTTTTAGTTCGTAAAAATGAACATATAAGACTTTTAGAGAAATTTCAAAACAAAGAAATAGATATTTTAATTGGTACACAAATGGTTGCAAAAGGACTTGATAACCCTAATGTAACACTTGTTGGCGTAATTTCTGCTGACGCAAGTTTTAATCTTCCTGATTTTAGAGCGCCAGAAAGAGGTTTTCAACTTCTTACACAAGTTGCAGGGCGTGTTGGTCGTGGAAAATTTACTGGAAAAGTTCTTTTTCAAACATACAATCCCGAATTCTACGCTTTAGAAAGTGCTAAAGAACAAGATTATAGCGATTTTTACAAAGCAGAGATTACAGCAAGAGAAGATTTTGATTATCCTCCATTTAGTAAAATTATTAGATTAATTCTAAGCGCCGATAATCAATTCAGAACAGAAAAATCTGCAATGGAAATAGCTTTGAGATTAAGAACACTGGTTGATAAGTTTGGCATAAAAGAAAAACTTGAAGTTTTAGGACCGACAGAATGCGTAATTGGCAGAATTAACGGCAAATACAGATATCAAATACTTATAAAAAATAAACTTGAAGAAAAAGGTCATTCCTTCATTTCAAAATTTTTATCCCAAATGACGATACCCAAAGACATCAAACTGGCAGTTGATGTTGACCCATTAGACATTCTCTAATCGGTTTTACCACGACCTCTAATTGAAACAGTTGCCTTCATAGCTCTGTAATCACAAGTCGTATTTGCAGGGCATTCAACTGCGTTAGTAGGGCAATAATCTCTGATTGGAATAAAATTATTACTAAAATAGGAGAAAGTGTTACTACCTGTGAATTTTTGGTTACACATTGCTCGAGATAAAGCTACACCAGAAGAAACAATTGAGCGAACTCCGGCATTTGTAGTGCTGAACAAATTAGCCAATAAAAAATCACCCGTACGCATCTTTGGAGAAATCGGTAAAACTTCACCATTCAAAAGAACATAAAATTCTAAAACATCGTCATTCAAAGTATTTGTACCAACTCTTGGTCCATCTGAATCAACAAACACAATATAGTAACTTCCAGCTAAAAATCTAGTAAAAGCTTCATTTACAAAAGATTCGCTTTTTACTGAACATAATTGGTTAACTTTCAAACTTTTAAACAAAACATGAAAATATTCAAAAATAGGAGTCGCCTCATATTTACGAGTAGTTTGACTTAAATTAGAACAAGAAGGACATTCTGCGATATTTCTAAAATAAGTATTAATATTTCCAGAATAATTTGTCGAATATGGTGCAACAGGTGCCGATTTAGCTTCGATAGGAGTACATAAAGCACCAATTTCTGTTTCCCTATTACAAGAAACATCACCCGAAACAGAAGAAGGCAAACCATTTAAACATTTCAAATCATTTCTAAATGCATCTGTAACTATATTTGTAGTCGATAATGCTCTCATTCCAAAAGAATATGCACGTGGCGAAATAAACAAAGTCATACCATTTGACAAATACATTGTCGGTGTCGTTCTATCTTCACCAAAATGACCTACATCAGTACAATTATTACATTCAAAAGTCGGACCTGCTTCACTGTCCAAAACATTAAAATGCTCAATCAATCTGTCATAAAAACCACCATTAATGTGAGTTGCAGGTTGCCCATTAACGTCTAAAATATCGGGTAAATATGAACCTCTTTCTGTTGTTTTGTAAACAGGAGAAATCATTTTATAAGTATATTGGTCCTCAACTAAAACCCCTTCACTTACAACAGCACTGGCGATTTTAGTTAAATTATTCCACGCAGCGTATGCCTGAACTCTTTTTGCATAGTTAAACTTACTTTGAGTAATATTTTTTGAAGCTAAAACAACTAAACTCATAATAACCAAAGCCATTACAACTTCGGCTTGAGATATAGCTTTTAATTTTTGCCAATTAATTTTCATAAGTTATTTGATAAGCTCCAAAACTTCATCATAAGTATTTACAAGTATTATACCACTATTTGAAGATAAATTATCTTTTGTAATATTTAGAACAGTTTTATTTTCCTTAACAGCAAAAACTTTGATATTGTTTTTCAATGCTTCCATAACTGGAATTGAACCTAAACAATTGTGAGGCATAACTAAATAATCTAAATTATCAAGAGTAATTTCATTATCATCAAAATCATTAATCAACGGCGCATTTTGTAAACCTAATAAAATACAAGGTAAAAAAGTTGGAGTTATATATTCACTTGAAGCTCTCATATCAACAACATCTGGATAAATTTGATAATCGCAAAACGCTGGCGAATGAGCACAAGGAACTTTTAATTGTTTTGATATTGAGTGAGAAATAATAGCTTCAACTCCACCAATCGGGTCAACTCCTCCGTTTTGAGCGTAGTTTTCATCATTGCAATCTTCAAACAAACAACATACGGCTAAAGCAGTACAACCTTTATTTAATAATATTTTACCCGCTTTAATTAATGTATCTTTGTCATTAACTTTACCCATTGAAATACCAAAATCATTCACAAAGAATTCAACCCCAACCTCATTTTTAGTAATTTCAATATACGGAATATCAATACCATAAACAGCTTTTACCGCATTTATTGTATTTATATGAACATTTAAAACATCTTCTGGAATTGATTTATCAAAAATAACACCAATTTTATTATTTTTAGTTTCTTTTAAAGAAATTCCTTTTTTAAAAAAGCTATCGATTGAAAACCCCTCCACATACAACATATTTGAAGTAATACCAGAAAAACAACCAGCATTCACAACATTTGGATTAACAATCAACTTAGAGACTTCTGCAAATTTTCTAGCATAAGGACTTGCATCACCGGCAAAACCACCAATAGATGCTCCAACACCTGTTGGAACAATAAAAGCTCCTAATTTTTCACCATTTTTTAACATAGAAAAATTATATCAAAAAAAAACGAGGCAAAGCCTCGTATTTTAAAATTTGTATGAAATAGAAGATAATTATAAAACTTTTTATAAAAACTATTTGTCGTATCCGTAAGTATGTGATTCTGCAATATTGTTTTGAACCATAGCTTGGAAGTTTTCAATATTAGTTTGTAACATTTGGTTTGTAGTTTGTTCACTATCGTATTTTGATTGCCATACTTCTTCATCAGCTGCAACATCAGCCAATGCGTATTGATAATCTCTAGTTTCTTCGGTAATTTCTAATTCAATTTCAGCAAGTGCTTTATCAATACTTGCAGATGAGAAATCATATCCTTTACCATTAATTTCTGTCATAACTCTTTGAAGCTCTTTTGTATCATCTGGTTTAACAGCATTAATAGCCACTTTTGCAGACTGTAAATCAGCTAACTTATCAGCATGAGCTAATTCAACAGCAGAAGAGTCTTGAGTGGCACTTAAAATTTCATTTTGATAAGTCATTAACTTATAATCTGAATCATGCTTCATCATTTTATATGTTTGTAATAAACAAAATGCACCAGCGTATGCCATAAACACCTCTTCTATTTCTACACTTATATAAAAACAAATCAACTTGCTCGATTTCAGAACTTGTAATTTTTGTTACATTTGTTAACAAAATATACAAATACCCACGTTAACTATATAAATCCTTTTATGCTTATAATACAATTAATAATACAACATAGGAGTAACCTAATTATGAGAAAATTATTAATTATATTATTCAGTATGCTAGTATTTATGCCGTTGGCATTTGCTGATGAAACCTTTAAAACACACTTTGATTTAGCTGAACAATATTACAATCAAGCTAAATATACAAGTGCTATTAGCGAATATCAAAAAGCTTTAAGAATAAATAATTTAGATAACTCTGCAAGAATTGGTTTGATTAATTCACACCTTGATAGAGCTACGTATTATGTTAATACATTAAAAGATTTTGAAAGAGCTGCGAACGATTATCGTTCAGCATTATTTTATTTAGAAGTTTATCCTACAGAAGAAACTATGCAAAACGCCGCACAAGTTACATCAGATGTAAAAGATAATTTGGAAAAATGTTTTACAGAGATTAAATTTGATAAATCTTCGTACTCAAGATATAACAAGGCTGTTGAAATTAGAGGTTTGAACGACTACGCAGCAGCCGCATACGAATTTTATCGAGCAACACTTACAGGTGATAGCAATATCGTTAAAAACGGAAATAAAAACATTGCAGATATTATTAAAAGCAGAACAGGCAATTTTAAAAGAGCAGGAGATTTTTATAGCAAAGCTCTTGTAGCAGCACCTAATGATGCTTATTTACATGCCTGCTACGCACAAATGCTTATGAAAACAAATCAAGAAGAACTTGCTATTGATGAATTTAATAAAGCTCTTGCAACTTCTCCTAACCCAAAAGGTATTTTACAAAGTTTAGAAAAACTTTATGCTAATAAATTACAACAAAACCCTAATAGTATTAATACAGTTTTAAATTTAGCTAGTGTTCTTCATAAACAAGACAAAGATAATGAAGCTATTAATTATTATAAAAAAGCAGAAGCAATGAATGCTAATAACGAAATTGTTTTAATGAAGCTTGGTGAATACTACTTAGATATAAACAGTAATTCAAAAGCTTTGGATTACTTTACACGTTCGTTAAAGATTAATCCAAACAATTCTAATACAAATTGTCTTGTAGGAGATTTATATATAAAAACTAAAGAAAAAGAAAAAGCTATTGATTATTATAAAAAAGCTTTAGAAATCAATCCTAATAATGCAGATGCACAAAGCGGATTAATTTTGGCAGTTTCAGACATAATGACTCCACCAGAATTAATCAAATATCTTTCATTCGGTAAAGATACTCCTTCTACGTCTGTTGTTAATAGCGTATATGATTATGCAAAAGAATTACACTCAGCTAACAAAGCTAAAAATGCTATTCCTTATTATAAAGAAATACTAAAATATAAAGATGTCCCAGAAGTATATATAAATCTTGCACTAGCACAAGTTCAAGAAGATAAAGAACCCGAAGCAATAAATACACTTGTCGTTGCAAGACAAAAATATCCAGGTAACCAACAAATCCAAAAGACATTAGATGATATTAGTAAAGACGTTAATAATCAAAAATATGCAAAAGCAAGTGAGTTGTTTAATAATAACGAATATCAAAAAGCTTTAGATATATATAAAGAAATCAACCCTGATTCAGCAGAAAAAGCATTAGCAATCGCTGCATGTTATAAGAGCTTAAATAATATCGACCAAGCTCTTGTATACTACAAACAAGCCCTTGAATTTAGTCCGAATAATTCTGATATTGCATATTATATTGGAGTTCTTTACACAGAACTTGAAAACTGGACTTCTGCAAAGATTAGCTTACAAAAGGCATTAAAGATTAATCCTAATAATACAAAAGCCAAAGAATTATTAGCATCTGTTGTAGAACAAAATAATATCTTATTGATAAATTCTGTTATTGAAAAATACAACAAAGGTGATTATACAGAAGCATTAAAATTAATAAGCCAGGTATTAACAGAAGATTCTAACAACGCTTATGCGCATTATTATAGAGGATTGATATATGATTCTCAAAAGAAATATAGTCAAGCTATTGAAGAATACAAGAAATCATATAAAAATAACCCAACGTTAGTTGTTGCAAACTACTTAATTGCAATTGTATATGATACTCAAGCTCAATACACCAAAGCATTAGAATTCTATAAAAAATTCGTTAGCGAAAACAAAGAAAATGACGAATACAAAGCTTACGCAAATTCAAGAATACACGATTTAAAAGGTTATGAAAAATAGAGTAAAAGAATTAATAAAATCAAAAGTATCCCTTGCTCCAATGGCGGGGATTACTGATTTTATGATGAGAGATTTAATCAGAAACTATACAACGGAGTCTCTTTTGACTACGGAAATGATTAGCTCTGAGTTCTTGTATCAAGTAAAAGGTAATATTATTGAGAAAAAGAATGAAAAAAGTAGCCCAGTAAGTTACCAAATAAGCGGACACAAACCTCAAATGATGGCAGAAGCCGCAAAGTATTTAAACCAATTTGCAGATATGATTGATATTAATATGGGCTGTCCTGTAAATAAGGTTGTAAAAGGTCAAGACGGCTCAGCTCTAATGCGAAATCCTGAACTTGCAACAGAAATTGTAAAGGCTGTAAAAGAAGTAATTACCGTCCCTTTGAGTGTAAAATTTAGACTTGGTTATACATTTGAAGAAATGAACTACGTTGAATACGGTCAACAAATGCAAGAAGCTGGTGCTGATTTTATAACAATACACGGCAGAACTCGTTCTCAAATGTATTCCGGCAAAGCAGATTGGGCAAAAATAAAAGTTTTAAAAGACAATGTTGATATTCCTGTATTTGCAAATGGTGATGTAGTCTCAATTGAAACAGCAGAAGAATGTATGAATATTTCTGGAGCAGACGGCGTTGCAATCGGAAGAGGCGCATTGGGTGATTTAAGCCTCATTGCAAGAGTTGAACATTATTTTAAAACAGGTGAAAAACTTCCACCTCCAACAATAGAAGAACGCATTGAACAAGCAAGAGCACACTTGAATTACGAAATAGAAATGCGTGGAGAAAATGTTGGAATAAAATTTATGAGAAAATTTTATCCATATTATATAAGCAAAATTCATCAAGCTACAAAACTAAGAGCAAAACTTATGGTTAGCGAAGATATAAAAGAAATCTATAATATTTTAGATACTATAAAAGCAAAAAAAGAGCCAGTTTAAAACTGTCTCTTTTTATTATATTTGTTTATATTTCATTTCTTAAAACTAATTCTACCGATAAATGTATATAACAATTGCATCATATAAAATTAATATATAAAATATTTTGCAATGAATTTTAAACAATAATTACAAGAAAACAGCGAAAGAACCAGCTTGCGCTGGTTCTTTTGTATAGTATGTGTAATAAGTTTTGTAATTATTAAACTTTTTGAGCTTTTGCAGCTTTAGCTGCATCTCTTTGGTCTAGGTAGTTGCATAATTTTTTACCTAATTTGTTAGCAATTGGTGTAACCCCTACTGGAACAAAGAATCTGTTGATTGAAGAGCAAACTACTAAGTCAATTGCTTGTTTAGCGCCGTCTTTTAACATATCTACTTTCTTAGCATCATAACCTTTCTTAGCGATAGCTTCACCGAATTTACCACATAATTTACCTGAAGCTTTACCTAAAGCACCAACTACACCATAGCTTAATGCTGTTGAAATACCGAATGTCATGAATTGGTTTAATGCTTGAGTAATTTTTTCGTTTTTAGTTTTCTTTTCATCTGTTAATGCTTTGTAAACATATAAACCACAAGTTACTGCAGATGATGCTGTTGATAAGTGAGTTGTGAATTTATCACTTCCAACTGTTTTTTCCATCATTTTACCGAAAGCATCAGTGTTACCTAATTTTGAAAAACCTTTAGCAACGCCGTCTGCCATTTTATCCATCATACCACCGTTGAAGTTTACGTTTGTTCTTGGAGCTGCTGTATTAATTGCTGAAATATTCATTATTTGTTACCTCCCTTGAAACCGTCTAAAACGGGACGATCAGATTGCGCTACTTGTGTTGGTTGAGCTTGAGCAGGAGCTTTAGCCTCTGCTGCTTTTTTCTTTTTACCAAACAAAGCATCTTGAACTACGTGAGATAACTTAGATGTTAACAATGCTCTTGGAACTGCTAAAAGGATATCAGGACCAAAACCTAAAACTTTTTTAACATTTTTTTCTAATGCTGGATTTTGTTGCATTTTTTCATGTAATTTTGGTAAGTATTTTTGAGTATCACCCATTACTTTACCTAAACCTGCTGAAATTGGTTTCATAACTGTTGAAGTGATAGCGAAACCAATTACACCTGATGCAATAGCGTGAGCCGCTGCAATACCTTTATTTTTTTGTTCTTGTTCATCTTTTGCTGGAAGAGCCATAATTGCTGCTGGTCTTAAAACACCTGCCATAATTAATGATGATGCTGCATTGAATGTTGCAGGATTCTTACCTGCAAATTCTGCAACTTTTTCAAATGCTTTTGAGTCTAGAAAACCATTAAAGTTAACATTTTGTTTAGATTCAGTTTTTGGCATTTGAGTTGCTTGATTAATTGCTTGAATTGCCATAACTTATTTTCCCTTATTACACTACCTTTACATGTATATAAACGACTAGAGACGATTTTTATTGCTACATGTATTTTAGTTTTGTAATATTTCGTTACAATCAATCTACATCAATAGGTTCTCTATTAATTTTATCAATAGCATCTCTTGCCGTAAAAACAATTTCTTCAGAAACATTATCAATTGTACAAAGTTGTCTTAAAACATCAATTGTACGTTTAAATATTCTTACGATATCGCCTTCACCTTTATCAACTTCGTTAGTAATAGTGTCCCATTCTGCACCGTTTACCCACATTTCTATCAAGGCTGAATAATATGTATTAATATTCATGGCTGTTTCTACGCCGTACGCTTTTTGAACTCTATCAATCTTCTTACGAATATCTCTAATCTTATTCACAGTCTTTCTAACCTTGTGAGAAAGAGGTAATATAGAATAGTTTTCTGTTCTAAGTTCTTCTGTAGTAACTGCGCAAATAACCGCAGCAAGCTCTGCAGGAGATAAGTCATTCAACACTTCTGAAAAGATAATTTCAGCTAAGAACAATTCATTTTCTGCTCTTATTTGAGAAACAGTCTTACCAGCATCTGTTGGATAATCGTCTTTCAAATATCCAAAGTCTATTAAGACGGCTCTGTTTGCAAGGAAATTATTCCAGAAAATATCTCTTTGTCTTTCTATTTCTTTATCTAATTTATTTAATCTTGCAGTATATCTTTCTAAGATTTCGATATCCTTCATGTGCTTCTTATATAATTTACAGTTATCACATGGATACCCCTGCATTTTATGAAGCATGGCTTTAGTTTCTTCGCCAAATCTAATAGCATCTTCAGACAAAGGTCTTTTTGCTTTAGATTCTTGTTTCTTTATCTTTTTAAATGTTTCTCTGTTTTGAACATAAATACTTCTAACTTTGTTATATTCAATCAAATCGTGATTAGTAAGTTTTTTATAACATTTAAAATCATTAATTCTATCAATATTCATGACAAAATGTTCTTTTTGTTCTAACAACGGAGTAAGTCTTGATGAAGATGAGAAATATCCAAAACTTTTAAGAATAAGTTGTTTAGCCTCATCAAGATTAAATCTTTGTAATAGGTTTAGAACCATAGAATATCTAGGAGTAAATCTACTTTCAAGAGGGTTAGCATCACTCAACACCAAATCTCTAACTTCATCAGGAGATTGGAACGGAGTACCAACGATTGTTACATAACCAACCTCGTCCATACCACGACGACCAGCACGACCAGACATTTGCAAGAATTCACTTGCCGTAAGCATTCTATGACCAGAATCGGTACGTTTTGAAATAGAACTGATTACAGTAGAACGAGCAGGCATGTTAATACCCGCAGCAAGTGTTTCAGTTGCAAACACTACTTTTATCAAACCTTTTTGGAATAGCTTTTCAACTAAAACTTTCCAAGCCGGTAAAAGTCCGGCATGGTGAGAAGCTACACCACAATATAAATAATCTAAATGTTTATTTTTTGCTAAATAATAATTACCTATTAAATATTCATCTACAATTTCTTTAATTTGTTTTTGCTCATCTGGAGTTACAAGACAAAGATTAGCACATCTTTCCATTTGTTCGTCGCATTTTTTACGGGAAAAAGTGAAATAGATTGCAGGAAGCATGTTTTGGTCATGAAGATTTCTTATAACGTCTTTTGCAACATTACGTTGAGGAGTTTTCTTTCTACCGTATTGTCTTTTTTCTGGTTGAATTTTCTTATTCAATCCACCTCCAGGAGATAACAATGGTAAAATTCTGTTTGGTTGAGAGGAGTCAAAATAATAAAATCTCAACGGAACTGGTCTAAAATCAGTATTAACAAGTTTTGTTTCAGAATGAACCGTATTTATCCAGTCCGTAAGTTCTTGAGCATTTTGAACTGTTGCAGATAGCGCTATTATCTGAATGTTCACAGGACAGTAAATAATACTTTCTTCCCAAACAGTACCACGTTCTTCATCGTTCATATAGTGAACCTCATCAAGTACAACGTATTTAACGTTTTTAAGGTTGTCAGCAACCTCACCAAAGTTTGTACCATAAAGCATGTTTCTAAATACTTCTGTTGTCATTACAACGATTTGCCCTTCTCTATTAATAGAAGTATCCCCTGTTAAAAGTCCTACTTTGTCATAGCCATATTTTGTGCCAAAGTCGTTAAATTTTTGGTTAGAAAGAGCTTTCAAAGGTGTTGTGTAAAAAACTCGTGTGCCATTTTCTAAAGCTTTATGGACAGCATGTTCTGCGATAACAGTTTTACCTGCACCTGTTGGCGCACATACAACAACACTTTTACCTTCATCAATATAATTAACTGCTTCTTTTTGAAAATCATCTAATTCAAATGGAAATCCGTATGACATATAAAAAATCCTCTACACTACTTCATATTTTAGTTTAGAGGATTTTTTAATTCTAGGCAATATATTAATATTATTATATATACATGTAATAATTATTAAATTTTATCAAAGCCTGTATATTTTCTTAGAACTTCTGGAACGATGATTGTACCGTCTGCTTGTTGGAAGTTTTCAATGATTGCAGCAACTGTTCTACCAACAGCTAGACCTGAACCATTGATTGTGTGTACAAATCTTGTCTTACCAGTAGCTTTTTCTTTGTATCTAATGTTAGCTCTTCTTGCTTGGTAATCACCGAAGTTTGAACAACTTGAGATTTCTTTGTAAGCATCATAAGAAGGCATCCAAACTTCTAAATCCCAACATTTATTAGCAGAGAAGCCAATATCGCCTGTTGACAATGCAACTCTTCTGTATGGAAGACCTAGCAATTCTAACATTTTTTCTGCATCTTCTGTTAATTTTTCGTGTTCAGCAGGAGAAGTTTCTGGAGTACATAATTTAACTAATTCAACTTTGTTAAATTGGTGAACTCTGATTAAACCTCTTGTATCTTTACCTGCAGAACCAGCTTCACGTCTAAAGCATGGAGTATAAGCAGTCATGTACTTTGGTAAATCTTCTTCTGATAAGATTTCGCCTTGATAGATATTTGTAACAGGAACTTCTGCAGTTGGAATTAAGTATAAATCTTCATCAACACATTTATACATATCTTCTTTAAATTTAGGAAGTTGACCAGTACCTGTCATTGTTGCAGCATTTGCCATAAATGGTGGAAGAATTTCTTCATAACCTTGTTGTTCTGTGTGGTAATCAAGGAAGAAATTAATCACTGCACGTTCTAATCTTGCACCTTTACCTCTGTATAATGTAAATCTTGATTGAGAAATTTTAACACCTCTTTCAAAATCTACAAGATTTTTTTCTTCACATAAATCCCAATGAGCTTTAAATTCAAAATCAAATTTAGTAGGTTCTCCCCATTTATGTACTTCTACATTATCAGCATCAGATGCTCCGATAGGAGTTGTTTCATCTGGAATATTTGGAATATTTAATAATAAATTTCTTTGTTTTTCGTCTAATTCGTTTTGTTTTTCTTCTAAAGCTTTAACTTCATCACCTAAAAATCTGACTTCTTCTTGAATTTTATCAGTATTTTCACCTTTTTTCTTCATTTCACCAATTTTTTGTGATTCAGTTTTTCTTTTAGCTCTCAATTCGTCAGCCTGAGCTTGAATTTGTCTACGTTCTTCGTCAACTGCCAAGACTTCATCAACTGATAAATCTGGATTACGTCTTTTTAATAATTCATTAATTTTTTCAGGATTTTCTCTTATTAATTTAATATCTAGCATGTGTTCGCCTTCTTTCTGTTATTTCTTGATTTTATAGTATAAAAAAGATAAAAAATAATCAAATCTAAACCTTTAGATTTAGAAAAATATCGTAAGATATCCTCTATATAGTTGATAACATGTTTTTTAATATCGTGCATAATATAAGTGTGAATTGGAGATTAGGGCGATATGCTTAACGGAATTAATAACGAAAACAGTAACTTAAATAATTTAATCAATACACAATTAACAGAGCAAACTGGAGCTACTGGGGTTACAAATCCTATTACAGGTAATAGCGTAAACCCTTACGAACAAGATAGAAAAAATTTCTTAATTGACGAAACAATTATTTCTAATGATGCAATGAAAAAATATATGGAAGAAATAATTGCAAAGCAAAATAAAGAATTTGAAAGACAAACAGATATTAAAAACTTTACTAATTTAGTAATGAACACAGATGTTGATATGGACAGAATAGAAGCATTATTCAAAGATGGTGTTGAAGATCCATTTGAAAGATTTGATACAGATAAATTAGTAAATAATGAAAAATTGTTAACAGACTTGAACGTAAGCCTATAATCATATAATATATTTATATGGTTGAAAATGTAGCAGGTGATTCAAATTTTTATAGAGCAAACAACAGTAGCAGTCATGATGATGCCTTGAATGCTGCTCTTGTTATGTATAAAAAAGGCGAATACGATAAAGCCTTAAAGATGTATATGGACTTGTTGAACTATTTTACAAGTCCAACTTTGTATCTTGAAATAGGTAATTGCTATTATAAACTTGGCAAAAATAATTACGCTCTTGAATATTGGAAAAAAGTTATTGAAATCGACAATATTAACAAGACCGCCTATATAAATATTGGTAATTTGTATTACAAAAACAAACATACAAACGAAGCTATTGAAAATTGGTTAGTAGCTTTAACAATTGAACCTGATGATGCAAAGGTAAATTTAAACATTGCTATTGCATATACAGATTTGAACATGAGAGCTGAAGCTATTAAATATTATGAAAAATATTTAAAATACGAAAAAAACATCAATGATGAATATAATTTAATTGAAAACAAAATTAATAGTTACAAAGAAATCGCAAATAGATTTTTAAAAGAAGGTGCAGATTTTCAGAGAGTCGGGAACAATAGAGCTGCGCTTGATTGTTACGTTAAAGCGTTAGCACATTATCCAAACTATAGTAAAACCAATTTTAACATTGGTTCTCTGTTCTTTATGGATCATAATTATGAACAAGCAGTTAAATATTGGCTAAATTCATATTACATAGATTCTCATTATCCTAAGACAATGCTAAACCTTGCCATTTCTTACGATTGTATGAAAAGTTTTGATTATGCTTATTGCTACTATGCTAGATATTCAGATTACATTTTAGATAACAAAGAAGAGCTAACAAAGTTAAATAGTAGATTAAAACAAATTAAGGTTTATATTAACAATCACCCGTATTTGATTGATAATCACTTAAAACAAGCCGAAGACTGCTACAGAAGAAAAGATTTGAATAGGGCAAAGGTTGAATACAAAAATTATATAATGTTAAAACCTGATGCTAAAAACATTTATATGCCAATTTTAGATAAGATAAATTATTATCTGAACCCAGAGGCAAAAGTTATAGAGGAATTATCTAAAAAAGCTGCTGAATTAGCTCAGAGAGAAAAATATGCAGAAGCTTCTATATTGTACGAAAGAGCCTTATTCTTGAGCACAGAAAACACACCAGAATATTCTCATCTTAAAGCGAAACATACACTTTGCATACGAAAGGTGGGATAGAACTTTGAAAAACTTTTTAAAAGAAATGAAAAAGTTTTTTTATACAAAGATTTTGCGACGTAAATATTATAGAATAGGCAGTTGTAAAGGCTGTGGAAAATGTTGCAGAAAAATTTATGTTAAACACGCAAAGGGCGTAATTAAAGAAGAAAACGAATTTCAAAAACTTAGAAGATTACACCCATTTTATACATATTTAGAAGTCATCGACAAAGACGAAACTGGTCTTGTATTTAGATGTACAAATTTAGATGAAGAAACTAACAAATGTAAAATTCACAAAACTCGACCAGGAATTTGCAGAAGATACCCTCAAGAAGAACTTTTTAAAATGGGTGGAGCATTGTCAGAAAATTGCGGTTATAAGATGATTCCGATTGTTCCATTCAAAGAAGTTTTTGAAAAAGTTATGAAAAAAGGTTAAGCAATTTGACATGCCAACTAACCTACTGATAATATAATAAAATCTATATAGATTTTGGGTAGGAAAATGTACGTAAAACAACTTGAAATTGACAATTTTAAGTCTTTTGCGACCAAGGTGGATATACCATTGTTAAAAGGATTTACAACGGTATCAGGACCTAACGGGTCAGGCAAAAGTAATATCTTAGATAGCGTCTTGTTTGCACTTGGGCTATCAGGTACTCGTGCGTTGAGAGCAGAAAATGTTTCTCACCTTATTTCTACCTTCAATAAACGTAACGAAGCTTACGTAAAAGTTACATTTGCCGAAGTTGGAGAAGACGGAGATTTCTCTGTTGCAAGAAGAATTAGAAAAGCCTCAAATGGTACATTTTCAAGTATTTATTATCTAAATGATAAAGTTTCTACACTGACTGAAATTCATGCATTATTAGAAAAATACAATTTAACATCTAATAGTTACAATATTATTATGCAAGGCGACGTTACAAGTATTATTAAATGTAACCCGACTGATAGAAGAAAACTTATTGACGAAATCGCTGGTGTTGCAGATTTTGACCGTCGTATAGACCAGGCAAAAAATGAATTAGACACTGTTGAACAACGTGTTGAAAGTTCAACATTGATTTTGAATGAAAAAGAAGAGCACTTAAAACAACTTGAAGAAGAAAAAGAAGTTGCACAAAAATATCAAAAATTAAAAGATGAAAAAATATCTTACGAAAGCCAAATCAATGCGGTTAGATACTTTGATATTAAACGTAATCTTGAAAAAGCTCACGAAAATATTTTAGAATTTGGCAAAAAGAAAAAAGAAGAAGAAAATAATAAAATTGATTTAGACGAAAAATTAAACCTTATTCAAGGCAAATACAACGAATTAGCTGCTGAATTAAAAGAAAAAGGCGAAGACAAACGTATTGAATTAATCGGCAAAAAGGAAGAATCTAAAGGTCGTATTGAAAACAAAAAGAACGCTATCAATTACACAGAAAAACAAATTCTAGATAGCGCTAAATCAATAGAAAACAAGAAAAACGGTATTGAAGAACAAAAGAAAAATATCAAAGATAACGAATTAAAAATTGAACTTAAACAAGAAGAAATTAAAGCTTTACAAGATAACATTCTTGATAAAAAAGCTGAATTAAACAAAATTTTGGCAGAAAAAGCGGGACTTGATGAAACAGCAAGTAAGTTTATGGAAAACCATGCAGCATACCGTTCTGAACTTTCTGCATTACAAGAAAGAGAAAATAATTTATTAAAAGAAAAATATCCAAAAGAAGCTCGTTTGAGTAGCTTGAAATCAGAAGTTGAAAAAGCTGAAAACGAAGTTCAAAAATTGAATGAATTCAAAGAAAACTTCGCAGATAACGAAGATAAAATCAAGGTTCAACACGAAGAACTAGGAAAAGAATTAGAAGAACTTAAACATATCCAAAAAACTACAATGGAAGAATTGGACAATGTTAAGGATGAATTAACAGATACACAATACAATTTCACAGCTGCAGTAAGAAAGCTTGAATCATTAAAAGCTCAAAAATCAGCAAGTGAAATGGCAAATTCTAACGGAACGATTGAAGCCGTTATGAGAGCTAATTTAAGAGGCGTTCACGCACCACTTTCTCAATTAGGTAAAGTTGATAAAGAATATGCAACAGCACTTGAGGTTGCAGTTGGCGGAAGAATGGCACACATTGTTGTTGACGATTATCAAGTAGCATTGAGAGCCGTAGAGCTTTTAAAATCAGCTAATGCTGGTCGTGCAACATTCATTCCATTGAACAAAATCAAACCAGCACCTGATAAATTAACTCTTCCTAGAGATAAAGGTGTTATCGATTTTGCAATCAACTTGATTGATTTTGATGATGAATATTTAGATGCGTTCTACTACGCAGTTGGAGAAACTCTTGTTGTCGAAGACAACGAAGTTGCACAAAACTTAAAAGGCAAATATAGAGTTGTAACTTTAAGCGGTGAACTTTATGAAAAATCAGGTTCATTGACTGGTGGTTCTTTGAAAGCTAACAGAATGAAATTTAGCCAAACTGATGACGAAGAATTAGAAAAAGCTAACAAAAAACTTAGTGAAATTGAAGCTAAATTAGCTACTTTGAATTCTAAAAAAGCTGAGCTTGAAGAAAAACTTGATAAAACAAGAATTACATATTCAAACTCTCAATCAGAATACACAAAAACAGGTATTGAGCTTCAAAACTTGTTGAGAAGTAACGCTGATAAAGATTCTACATTAAAAGAAAAACTTGATTTCATTGCAAATACAAAAACTGAAATTGAACAGTTAGAAAAAGTTCTTGATAAAGAAGAAGAAAAACACGTTGAATTGTCAGAAAAAATCACAGATGTTCAAACAAAGATTAACGAGCTTGAAAACTTGATGAACGATGATGAGTTGAAAAAATTGAAAGCTCAAACAGAAGATGTTGAAAACGAAATTAAGCGTTTATACGACAAAATCAACACAATAAATATGGACATCAACGAAATTCAAAGAAAAAATAAGTTTGATGAAAGTGTTATGGAATCACGCTATGACGAGATTTCTAACTTAGAAAAAAATATCAAGACTCTTGAAGAAGATAAAGCAACTTACGAAAAAGAAATTCAAACGCTTAACGAAGGGTTGAAAGATTTAGAAGACGAAATCGAAAAGATTTCAGAAGTTTTGGATTCTTTATTAAAAGAAAAATCTCAAATTGAAGAAGAATTATTAAATATCAAAGAACAAAAACGTAAATCGGAAACTGAAATTGAAAAACTTGCAGAACAGATTGAATCATTTAAGGCAAGAAGAAGAGAACTTGAACCTGAATTTAAGACTGCAGAAGCGGAATTAGTTGAAAGCGGAGTTAAAATTTCAGAACTTGAACCTGTAACAATCTCAATTGAAGAAATTAATGCGAAAATTCAAAGATTACAAAAGAGAATGGACGAACTTGGCGACGTTAATATGAGAGCTATTGCACAATATGATGCAATTTCAGAAAGAGTTAAAGAATTAAAAGGTCAAATCGAAACGTTAACAAAAGAAAGATTACAAATTTTAGAGAGAATGCAAGGCTACGAACAATTGAAGAAGGAAGCATTCTTAAAGGCTTATAATGGAATCAACATTCACTTTAAAGAAGTATTCCACGAGTTATCAGACGGTGAAGGTACACTTGTATTAGGAAATCCTGAAGACCCATTGAATGGCGGACTTACAATTGATGCACAACCGAGAGATAAACAAAGACAAAGACTAGAAAGTATGTCTGGTGGGGAACAAACATTGACAGCATTGTCATTTGTATTTGCAATCCAAAGATATTTACCAGCACCTTTCTATGCGTTAGACGAAGTAGACGCAAGCTTGGATAACATTAACGTAGAAAAACTTGCACATCTTGTAAAAAGACAGTCAGAAAATACGCAATTTATAGTAGTTAGTCATCGCCCACCTATGATAGAATCAGCTAATAGAACGATAGGTGTTACACAAAAAGAAAAAGGTAAGACTAAGGTAACAGGTATAAAATTAGAAGATTAGAGGAAAGTTATAAATGACAGCAGAAGCACTACAATTAGAACAGGATTATCATGTAGATGGGATTGAAATGCTTGTTGATATGGCAAAAGCAGGCAAGATTGACCCTTGGAACATTGATATTGTAGATATTGCGGATAAATATTTAATGAAGACATTTGAAGCAAAATCTCAAAACCTTCGTTTTACAGGTAGAACACTTTTATTCGCATCTGTATTGTTAAAATTAAAATCAAATGTTCTAAAAGGTATTGAGATGATGGACTTTTTACCAGAAGAACCTATTGATGAACTAGAATTTGATGATGATAATTTTGAGGACGATTTTCACAATTATAATACGACTAATGTTGTTTCTATTGACGAAGTTTTACAACGAAGAACAAGCGTTAAGATGAATAGAAAAAGAGTCGTAACATTGGAAGACTTGATTAAACAGTTGGAATTCTATGAAATGTTGGATAAAAAATTAGCTTTGAAAAATGCTCACGAACGTGCAAAAAGAAGAGTTCGTTCTTATGCTAATTTAACTCCAGCAGATATTATGAATATTGCTCACGATAATTTTATCGAAGAATCTGTTGAAACTATTAAGACAAGATTGGAAAAGATTTTTAATAAAAAAGAAAAAGTTGAATTGAAAGAACTTGTATCAATCGGAATGAGCAAAGTTGTTGCTTACTTGGCATTACTATTTTTGTCAGTAGATAATGACATTGACTTGGTACAGGACGAATTTTATTCAGATTTATACGTGGTAAAGGGAAATGGAACTAGAACAGTTGAAGTCTAAAATCGAGGCTGTTTTATTTACAACAGCTCGAGCATTAGAAGCAAAAGAAATTGCAGAATTTTTAGGTGAAGATGTTGATAAAGTCGAAGAAGCTTTGGTCGAACTTATATTTGACTACGCATCAAGAGACGGCGCACTAGAAATTGATGACGAAAACGGTTATATATTGCAGGTTAAAGAAGAACATATGGACATTGTTGAAAAACTTTGCCCTGCAGAAATGAAACCTGCAGTTTTAAAGACTCTTACAGTTATTGCGTTGAAGGAACCTATTAGACAATCTTACTTGAAAGATTTAAGAGGTGCAAATGCTTATGACCACGTTAAAGAACTTGTTGATATGGGTATGATTTCTAAAACGAAAGACAAAAATGGTCGCTCGTTTAATTTAAGAACTACACCTAAATTTGAAGAATATTTTAAGATTAAAGGCGATAAGAAGGCATTGGCTAGAGTTTTAAAGATTGATGAAGGAGTTAAAGATGATACTTCTTCTCAAACAACTGAAACAGAAGAAGTATCACCTTTAGATGAAGAATAGAGATTTAGACTAAATCTTTTTTAACATATTCGGCTATTTTGTAAGGATCTTTTGTTGCTAAAAAATCTCTATTTTCTGATGCGTATTCACAAATTTTTTCAAAGACAAAAACAATGTCTTTTATTGATTTTCCATCATTTAGGATATCTATAAGAATAGCTCTTATGCCCGTAATTGGAACCATACGAAGAACATTCCAGATAAGCCAAGAATTATTTTTTTGAACAAGGTCAATGTATTTTTCAGTAACTTCGTTTGAGAAAATGTCCGCAACATGCTTTGTAGCGATTTTACTCAAATTTGTCATTACTGCTTTTAAGATGTATTCTTTGTTAGGTACTGCGAAATCAGAGAAAACGACTTTGTTACGAACAAGAATTTGCAGTTCATTTTCTTGTAGCGATTTGTCATTGATAACTCTGATTGGCGGGATAATAAATCCTGTTTTTTCTTTAAGAGTTATTCTAAATTTACCGATACAATTAACTATGTTTTGAGCGTATGGAAGGATATCATCACCGAATGATATAGCAAGCACATCGACTTGTAGAGACTCGTATAAATCTGATATACGCTCATCGATAGATTTTTGAGTTTGTTTAGTTTTTTTTACGTGAAAGATTTTTTTTAGCATTCCGATCATACTTTATTAATAATATTATTTTTGAGAAAGTCAAAAAGGGGGAGTAAATAGGTAAATAATGGGTTTTAAAGAGATATATTTTTTTTACAACATGCTAATTCACTCACGCATTTAGATGCGGTACGCATGGTAAAGTTACAGAATAACATGATTGGTCGGCAGGTATGTCCAACCTACAAAACTTCCACCTAATTTCCTTCACAATTTGCTCAATACTTTTATGCATGATATAATTCTTGTATGGATATGAAGAAATCGTCAATGAGCTCACAAAATCGATTAATCCTAGTTGGATTTTTAGCGTGCACAACTGTTATTGTGCTTATTGCTATACTTGCAATGAACGCTATCCAAAATAACATGAACATGGCTTACAAAAGTTTTGGACAAATTATCGCTAAAACTCTTGCTATTGAAAGTGTTGAAGTTACTAAAGATATCCCCGAGTCTAACAAATACAACACTTTAAGAACACACTCGCTTTCTATCCTAAAAAGCAACGACGATATATCTTTCATCGAATTTAAAGACAACAAATCAAAAGTAATTTATTCAAGTAAAAATGATTTTCCTAAAGCCTTCGACGGTTCTATCATTGCAGTAAGTTCGCCAATGGTTAACAAATCTCTCGTATCTAATCAAGTCGTAGGTTCCGTAACAATCGGTCTATCAGGTAACATCATAGACAAAATCTCTGGCACAACTAGAGCCTCTCTTTTACTTGTATTCATCATTACATGGATTGTTTTCGCAGCAGTCGTAATAGTCAATACATTATTAATTACAAAAGAGTTAAGACATATTCTAACCGGTGTTAGAAAAATTTCATCTGGTGAATTTGGGTACAAACTAGAAGGCACAGACGTTAGCAGTGATGTTCAAGAATTATTCACATCATTCAACGACATGTCTCAAAAATTACACCAATTTGAAGAACAAAACATTGAAGAATTAACATTAGAAAAAAATAAGCTTGAAGCAGTTTTAATGAGTATTGCAAACGGTGTTGTTGTTTGCGACAACTACGACAAAATCGTTCTTATCAATAATCATGCCAGAAAACTCCTTGAAGCTGAACAAAGCGAAATTTTAGGTACAAAAATTCAACAATACTGTGATACAAATGGGGAACTTTGTTTCAAAGAAAAAATTGAACAATTCAAAGATACTCCTCTTGATGTCATAGAAAAACGACCTCTGGGCTTTAACATAGAAGTTGACAAACGTATCATCAAATGCGTTGCTTCACCAATGTTTTCAAGAAATAAAGACTACGTTGGTTATATTATCGTTCTTATTGATATAACTAAAGAAATTGAAATGGATAATTTGCGCAACCACTTTATCTCAAATGTTTCTCACGAACTAAGAACTCCTGTTACCGTTCTTAGAAGTTATATCGACACTCTATATAACTACGGTAACGATTTTGATTTTAACACTCAAAAAGAATTTATAGGTGTTATGAATCAAGAAATTATCAGACTTAACAGAATGGTTAATGATATTCTTGATTTCTCTCGTTACCAAAGTCAACAAATTAGACTTGAAAAGAAAAAAGAAGATGTTACTAAGATTATCGAAGAATGTGTAAACCAATTAGACATCTTAGCGCACGAACACAAAATCACAATTTCTGTTATGAAAGAACCTGACTTACCAGAAGTTCCTCTTAACCATGACAGCATTGCTCGTGTAATCAACAACATTTTATCAAACGCTATCAAATATTCTCCAGACGGTTCTAGAGTAAAAATCAGAGCTGAAAGAGCAAGAGTTGGAGACTTTATTGAAGTTTCAGTAGAAGATCAAGGTCCTGGTATTCCAGAAGAATATCAAAAGAAAATCTTTGACAGATTCTTTAGAGTTGAAAATGCAACGCACTCTATCAAAGGTACTGGTTTAGGCTTACACCTTGTTAAAATCTCTGTAGAAAAGCATCACGGGGGCGAAGTATTTGTACATTCAAAAGTTGGAGAAGGTTCAACTTTTGGCTTTAGATTACCTATCAAACCTAAAGACGATTCAAAAGATGAAATGCCAGAAAAAAATCAAGAAGAAGATTTAGTTTAATGAAATTACTACATAAGATAGTATTATTATTTGTTATATTTACTCTTAACTCATTATCAGCAAACGCTGTTGATATGATTTGTAATTTTGCAGAGTACAACGAAAAAGTACCCGAAGTAAAAGTCCATGATATTAAAATACACATATTCTTTGATGATGACAAAACTAATATTGGATACGTTTACTTTGGCAAAAAGAAAAAAGTCGATAGCGTATTAGATTATAACTTTGATTACTTATTATTTAAAATAAAATACCATTACGATTACGGCAAAACTGATGTTATTTACAGAGTTGACAGAGTTACAAACAAAATTAACACAATCAGAAGTGAAGTCGTAAATGGCAATCGTTCATACACTGTTTATTACAAGGGCGTTGGAACTTGTGAGGTCATGACAAAACAAGATTTACAAAACATTAGAACAAAACGATAATTTAAGATTTTTTGTATCTTCTATAAATAAAAAACAAGAAAATACTAGCAACTACAATTATCAAAATAGAAACAACACTCGGTAAAGGAATTTTACCAAGATATAAAATACTATCTATTCTAAAATGCTCCACAAGTATTCTAACAAAAGAATACAAAATCAAATATGCACAAAACATAACTCCAACAATATTTTTAGCAAATTTCTTTATCACAAAAAATAGTATTAAAAATACAATTACATCAAGAATTGATTCGTACAAAAAAGTTGGGTGAAAATATTCGTAGTTAATGTATTCTAGAGGTCTATGAGAAATAGGAATATACAATTTACAGAAAATTTCAGTCGGGCGACCAAAGGCTTCTGAATTAAAGAAATTTCCCCAGCGCCCGATTGCTTGAGCCAAAATTATCCCCAAAACTGATAAATCTAAAAATTTCAAAATAGGTAATTTCTTAAACTTAGCAACCGTAATACCTACTAAAAATCCGAACAGTAACCCACCATGTATTGATAATCCTCCTTGACGAAAATCAAAGATTTCTGATAAATGATTTGAATAATAAGAAAAACTAAACAAACAATAATACAGTCTTGCGCCAATAAAAGCACTTATCACTGAATAAAACAAAACATCAAAAAAATCATTCTCAGATATTTCTGGATAACATTTTTTTCTAACATAATTAGAGAAAAACACACCAGTTAACACAGCGATAGCCATTACTATACCGTAATAATAAATATCAATTCCAAAAATTGAAAAACATATTTCAGAAGGTGATTTAAACATAACTATTGAATACTAAATGATTTATTTTGTGTTTCTGTATCCATAGAAGTAGCATCAAAATCTGGATTATCTAATTTTTGAATTTCTGTTTTAATATTAGAAATCTTAGCTTCAACATTTTCTTTGTCTTTAGCGTTATTAGATTTTTCTAGGTATTTTTCATAAGATTGAATTGCTTGATTGTACAATTCTTTGATTGCAGCAATTTCTTCTTTTGATAATTCTTCTGCAACTTCATCATCAGTAGAAGCTTCTTCATTTTCTTCTAAATTATCTTCGTCTAACTTAACTTCACCTTTAATCAAGTCGATTGCATAATTTTCTTGAGCAACACCAAGTGAATAATAAGTTTCAGCCATCGTTGGTTTTAAGTTAATAGCTTTATCAAATGCTGAAATAGCTTGTTTGTATTTGTTTGCATAAGTATAGGCAACAGCTAAATTATATTGAGTTTCAAAAATTGTGTCATCAAGGTCAACACTTGCTTCTAAACGACTAATTGCGTTTTCATAATCACCCTTATCCATATATACTTTAGCTTTATTATTTAACTCTTGGACTGCTAAATTGTTGATACAAGCAGTTGAAAGCAATGATACTAGTAAAATTGATAATATTGATAGAAATTTTTTCATTATTCACATTCCCCAAATCTAAATTGTATTGTTAAATTAATTTTAAATTAAATTAAAAAATTTGGCAATATTTTAAAGTTTACGATACAATTAAGATATTAATAAAAGGGATAAAATATGTCAGAAGAAAAAGTAGTAAAATTAGGTAAAAGAACACCAAAGAAAGAGTCTGCATCAAAAGCAGAGGAAGAAACAAAAGCACCGGAATTAACTTACTGTAGTTTTTGCGGAAGACCAAATACACAAGTATTAAAAATGGTAAAAGGTCCAAATGTTAACATTTGTTCAGATTGCGTAATGATTGCAGTACAATATTTGATAATGAATGACAGAAACTTATCAGTAGAAGCACAAAGATTGCTTGATGCAATGTGGAGGGGTAATAACTAATGCAAGAAGTAGAACAACTTAACAAAATACAATTAAAAGCAGAAGTTTTAACAGCTATAACAAGACTTCAAACATTGCAAGATGCAACAAAAGTTGATGAATTATTATATGTCCTAGACAATCAAACTGATAAAAAAGCAGTTCTTGACACCTTGATGAGAGAACTCGTTAAAACAAATGAACAAAAAGCATACATTTTATGTTTCTTGCTTCATAGATTATGTGAAAAAGACCAACTTGAAAATGCGCTTTGGAACACTTTAAAAAGCCCAACCGTTTCAGACTATGTAAAAACCGTAGTACTTAATATTTTAAAAGATTTAGGTAACAAAGTTGATTATGACAACTTAGAAGAATACTTTGAATCACCAGAAGACGTTATTGATGCAGACACAAAACAACTTTTACATACTGCAATAATGAATCCAGAAGCACAAATTGATTTCTTAGACTTCTTGTATTCTTTATCAGATGCAGATGCAAAAGCATTAGTTCAATCCTTAGCTGATGATTACACCGAAGATGCATTAGCAAACATCTTAATTCCAGTATTTTTACATGACCCAAGTTCAAGATCTGCTCAAATTGCACTTGATGAATTAGGTCAATCAAAATCACAATTAGCTTTACATGCTCTTTTAGAGGCTAAAGAATACGTAGACGAAGAATTTTTACCAGCAATCAAAAGAAACATTTCAGCTTTAAAATTGTCTGGCGTTAGAGAAGATAACACTCTTGATTTTTACAAAGAAGTTTTATCTGAATCAAAACCTTATGAATCGTATTCAAGCTATCCAGACGGACATGGAAACCAAGCCTTGATTTTCTCAAGAGAAAGAGAAGATGAAACAATTCAACTTGTAGCAACAGTTGTTAGCGACAAATGGGGCATTGTTGACTGTTTCGGTTTCAATCAAATCACTAAAAACGATTTCAAACGTATTGTAGAAAGATTTTATGGCGATGATTTACCAGTATTTATCAACCATACAGTACTAAAAACATTATTAATGAAGGCAGAAGAAACTGTTCATAAACATGGTGAATTAATGTCATACGAATATATTTGCTGGAGAAATTTATTACACGATATTCCAACAGAACCAGTTCCAATGCAATATATTTTAGAAGACAAATTTGAAAAGAAAACTTTAACTAAAAAAGAACTTGATAAAATCTGTCTTGCTGAAGAAACTCAAAAATGGTTCTTGGATACAGATTTTTCAATCAAATTCTATGATTTTACAGAAAAATTAAACAATAACTTTAAAAAAGATAATTATGATATCGACTTAGACGAAGCAATCGATGAAGATTTGCACAAATTAATTGACAAAAACGAAGAAAAAATTTGGGCAAAACGTATAATGAATGTTGCATACTTAAAATATCTTGCAAACGAAAAAAATCTAGCAGGATTGTTCTATGCACTATACTTTGACGAAGATGCAAAAGAAGAATTATTCAGAAACATCATCAGAAAAAGTATCTACGAATACTACGTTTTAATCAAATTCAAACTTGATAGTGCAAATAAAACAACAAACTTATTCAAAAGAAACACAAACTATGAAGATGAAATCACTATAACAAAAACGCAAGCAGAAAAAGTTATAGAAAAAATCGAAAAGGCTTGGGTTCAGGAATAATGGATAAAGTAATGGCACTTGATGTCGGAGAAAAAAGAATAGGTATAGCACTAAGCGACTTTTTACATGTTATTGCGACACCTCATTCATTTATTTCTCGAAAACCAGAAGAAGACGCTATTGAGCAAATAAAAAAAATTGCTAAAGAAAATCGAGTGGAAACAATTGTTGTTGGTTTACCAATAAACATGGACGGCACACAAGGTCATCAGGCACAAGATTGCTTAGGTTTTGCAGAAAAGTTAAAGGACTTTTTCAAAATTGTCATGGAAGATGAACGTTTAACCAGCGACACTGCCGAAGAAAATCTAAGAAATAAAAATATAGACTTTAGAAAAAACAAGGGTCTAGTTGATATTGAAAGTGCTTGTATTATACTAGAACAGTACCTAAGTAAATAAGAAAGTGAGAAAATAATGGCTAACGATAAACACATCATCGAAACTTTAGATGAAAAAGGTAATTTAATCAAATTTGAACTATTTGATATCATTCAATTTGAAGGCAGTGAATATGCACTACTTTTACCAGGTGATGAAAAAGATAAAGAAGAAAACGACTCTGAAATTGTTTTAATGAAATTAATTCAAGAAGGTTCTGGTTATTCATTTGAAACAATTGAAGATGATGATGAGTTTGAAAGAGTTTCCGAATACATTGAAAATTTAGATGAGGAATAAAAATTGTTTGAAAAATTTACCGAAAAGGCAATAAACGTAGTAACACAAGCTCAAGTTGAAGCAAAGGAAATGAACCATTCTTTAATTCAACCTGAACACATCTTTCTAGCTATTATTAAAGAGGCTAGAGGAATTTCGTTGAAAATCTTCAAAATGTATAACATTGATTATGACAAATTTCACAAAGCAACAGAAGAAAAACTACGCTTTGAAAAACAGGTAAATGCAAAAGCTAATCCTCAGTTTAGCGAATCATCAAAGAATTTATTAAAATACGCAATGGATATTGCAACTCGTTCTAATAATGAACTTGTTTTGTATGAACATATTTTCTTAGCGGCATTAGAAAATAAAAATTCATATATCTGTAGAATTTTAGAAAAATTCAAATTTAATACAGTTCAAGCACAAGATTTGTTGAAACGTTTGGTTCAAAAGAAAATCAAAAAGCTTGAACACCCTGAAAAGTTTGAATTAACTGCCGAAGAAGAAAAATACAGAACAGCTGAAAGACTTTTTGATGGTGATACTGCATCAAAAATCTTTGAGAGAGCCGTTTCAAAACTAAACGCCTCTAATTACGAAATTTTAGGAACAGATCAAATAATTTCAGCCATTTTAGAAGATAAAGACTCTGAGCTTGCTAAAGCACTTAATTCAAACGGGGTTTCATATGAAAAATTTGAAGAAAGCTTGAAAGAAGTTTCTTCAAGACAATCAGAATTTGAAGGTCATCAAATCGTATTCACGCCAAACGCATTTGTTATTATGTCATCAGCTCTTCAAATTGCTAAAGAATTAGGTTCTTCTGAAGTTACACCTGAACACGTTATTCTTGGTATGTTGAAGGTTAAAAAAGGTATTGCTTACGACATATTTAAAAATTTAAACGTTAATGATTCAAAATTAAAAGAAGACATTCTTAAACCAATAGAACATTCAATGAGCGAAAGCTTAGCAATTATGAACCTTGCAAAACAAGAAGCGCATAGACTTGGTAAAAATGTTGTTGGTACAGAAATGTTCTTAGTTGGTATACTTGGCGAGGGTTCAAACATTGCAGCACAAGTACTTACCGAACTTGAAATCACTATCAAAGATGTTAGATTAACTATCGAAAACTTTGTTGGTTTCGGCAACGATTACACTGATAGTGAAGTAACATTTACAAATAATGCTAAGAAAATTCTTGAACTAGCTTGGACAGCAGCAAAGAAAGAAAACAAAAAACGTATTGAAGCACACCACATCTTGCAAGCAATAACAAATGTGCCGGATTCTGTTGCAATGAAGACTCTTGAACATCTTGGTGTTGATGCTGTTGAAATTAAACAAGGTATTATTAACGAATTGAATAAACAAACACGAGAATAATGCTAAAATTCGTAGAAAATTTACTAGATAAATATAGCTTATTAAACAAAGATAAAACAATACTTGTTGGACTTTCTGGCGGTGCTGATTCTGTATGCTTGAGCGACATTGCTTATAAATTGTCTCTGGAATTTGGTTTTAAACTAGTCTTTTGCCATCTAAATCATAATTGGAGAGGTGAACATTCAAAATCTGACATGGAATTTTGCATAAATTTTGCAAAAGAAAGGAATGTTGAAATCTTAACAGATATCCTTTCAAAAGACGAAAAACAAACCGAAACAAATGCAAGAGAATTGAGATATAAATTCTTTGAAAATTGCAAAAATAAAACAAACGCAGAGGTGCTTTTGCTTGCGCATAACAAAAATGATAGAGTTGAAACTCTTGTCTATCGCATGATTAAAGGTACAGGCATCAGAGGTTTAGTTTCAATTAAAGAAAAAAGAGATTATATTTTAAGACCGTTGATTAATATTTCAAGAAAAGAAATTGAAGAATATTGCACAACTAATGGATTAAAATACGTAACAGATAATACAAATTTTGATAACGACTTTAACAGAAACTATATTAGGAACGAAATCTTACCAAAATTTGAAAAAATTAATCCGAAATTTATTGATGCAATAAACAATCTTTCTATCATTGCAGAAGAGAATGAACGCATTATTGAAGAGGTTTTAAATAAGACTAAACAAAATATACTTGAAGATAACAAAATCTCAACAGAATACTTTTTAGGGCTGTCTAATGAAATAAAAAAAAGAATTATTTTAGATATTTTTCTAGAAAATGATATTGATTATTGTTCTAAGAAAATTAATGAAATTTTAGAATTTATAAATGAAAATTCTGATAAGGCTAGTGGTATAAAATATTCACTAACAAACGATTTATGGCTTTTGGTTTCAAAAAAATATATTGAAACGATTTCAAAAACAGAAAAATCTGACCTTGTTGTTAATATTACTAAAGAAGGCACATACAGATATTCTGATTATGTTTTTAAAATTGAAAAATATAATGGCGAAAAACCTAAGACTTTTCCAAAAGACGAAAAAGGGATAGCTTATGTTGAAATAAAAGAGCCAATAAATTTTACACTTAGAAGCAGACAAGAAGGCGATTTTATACAACCTCTTGGTTTGAAAGGTACACAAAAACTAAAAAAATACTTAAACACAAAAAAGATTAAAGAACACGAAAGAAACGGATTATTATTCTTATGCAAAGGCTCTGAAATTTTGTGGGCACCGAAATATGGTTTGAATGAAAAATTTAAAGTTGTATCAAAACCAAATTATGTGATATCATTAGAAAAAAGCGAGGAACATGATGTTGGATTTACAAGTTAAAGACTTAAAAACTTTATATACAGAAGAAGAACTTCAAAAAAGAATAAAAGAAATTGCAGAAGAATTGAACAAATTTTATAATGGCGAAGAAGTATATCTTATTGCCGTTTTAAAAGGTTCTGTATTTTTCGCAATTGATTTATCAAAACATTTAACAATGCCCGTATGTATGGAATTCATCAGACTTTCAAGTTATGGACACGGTTTCAAATCAACTGGCAAAGTTAATGCAGTTGATATTTCACTACCAGATTTAAACGATAAAAATGTTTTAATCGTTGAAGATATTATTGATACAGGTTTGACAGCTAAATTCTTACTAGATTTTATTGATTTAAACTTCAAAACAAGATCTACAAAATTTTGCTCATTGTTAGATAAAAAGATTTCAAGACAAACAGATGTTGATGCTGATTATCACGGATTTGTAATTGATAATAAGTTCGTTGTGGGTTATGGTCTAGATTATATGGGCTTTTACAGAAATCTTCCATATATCGGATATGTAGAAAATGCCTAAGGATTTAAGCAATATCTTAGATACATACACTGAACTTTTTGACATCGATAAAATTCTATCAGAGGACACTTTTGATAGAATTAAAAAGGTTGTAAATTTTGAGAAAGTAAGAATTTACACAATATCTCCAAATGAATTAACGGGCATTTATCCAACAAGACGTTCAAAATATATTTCTGATAAATTATCAAAAGGCTTGTATAAAGGTTGTATTGAACATTCGGAGGAAATCTCTAAAAAACGTCATTATATTACATATTTAAAAGTTAAAACTATTATTTATGGTATTGCAGTTTTTGAAGATGGAGAATTTGATGAAAACTCAAAAAATATTCTTAACGCTTTCACAAAAATCATTAGTTATAAAATAAAAGACGAGGAATTGTCAGAAGTTTTTAAAACACAGTTAAAGACTCTATCAGAAGCAATAACTAAATCCAAAACCGCAGAAAAAATTAAAACAGATTTTATAGCAAATGTTTCGCATGAATTGAGAACACCATTAAACGCAATTATCGGATTTTCTGATTTATTACAGAACAAAAGAATTGGAGAATTGAATGAAAAACAAACCGGCTATGTCAAAGATATTCAAGCATCTTCAATTAATCTTTTAGGAATGATAAATGAAATTCTTGATATTTCAAAGCTTGAAAACTCTTCAACTCAACTTGTAAAACAAACTTTTGACATTAGTATGGTAATTAACGAAGTTACGACATTATTGTATCCGTTGTTTGAAAAGAAGAATATCAAACTAATTAAAAATATTGAAGAATTTGAGATTAATGCTGATTATCAAAAAATTAAACAAGTATTATTTAATTTGCTAAGTAACGCATTGAAATTTACTAAAAATAAGATTAAAATAATTGTTCAAAAAATTGACTCAAAAGTCGTAATTAAAGTTATTGATAACGGAATTGGAATTGAAAAGAAAAATCAAAAGAAAATTTTCAATAAGTTTACGCAAATCAATGATTACAGCACAAAAAATGAAAGTTCAACAGGGCTTGGACTTACGATTTCAAAAGAGTTTGTAAAATTACACAACGGCAAAATTGAAGTTGAAAGCGAATTAAACAAAGGCGCTACATTTATAATTACTTTACCAATCGACTAAATTTCAATACCTTTATTTTGACAATCACGTCTTAACTCTGCATTAGCCTTAATCACAGTGTTTGCGATAGTTATATTATTAAGTTTGTGAGCTAAATTATACGCTTTGTCATACATTCTAAATGAACTTACTGCGTAATCACGAGCTGTCTTTTCACTTGTACTAATCATTTCATGCAAATATCTACCGTACAACATATATAATTCACAAAGCATATCTAGCATATCAAATTGACGTGCGATACCAATTGCACTTTCAATATAAATTCTTGCACTATCTAAATCGCCTAAAACAAGATATGTTCTTGCAATAACTTTATTCAAGGCAATGATAAAATAGAAGTTTTGAATTTTTGGACTTTGCGCAATATCAAGAGCTTTTAGAGCAAATTCCAAAGACTTTTTCGGACCCTCTGTAATTAGAGTAACCTCAGCAATTAAATACCAACATAGAAGAACGCCTAAAGCATTCTTTTCACCAGCAAAGAAAGAAATTTCTTCTGAATAAATTGCTAACGCTTTTTTATATTTTTTATTTTCTTTTAAAACTTTACCCAATATCGCTTTCAAGATATTTTTAGTAATCTTATCATCAACATTGTTTACGAATGCTACTAAGTCAAACAAATCTTCTTGCAAGCCTTCAAACTTACCGCTAAATATAAGATTTAGTACATGGATTAAATTCATTCTGATAATAGCAGAATCATCAAGAATATCGTCAGAAGTTGTTTCAGAGACTTCTGTAATAACTTTTTCTGATTCTTCTGTATTTCCTCTTAGAGAGTAGCCCATCGCAAGAATTAATTTAAGTTTTGCAATATACAATTTGTCTGAAACTTTGTTTTTCAATAAAATTTCAAAGATTGTTTCGACAATACTGAATGTTCTGTTATCACCTTGCAAGCATAGAGCTTCAGCTAAAATAAGATAGGTATTTAACCAAGTTGAGAATAAATCTTTGATAGAAACAATATCATGAGGTTTTGTAGTATCAAGATATTTTTCTAAAATTGGCATAACTTCAATATCAATAGTCTCGATAAGTTCTCCAAAATTACCAACTCTTAAAAGAGCGTATAATTTTCTTGATTTTAACATTGCAATCTCAAGTTCGTGAGATTCATCAACATTGTCCACAGCAAAGTTTACGCAATCAATTATGCCTTGATAATTATGCAATTTGTTATAACAATCAAGTAAATATGCGTTTAACTCAAACATTTTTAGTGGGTCATCAAGTTTTACAACTGTTTTTATCGCTTTTTTTAGATAATCAGCCGCTTCTTTTGGTTTTGAATACGAAAGAATTTTACCAAGTCTTTCGTGAATATTGTTTATAACAAGCGAGCTATTTGTACCTTGAATATTTTTAACCAAAACTAAAGACATTTGCTGAGCCTTGATGTACATGTTAACATCACCGACGTATGCAGATAATTTAACAACATCTGACCAAATGTTTAGTGCTGGTAATTTTTGGTGAATATTTAGTGCTAGTTGAGCTAATAATGTGTGAGTTGATAATGCGAAATCTGATAATATTGCGAATAATTTTTTATTTAAGCTAAAGAATACTCTTTCATTTTTTGCAATATCAATAATAGCTTTCCATAATCTTACATTCTTGAATTCATAAGCTAATTCATTGACTGGAGTTATGTAGTTTAATCTAATTAAACTACCGAATAAGTCTACAAATGTTCTATCGTCAACTTTGAACAATTGATTTAAAAGTACAGGATAGAATTTTAAACCTAAAATTGCGCAAGCGATAAGAATTTCGTAACACATACTATTTTCTTTTTTCAAAATAGTTAAACGTGTTCTAACAACATCTTCAAATGTTTCAGGAAGAGTAAAATTGATATAATTTCTGCTTGTATCAAGCATTAAATTTAGAATTTGCTCAATATGAGCAGGATTTCCGCCAGAAACACTTTGAATAGTTTCTCTCATTGTTTGAGTAACAGTTGCAAACAATGGGTTGTAACTATCAATAAAGTTATCTGTTTGACTGTCATTGAATGGAACTAATGAGATATCTGTATAGTCAGAATCTTTTAAATCACTAGAATATAAATAGTTTTTAATTGATTTATCATCACTGAATAAAACTAAGAATTTAGCGTTATTAACGTTGAATTCAGAAGAAACAAGTAATTTCAAGAATTCATAAGATGTCGCATCAACATATTCTAAATTATCGATAACAAAAATTGTTTTTACACGAGAAGATATAACTTCAAAAACTTTCTTTAATAAATTAAAAGTTCTAACTTTATTTTTGAAAATATTTTCGTAATAATCAACATTTTGCGGATACAAGAAATTCATCAAATCAGAAATTTCTGCAACAGAAAGAGTTGAAAATTCTTGTCTAAAGAATGAGAAGGATTCTTTCTTCAATTGTTCAATATCAACGCAGAAGTTTGGTAAGTTAAAGAAGCTTAAAAGCATATCTTGAAACAAACCAAAAGGTGAATTTTGAGTAGTTGGACCACCTTTACCAATCAACCATACAAGCTGATTGTCTTTCAATTCATTCATTGTAGCTTTAAGAACAATATTTTTACCTAAACCACGTTTACCGTTTAAGCCAATAATTTTAACATCAGTATTTAGAACTAAGTTAATTAATACGCTCTTAGCACTTTGTTGAGTGAATAAACTTGGCGCATATTTAACATTAATATCAGCAACTTTTGGCTCATTCTTTGGAGGTTGCTCTTTACGAGTAATCTTAATTTCTGGAATACTCTTGAATGGAGTCGTGGTTGTTTGCTCATTTACTGCCGTATTATGACGGTTTGGTAAATGATTTTTCTTTAAAGGTAAAATACCTTTAAGCTTTAATTTTGATTTTTGTCGAGAGTTTTTCTTTCTGTCCTCAGAAAATTTTTGTTCAAGTCTGTCTTTCAAAGAAATTTGTTGTTTTGGTTTTACAAAACTTGGCTTTTTAAGTCTTTCTTCTTGAGCTTCTTGTTTTTGTTTTTCTTCATTTTTAATTTTTAATTCAGCCTCTTCAAGAGGTTCTACGCCAACTTGACCTAACTGATATGGCAACATATCAAGCTGATCTCTTAAACCTGTTAACTGATTTTGTAGAACTGAAATTTGGTTTTGTAAATCATGGCTGATAGTATTTTTATTTGTTGAGAGTTTTAATTTATTTTTATTATCAGCACGACTTTCAAGAGTTCGTCTTGTGTTTGCAATAGGTTTGCGTTGGTCATCAATAAACTTTTTAACAGGAGAAAGCAAATCATCATTAGATTTTGCAACTTCTGGAAGTTCAAATGAACGTTTTTTGTTTAGATTAATTTGTTTTGGTAACTCAACCTTTTTAGGTTTCTGTTCTAAATGAGGAACAACAAACTGTTTTGGTGGAATTAGTTTAGTATCCTGAGAGTTAGAAACTTGTTTTTTGATTTTTGGCGCATTTTGAAGTTGATTTTGCGAAAAATCATAACCGCATTTTCTGCATTGCTTTGCAGTTGGAAAGTTTGCAGACTTACATTCTGGACAAAATTTTAAGAGTTCTGTCCCACATTCAATACAAGCTTTATTATAAATGAAGTTGTAAGTATTGCACTTTTTACAGATTGTTCCAATTTTTGAATTACAATGAGGACAAGTTATTGTATTAGCAGGTATTTCTTTTTTACATTTCGGACAAATCATATCAAATCACCTACACACCTAACGCCATTTTAACTTGCTCCATCAATTCAAACAATCGCTTAGAGACTTCTGATTGGGATAAATTTAAAATTTTAGCAATTTCAGCTTGTTTTTTACCTTGAACATATCTTAAATCATATAAATCTAAAAACTGCTTTGCAATGTTTGTGCTATGAGCGAACATTACTGCATCATAAACTCTTTGTAAAATATCTTTTTGAACAGCGATTTCTTCTGGATTAGGAGAAACGTCAATAAAATCATAAGTTACAGGAGTAGATTGAAAAGTTTTAGCTTGTTGCGGATAGTTGTCATCAAGCGAGATTTCGTTAGTTGGAACAAAATTATCGTGAGTTCGACGCACTCTGCCCTGATTTTTAAGAACCGTAATTATTGAAGTTGAAACGACTTTTTTCAAGTATGGAGCAACAGCAGAAATATCGGTTATAGAATCCAAAAGAGACACAGCACGATTTGAAGCCTCTGCATAAAAATCTTCATACAAGTCCTCATTGCCGACAAATTTTCTATCGGATTTGATATATTTCTCTAGTAATTCGATATGTTCTTGTGATAATTCCAACTTAAAAAACTCTCAACTATAAGCAAAATACTCACAAGAATATCATAACACAAACCAAGAAATTAATTAGAAATTAATGATAAGTGTAAAGTTAGTGTTAGGAGCTTGAATTTCGCCTAAAGGTGGTCTTACGTATTTTAAAGTATCTTTAACACTTTGTAACACAATGTTATCAATTTGCTTAGAACCACTAGAAATGACAAAATCAGACGTTACAAGATTGCCAGAAGGAGCGATTTTTAAGTCTAACATAATCTTGTTAGAGAATGGTAATTCAGTTGCAACAAGTAAATCACTTTGTAAAGATAATTTTAAAGTTCTACCTGCGATTTGAAGATATTTTCTAATTTTTTGGTTATTTGCTACATTTTCTGGAACTTCCCAAGATAATTTAGTAATCTTGTTAGAAGTATTTTGAGGAACAGCACCAGCAGGTGGAGTTTGTGTATTTGGTTGAGGTACAACTGGAGCAGCTGGTTCTTGAGTTGATGCAGGTGCAGCCGGAACTTCAGGAGTATCAGTTGGTTGTGGCAAATCTGGAATTGGACTGTCTGCAGGAGCTGGTTGAGGCTCTCTCAACTTATTCAAGTCAAACTCTGGAACATCAGCTTCTTCTGCTTTATTAGGGAAGGAAATGTTCATATTTTCCATAATTAAATCTTTGTTAACATACAAACAAGCACACATCATAACAACTAATACAACGGCCAATTGTGGAGCTCTAGATTTTGGTTTTTCTCCTTGTTGGCTTAAAGAGCTTGTATTGTCTTCGTCATATAAATTTGATGAATTGTCTACCATTGCTGCCTCGTCAGTAAGTAATCTTTCCGGATCATCATTAAAACTCATATCCACATTTTCGGGTTGATAAATAGTCTCAATTCCTTGACCTTCTGATATCATACCACTATTTTCTTGATTTGTACTCATATCATTGAATGAGGAATTTAAGAAATCATCTAAGCTCATGCTTTCATTTTCATTATTTTCATTATTTTCTTCATTGTTTTGATTTAGAGTAGGAGAGTTTTCTGAAACTTCCATTTCTTCAAAATTTTCAGTAAAAGGAGCAGTTTTTTCTTCGTAAGATTCTTCTTTAACTGCTAGGGCTTCTTCCATTTCTTTTTGTTTTTTTTGTTTTTTTTCTTCTTCTTCACGTTCTAAATTCTTTAAACTTTCGTTTAATTCTTCATCTGTAAGAATGTCTTCAACACCATCAAGAGTAATGTTTTCACTGTTTAAAATTTCATCTAAATCAGACATCATTTTGTCTAATTCTTGAGATTGTTTTTGTTCTTCTTCTTTATCTTCAGTTTCGTAATCATCAAAGTCGTCCAAATTAACGTTTTTCATATCAATATCGTCAATTTTAGGAGCTTTGTACATTTTCTTTTTATAAGTTTCTTCATTTTCTTCAAAGATTTTAAGAGTTGGTAAATCAGCGATATCCGTTTCATCTTCATATGGCACAACTTCTTTTGCTTCTAAATCTTCTTCCTTTTGAGCAAGCTCTATGGTTGAAGGTTCATCTTCATCTTGAGACAAATCTTCTACAAAACCATCCTCAACATTTTCTTCTTCCAAACTTTCTTCAATCTGAGAGTCGTCTAAATCATCATCAAGAGAAAACGCTTGAATGTCAGGCAAATCAAAACCTGAAAAATCATCATCATTATCATCAAAATTTATAGGAGTGTCAGGATCGACAACTATATCATCGTCATCTTCTTCGTCTTCATCTAATTCAGGTAAAGATTCAATCAACTCTTCTGGTTCATCGTTAGAAGGAAGATTATCGTTAACAGCTTCAAGTTGATATGAATTTTCTTCATCAAATTGGTTTATTAAATCATCTGAAGGTTCATTTTCGACATTTTCATCTTCAAGAATATTCAATGGTTCTTCATTGAAATCATCTTCAAAATCAAGAGATTGTAATTGTTCTTCATCATCATCTACTGAAATTGGAACCAAATCCTCTTCTTCTTCATCGCCATTATTAAATGACATAAGGTTTTCATTTTCAAAAGTTTCCTCATTAAACTGTTGATTAAAGTCTTGTTCTTCTGAGCCAAGCATATGGTCAGAAGGTTCAACACCAATAGACTCTTCCATAGAGTCTTGAGAATAATCTTTTATATCAGAAATTTCGTCAATAAGGCTATCTAAATTATCGACATTATCATCGCTTTCATCAATATTTTCAGCTTTAAAATGTTCATCATCAGAAGACTCCATTTCGATAATATCTTGCGACTCATCTTCATTATTATCAAGCTCAAAACTTTCGTCCATTTGATTAAGAGCATCATCAAGCGAAACTTCACCAGTAAACTCGTTCATTTCTGGAATTTGTACAGACGACTCGTCGAATTCTTCTACAAAATCATCTACAGTTGAATTAGATAAACCTTCTAAATCAATATCTGTTGAAAATTCATTTCTGTCATAAAGTTTTTCACTACCTACAAGTCCTAAAACAGAATCACCATAAACAGTTTCGTCTGTTACAACTTTACGAGAAACAAATTCAAAATTTTCAAATTCTACTGTCTTTTTTCTCAAATCTTGGTTAAATGCTAATTGCTTCATTAAAAATTCGTAATCAGCATTAAAGATGTCCCCGTCTTCAAGAGGTACAATCAAATTTGAAGCTCTTTCAATATCTTCCGGAGTTGGAACGTAATCTTGTTTACCTTGATTATTTTTAACTAAGTTTTTAAATATTTTTAAATTATAAAGTAAGTCTTCATCAACAAAGTAATAGTCTTTATTTTCCCTAGTTTTATCCATTTCATCTGGATTAACACAGCCTAAGAACTCAACGCCTGTCATATTCTTTTCGAGACGTAAAATCAAGTATAAATCCGGAGTGATGCCCAATTCAAAATGAGATTTAGGGATAAAAATTTCACTTGCATTATCAACTAATCTAGCATCAATTCTTATAGAACCCGCATAAACATCAGCAATATCCAGTCTTTCTAAAACCTTGTTGATAGAATACATGCTATATAAATTGGTTGCTTCAATATTTAAAGAAAATAATAATTTTAAGGCAGAGCGTGCAGCAATAACATTTGCAAAAGCTCTGCGTTTAACAAGTTCCGCTTGAAACAGCCCAGCAGTCGTCTTTGCATCTTGCAAATCTTCTTGAGTAAGCTCTATTAAACTAGCTTTGTCAAAAATGCCCATACGTCCCTTCCTATTTATCATGATTACACGAGATATAGAAATATTCCATATTTGACCACAAATGTTAACTTTTGTAAACCACATATTTAAAAAAAAGGCAATTTTTAAAAACAAAAAGACTTTACATGAGTGTAGGTAGTTAAAAGTTAGTTTATAGGAGTTTAGGTTATGGTTAATTCAATTGGTTTATCAAATGTTTCATTCGGTGCAGTTCCACAAGCAACAGCAAATGCAAGACAATATATGCAAGCACCATCAAATTTCACAGGCGCACCTGCTACAGATACAGTGGAAGTTGTTGGCAAGAAAAAAAGTAGCGCAGCTAAAAAAGGTATCATCGGCACAATTGCAGGTGTAGCAATCGCAGCAGCAGCTTTATACGCAGGTGTTAAAACTGGTAAATTAACTAAAGTTGAAAACGCTTCTAAATGGACAGAAAAACTTCAAAATTTAGCATTTGAAGGTGGTTCATACGTTAAAAAAGGCGTTGATTATGTAACAGCAAAAGGTAAAGATTTATACGAAAAATTTGCTAAAAAAGGTAATGGTGAAATAAAACCATTCCCTGAAAAAGATGCTAATGGTCAATTGTACTTCCAATTTGCTCCAAATGAAGCTCCTAAAGCTTAATTATAAAATTCAGCCAATAACTAAATAATTACACAAAGAAGAATGTAATCTCGGTTACATTCTTCTTTATTTGTAACAAAACCGTAATAATTGGTTAAACATGCCTAAAATCAAGGCAATTATTTATAAAACATGAACTTTATATATATGTAGGTAATGGTTTAAGTTTTTAAAGGTGGTTTTTATGGTAGTAGGTTTAAACAGCTCAATCGGACAATACAATGGTATTTTAAATAATGGAGTTCAATATCCAGCAATTCAAGGTTATACATATCAACCTCAAATAGTAAGTTTCCAAGGAACTCCTCAACAAGCAGAAGAAACTTCTAAGAAAAAATCTAGTGCTGTAAAAAAAGGTATTATTGCTGGATTAGTTACAGCTGCAGCTACCGCAATCGCACTATATGCAGGGGTAAAAACTGGGGTTTTAAAAGAAGTTAAAGATCCAAAAACATTTACAGATAAACTTAAAAACTTAGCATTCAAAGGCGGAGATACAATCGATAAAGGCATTACAGGCTTAACAACTTGGACAAAAACTAAATTAGGTAAAAAAGCTGATGGAGAAATGAAACCTTTTCCTGAAAAAGATGCTAACGGTCAATTGTACTTCCAATTTGCTCCAAATGAAGCTCCTAAAGCAGAAACAAAAGTTCCTAACATCAAAGTAAACTTTACAGAAGGTGAAGTTGGAGAAGAAGAACTTAGAGAATTAATGCAAGGCATGAATAATGGTGCAAAATCTGGCACTTGCAAAAGTGGTGCTAAATGGGAAATTATTGGCTAATAAGTATAGGTAGTTAAAAGGTAGTAGGAGCATATATTAATGGTTAATTCAGTCGGTTTATCAAATGTTTCATTCGGTGCAGTTCCACAAGCAACAGCAAATGCAAGACAATATATGCAGGCACCATCAAATTTCACTGGTGCTCCTGAAACAGATACAGTAGAAATTACTGGTAAGAAAAAATCTAGCGCTGTAAAAAAAGGTATTATCGGCACAATTGCAGGTGTAGCAATCGCAGCAGCAGCTTTATACGCAGGTGTTAAAACTGGTAAATTAACTAAAGTTGAAAACGCTTCTAAATGGACAGAAAAACTTCAAAATTTAGCATTTGAAGGGGGTTCATACGTTAAAAAAGGTGTTGATTGGGCTGGAACAAAATTAACATCGCTAAAACCAGCAAAAGCTGAAAAACAATTCACAGAGCAAGAAGCCTCAATCTTAAAACGAGTTGCCGAAGGTATCAAAAATGATGTTCGTAACGGTAATATTGACCCAGCATGTTGGGCAGATTTACTATAAACAATAATTACATAATGCTTTAAAATGACCAACTATAGTTGGTCATTTTTTATTGTAAAAAATATTACAAAAATCAATAAAAACCTTCATAAAAAGGCAATTTTCATGTAAAAAAATACTTTATATAAATGTAGTGGTTTTAAAGGTTTATATTTTATTGGAGGTTTAGGTTATGGTATCAGGTATTTCAAACATTAGTTTTCAAGCTCAAATTGCTGAAAAAAATGGTAATCACACAGCACCAATCAATTATTACAAACAAGCTCAACTTAGAGAATTAGAAGCTGATAAATTTGAATTATCAACAAAGAAAAAAGAAGAACCAAAAGAAAGTGCTTGGGCAAAAATTGGTAAAGCAATCGGAGAGGGTGCAAAATCAATTGCTACTCAAACTGCTGAATCTTTTGCAAAATCAGCAGCAGAAGAATTAATCAGAAACGCTGCAAAATAGATTTTAAAATCAAAGAAAAAGAGGCGAGCCAAAGGCTCGCCTCTTTTTCTTAATCAAACATAAATTCTGAAAGTATCAAGTTACTTATCAAAAAACCTTTTGTGTTAAAGGCATAACCTTTTTCAGTTTTTATAAGGTAGTCTTTATATTTTTCTATAACATTTTTAAATTCTTTTTCAAAATCAAAATTATAAATACGTTTAATTTTGCTAACATCTATTCCAGAAGCTTTTCTAAAACCTAAAAATATCTCTTCTTCAAGTCTTTCATCTTTAGAAAGAGTCGTTCCAATTTCGTGTTCTAGAGGATTTTCAATGTAATCTTTTAAATTAATTTTGTTAGAATATCTTATCATACCGTCAAAGCCGTGAGCTCCAACACCAAAGCCGTAGTACGAATTGTTATCCCAATAATTGATATTATGTCTTGAATTAAACCCTTTTTTAGAAAAATTACTTATCTCATAATGTTCAAACCCATTTTTAGGTAAAAAATCACACAAAAATTCATACATATCAGCCTGCAAGTCAGTATCTGGCAAATTTTTAGGCATATTTTGTGCAAATTTACACCCTTCATCAATTTTCAAGCCATAAAAAGAAATATGTTTAATCGGAAGAGTAACAGCTTTTTCAATATCAGCTTCAAATTTTTCCATAGTTTGATTTGGAAGCCCATAAATAAAATCTATAGAAACATTTTCAAAACCAACATTTTTAGCAATTTCAAGCGAATTTAAGGCTTCTTCTGCCGTATGACGACGACCAATAATTTTTAAGATTTCATTATCAAAAGTTTGAACACCCATGCTCAAACGATTTACACCGCAAGAAAAAATACCTTTTAAAAATTCTTCTGTAATATCGTTAGGATTTGCTTCAATCGTGATTTCTGTATCATCTTCAAAATCAAACATATCAACAATTGATTTAACTTGTTCAGCATTCATCAAAGATGGCGTACCTCCGCCAATATAAAGAGTAGACAGGTTTTCATTATTATAAAAATGTTTAAATTCGTTTTTTAAAGCAACCAAATATTCCTCTAAAAAATCAACAGATTCAAAAGACGTAAATGAACAATAGTTGCACTTAGATTTACAAAAAGGAATGTGGATATAAGCGTTCTTAGGCATTTTTAGATAATTCTTTATTTAATTCACTTGCAACTTCAAACGCAGAACATTTATCAGTTAAGCATTCTCTAACTTCACCCAAGGCATTAATTGTTTTTTGTCTATGTTCAGCATCATACAAATATCTTTCAATTTGATAAGCGATTTTTGAAGGAGTAACACCAACTTGCAAGAATTCTGGTACAATATCTTTACCAGTAATAATATTTGGCAAAGAAGCCTTATCAATGCATCTAACTAAAAGATATACAAGATAGAAGAACCAAGGACCTTTGTATGCAATAATCATTGGAGTTTGATATAAAGCAGCTTCAAGAGCAACGGTACCTGAGGCTAAAATCAAAGCGTCAGAAACACTCAACAAAGCTTGGTTTTCACCTTTGATAACCTTAAAATCTGTATTTTTTAAATATTTGTCAAATACATCATCTTTTAAATTTGGAGCATGTGAAATACAGAATTGTAATTCAGGGTGTTTATTTTTCAAATATTTTGCAGTTTTAATAAAAAGATTTGCCAAAAATTTAAGTTCAAAAACTCTTGACCCTGGAAAAACTGATACAAGCTTTTTATTCACATCTAATCCATGTTTAGCAAAAAATTCTTCTCTATTTGCTTTTTCTGGAAGTTGTTTTACAAGCGGGTGTCCAACATAAGTATTATCTATTGAATAAGTATCATACATTTGTTTTTCAAATGGAAAAATACAAAATACTTTATCAACATATTTTTTTATTTTTTTTATACGGGATTTTCTGCTTGCCCAAACTTGAGGCGGAATATAATAAAATACCTTAATTCCTTTACCACGAATATGTTTAGCGATTTTTAGGTTAAACACACCGTAATCAATCAACAAAACTGCATCAGGTTTATAATCATTCAACAAATAATCAACAAGATTTTTACCTAGTTTTAAGTGATTAATAACGATTTGCGGAGTAAGCCCCATTGCAGACATTTTAGAATGGTTAGCAAAAAGTTTAACACCTTCTGCCTCTAACTCTTCGCCACCAATACCTTCAATCTGAATATCTGAATTCATTTTCTTTAATTCACGAACAACACTTGTTGCGTGCATTTGACCAGAATATTCGCCAGTAATGATAAATAATTTTTTCATTCTTAAACCGCCATAATAACGATATTGTTTTTATTTGCAAAATCAACAACTTCTTTTTGGTTAACAATAATTGTTTTATTTGCTTCAAGCGCAATTAAAGAAGCTTTGTATTTTTTCATAACTTTTAACGTGTTCAAGCCAATTGCAGGAATATCAAATCTGTTATCTTGAGAAGGTTTAGCAACCTTAACTATTGTAGCGCCATTTTTAGCAATCTTTGCACCACGTTCAATACATCTGTCTGTACCTTCAATAGCCTCAACTGCCATAACCATTTTATCTTTAATAACAACAGATTGACCCACATCAAGTCTGCCCATTTCTTTTGCCATGTAAAAACCATAGTCTACATCTTCTTTTTGAGCATTTGTAGGTTGAACTTTACCTAAAACACCTGCTGGAATCATACAATTTTTTATAAAAATAGTTTGGTCTAATATAGTGATACCAAGTTTTTCCATTTCTTCAATGATTAAAAGCATAACTTGATCATCATTTAATCTTTTTACTTTGCTCATTAACTCAATAACTCTTGAATCAATCATGGCAGGTCTTTTTAATAACAAACCTTTATGAACTTTGCCCAAAAAAGTTAATTGTTTAACATTTTCATCTTTTAAAGTTTTTTCAATTTTAGAAACTTGTAATGGCGAGTATGAGTAAACTTTTGAACAATATTTTTTCAACTCTTTGCAATTATCACCAGAAAGTGAAATACAAACAACTTCAAAACCATTTTCTTTTGCATATTTGGCCATTTGAACAGGAAGCGAACCATCTCCTGCAACTAAAGCTTGTTTATTTTCTAATTCAATAGTCATACATTTTCCTCATACTTCTTTTGTAGTGATTATAACACAAGCAAATTGATTTGTTAAATTGAATAAAATAGTTTTGCTAAATTTTGTATAGTTTAGATGTATTAAGCCCCTATTTATCCTTGAAGTGGTAAAATATTCATATAAAAGAAAATTATAAAAAAGAGGTATAAATTAATGGAAAGACAAAGACCAGAAGAAGTTGCCAGCAATATTCGTAACAAGAATTTTGAAGAAGTGCAACACAACTTTACAGCAGAACAAGCTAAAAACGAAGCATCAAGATGTTTAAACTGTAAAAACCCTAGATGCGTACAAGGTTGTCCTGTAAATATTAACATTCCGGCATTCATTCACGAATTAAAAGAAGGTAATTTAGATGGCGCTGGTGAAGTAATTAGACAATCAAGCATGCTTCCGTCAGTATGCGGTAGAGTTTGCCCACAAGAAAAACAATGCGAAGGCAATTGCGTTTTAGGTATTAAAGGAAAAGCTGTTGCAATCGGTGCGTTAGAAAGATACGTTGGCGACAATACCAAAGCTAAAGAAGTAGAAATTAAAGAAACTGGTAAAAAAGTTGCAATCGTTGGTTCTGGTTGTGCAGGTATCACTGCTGCTGCTGACCTTAGAAAAGCAGGTCATAAAGTTGTTGTATTTGAAGCTCTTCACAAATTAGGCGGAGTATTAAGATATGGTATTCCCCCTTTCAGACTACCAAGAACCGTTTTGGATAGAGAAATTGAATCGTTAAAGAAAATGAACGTTGAATTCAAGAAAAACGTTATCGTTGGTAAATCTATCACTATTAAACAACTTAAAGAAGACGGATTTGATGCAATCTTCATTTGCTCAGGTGCAGGTCTTCCAAAAATGTTAAATATAAAAGGTGAAAACTTAAACGGAGTATATTCCGCAAACGAATTTTTAACACGTGTAAACTTAATGCACGCTAACGATGAAAACACTCCAACACCATTAAGAATTGGCAAAAAAGCTGCTATCGTAGGTGGTGGTAACGTTGCAATGGACGCAGCAAGAACAGCAAAAAGAGTTGGCTTTGATGAAGTAACTATCGTTTACAGAAGAACAGAAGCTGAACTTCCTGCAAGACTTGAAGAAATCAGACACGCAAAAGAAGAAGGTATCGTATTTAACTTACTTCGCTCACCAGCAGAAATCTTAGGTGAAGAAGGATACGTAAAAGGTTTAGACCTTGAAATCATGGAACTTGGCGAACCTGATGATTCTGGCAGAAGAAAACCTGTTCCAACTGGTAAACACGAAGTTATGGATATTGATACAGTTATTGTAGCTTTAGGTACTGGTCCAAACCCAATTATCCAACGTTCTGCAGCACAAGATGATTTAGCACTTGATTGTGATAAAAAAGGTTATATTATCATTAATGCTGAAACAGGTGAAACAAGTATTGATGATATCTTTGCTGGTGGCGACGTTGCACCAACAGGTCCATCTACAGCTATCAACGCTATGGGCGCTGGTAAAAGAGCAGCTAAAGCTATTAACGAAATGTTGAAATAATTATTTTAAACATAAAAAAAAAGAGTAGATAAAAACTACTCTTTTTTATCATATAAAATAGAGGCAAGTTGATTTCATCAACTTGCCTCTATTTTAACATTAATTAGTTTATATCTTTATAAGAACCTGTTCTCTTATCTGCATAAGTTGTATGTAACAACTCGTGAGCTAAATGAGAATTTGGTTTTTCCAAATCATCTTTATAAATTCTGATGATATCTGGGTTTTCATGTGAGTGTCTTAATTTAAGATTAGCATCTTCTTCGTATAGACCTTCGGCACGTTCAACTTTTGTTTGTGCGCTTTCGCTACTTCTAGGTTGACCGCCACCGTTTACACAACCTCCTGGACAAGCCATAACTTCTAATAATTGGAAATTTGCTGTTCCATTTTTAATTTCTTGAATTGCTTTTTCTGCTTCTTTTAATGTTGAAACAACTCTTACAACTACATGTGTTCCTTTTATATCAAGTTCAACTGTTTTTGAACGAGTATTTTTATCAACACCGCGCATTTCTTTTATATCATCATTTGTTATGTTTTCACCTGTTACTAAATAATAAGCAGTTCTTGCAGCTGCTTCAGCTACACCACCAGATGCACCAAAGATAGTAGCTGCGCCTGTGTATTCACCAAATGGAGAATCAGCTTTTTCTTCTTCTAATGACGCAAAGTCTATACCTGCTGATTTAATCATTCTTGCAAATTCTTGCGTTGTTAAAACAACATCAGTTTCAGCCTTTCCGTCTCGCATTAATTGTTCACGAGTGCGTTCATATTTCTTTGCTGTACAAGGCATAATTGATACAACAGCTATGTTTTCTTTTGTGAAGCCTTCGTGATATTTTGGTAAAAGTTCCTTCACTACTGGTGATAACATTCCTTGTGGAGATTTACATGTTGATAAATGATTTAACATATCAGGGTGTTGAGTTTCCATATATCTAACCCATGCCGGACAGCAAGAAGTGAATAATGGTAGGTTTTCACCCTTTGTTAATCTGCCTACAAATTCTGTAGCTTCTTCCATTATTGTTAAATCAGCTGAAAAGTTTGTATCAAAAATTAAGTCAAATCCTATTTTTCTTAACGCTGCATAAATTTTGCCAATCACGTTTTCTCCAGCTTTTAGTCCGAACATTTCTCCTAATGCAACACGAACTGCTGGTGCAATTTGAACAACTACTTTCTTTTCATTATTGTGGATTAAATCCCACACTTTTTCAACATCTGATTTTATTGTTAAAGCTCCAGTTGGACAAACTGTTTGACATTGACCACAATATACACAATCAACATCTGCCAATTTTCTTCCATTCATTGGCTGTACAACTGTTTTTGAACCACGATTTGCAAATCCTAAAACTGCATGTCCTTGGAATTCTTTACAGGCTCTAACGCAAGCTCCACATAGAATACATTTATTTGGATCTCTTACAATTGATGGGTTTGAATCATCAACTTCTAACATTTCTTCTTTTTTCTTTGAAGGATATTTTATATTTCTAATACCATATTCTTCTGCGTATTTTTGTAAATCACAGTTACCTGATTTTTCGCATGTTGTACATTCTCTATCATGATTTGCTAGCAATAATTCAAGAACTGTTTTTCTTATTCTTCTAACTCTTTCTGAATTAAGTTTTACTTTAATATTAGCTTCTGGTGGCATTGTACATGATGAATTTACCATAATTCTTCCGTTTGGATATTCAACTTCAACAACACACATACGGCAAGCACCAAATTGTGTTAATTCTGGACGATTACAGAATGTCGGTACATTCATACCTGCTTTTCTGATAACTTCCAAAAGATTAGGTTCATCGGTAAATTCTACCTCTTTACCTTCTATAAATAATGTTTTTTTATCTTCTGACATTTTATTTATTCCTTTTTATTATCTAGTTAACTACTTTTTATGCTAGGGATTACTCCTTCACATGTTAAAGCTATTCTTTAATAATAGCTTTGAATGGACAATTTGATAAACAAGCTTCACATTTAATACATTTTTCTTGATCAATGTGATGTGGTTGTTTAACAGTTCCTTCAATTGCTCCTACTGGACATGTTCTTGCGCATTTTGTACAACCTTTACATAAATCTTCATCAATTTTTATTGTTTTTAGTGCTGTACATACACCTGCTGGACATTTTTTATCCTTAATGTGAGCAATATATTCATCTCTAAAGTATTTTAATGTTGATAATACAGGGTTTGGAGCTGTTTTACCTAATCCGCATAAAGAACCATCTTTTACTGCGATAGCAAGTTCTTCCAATTTATCTAAATCTTCCATTGTACCTTCACCATGTACAATTTTTTCTAATATTTTCAACATGTTTTTTGTACCTTCACGGCATGGTACACATTTACCGCAAGATTCATTTTGAGTAAAGTTCATGAAGAAACGAGCAACTTCAACTATACATGTGTCTTCGTTCATTACAACTAGTCCGCCTGAACCTACCATTGCACCTGCTTTAATTAAGCTATCATAATCCATTGGTAAATCTAAATGTTCTTCTGTTAAACAACCTCCTGATGGACCACCAATTTGAACAGCTTTGAATTTTTTACCATTTCTTATTCCACCGCCGATATCAAATACGATTTCTCTTAAGGTTGTTCCCATTGGTACTTCAATTAAACCTGTGTTATTTACTTCGCCAGTTAAAGCAAATGTTTTAGTACCCTTAGATTTTTCTGTACCCATTGATGAGAACCATTTAGCTCCTTTTAGCATAATAACTGGAACATTAGCTAAAGTTTCTACGTTATTAATCAATGTTGGTCTACCAAATAAGCCTTGATTTGCTGGAAATGGTGGCTTTGGTCTTGGCATACCACGTTCGCCTTCTATTGATGCTATTAATGCTGTTTCCTCTCCGCAAACAAATGCGCCAGCACCTTCTTTAATATGTAAATCGAATGAGAAATTTGTTCCCATAATGTTTTTACCTAAAAAGTTCTTTTCTTCGGCATCTTTGATAGCTTTTTTCAATCTTTGTATTGCAAGAGGGTATTCTGCACGAACGTAAATATAACCTTCATCTGCTCCAATTGCAAAGGCTGCAATTGCCATTCCTTCTAATAATTTGTGAGGGTCTCCTTCCATAACTGATCTATCCATAAATGCGCCTGGATCACCTTCATCGCCATTGCAAACTACATATGATTTTCCACCTTTATTAGCAGCTGTAAATTTCCATTTCATGCCTGTAGGAAAACCTCCGCCTCCACGACCTCTTAATCCAGATTCTGTTATTTCATTAATTACTGCATCTGGGTCATTTTGTTTTAATATATTTGCTAAAGCTTCGTATCCTCTAACGGCAATAGCTTCTTCTATTGATTCTGCATTAATATGACCGCAATTTGCTAATGCTGTACGTGTTTGTTTTGCATAAAAATTTATGTTTTCGCTTTTTTGTACGTGTTCTTTTGTTTGAGGATCAACATATAAAAGTCTTTCAACAGGTTTGCCACCTACAATGTGAGAGTTAAAAATTTCTTCAACATCATCAACTTTAACTTTTACATACACTGTGTGTTGGTCTGGTAAAATTACTAAAACACCTTGTTCGCAAAAACCATGACAACCTGTTGGGATAACAGTCATTTTATCATAATTTGATATTGTGCCAACATTTGCTCCTAATTCTCTAAATCTTTCCATAACTTTTTCAGAACCATTTGCAACGCAACCTGTTCCGCCACAAACTAATACTCTGAAACCTTGTTCTTTTATATGTGAATGAGCTATTTCTTGCTCTTTTTTAATATCTATATTTAATTCCATTATGCTTTTTCCTCCTGATAAATTGTATCGATAACAACTTTAATAGCATCAGATGTCATTTGAGGATAAACTTTTCCATTAACAACAACAACCGGAGCTAAACCGCAAGCACCTAAACAACTAACTGTTTCAACTGAAAATAAACCGTCATCAGTTGTAAATTTACCATCTTTTAAATCTAGTCTTGCTTTTATTGCGTTTAATACAGGCATTGAACCTCTAACATGACATGCTGTACCATCGCAACATTTTATTTCATATTTACCTTTTGGATCTAATGAAAATTGTGCGTAAAAAGTTGCTACTCCAAATACTGTTGCAGGTGATAATCCTTCAATCTTTGTACCGATATAAATCATAGCATCTTCAGGCAAGTATCGGTAAACTTCCTGTACTTTTTGCAAAATCGCAATTAAATTAGATTTTTGACCACCACACTCTGTAATGATTTCGTCTAATTTAGAATAATCGACTTTTGTTTGACTTTCAGTCATTTTAATCTCCTTCATTCTTCTAATAAAATCATGCAGAAATCTAAACTGTGATTAATATCACAAATAATCATGCATGCTTTAATTATCATATAGACAAAATTTAAAATCAAGCGCAAAATCACTATTTATCAATATTTCTTAAAAAAGAAATTACTTGATTTAAAGCGTTTCCTCTGTGCGAAATTTTGTTTTTTTCGTCTTCTGAAAGTTCAGCAATAGTTAAATCGTGATTTTTTGGTAAAAATATTGGGTCATAACCAAAACCATTCACACCTTTTTGTTCTTTAACAATTTCACCATGGCATTCACCTAATGCTTTAAAAATAATATCGCCGTTTTCGTTTAATAATGTCATTGCACAACAGAATTTTGCTTTTCTGTCAGTTTTATCCTTCATACAATCAAGTAATTTATCAATTTTTTCTTGTTGAGTTCCTGCAAATCTGCTTGAATACAAACCAGGTGCACCATCAAGTGCATCAACACAAAGACCAGAATCATCAGCAAGTGTTATTTTATGAGTCAAATCGTTTGCAGCTTTTGCTTTTATATAAGAGTTTTCAAAAAATGTACTTCCTGTTTCTTCTGGATTGAATTCTTGCGGAGGCAAGATAAAGGTTACATCTAGACCTTCACATATCTTTTGAACCTCTTGTAATTTATGCAGGTTGTTTGTTGCTAAAACGATTTCCATTCTACACTCCAAATCTTCTGTTTCGTTTATTAAATTCTAAAATAGCCTTAATTAATTCATCTTCATCAAATTCTGGCCAGAATTTATCTGTAACGTAAAATTCAGAATATGCAATTTGCCATAAAAGATAATTTGAAATTCTCATTTCACCACCTGTTCTAACAAGTAAATCAGGGTCAGGCATTGATTTTGTGTAAAGTTCTTTTGAAATTAATTCTTCTGTGATTTCGTCTTCTTTATAACCTGATTTGACAATATTTTTAACTGCATGAACAATTTCATCACGTGAACCATAATTTAAAGCAATGTTTAATTTTACGCCAGTATTATTTTTAGTTTTTTCTTCTGCATTTTTTAATGTTTCTCTTAACATTGTACTTAATTTTGTAGTATCACCTAAAAAACTAATTACCACGTTTTCGTCATATAATTCAGAAATTTCATTATCCAAAGTTGATTTGATTAAACCCATTAAAAAATCGACTTCTTCTTTTTTTCTATTCCAGTTTTCTGTAGAAAACGCATATACAGTCAAGTATTCAATACCGTACTTGTCGCAATTTCGAACAGTATTTTTTAAAGCTGTAACACCTTTTTTATGACCAAACGCAGATGGTAAATTTCTTTCTTTAGCCCAACGTCTGTTGCCGTCCATAATTACAGCCAAATGTTTTAATTCATTTACTTTTACTATTTCTTTAATCTTTTCTTTTTCAATCATTTCCATAGCAAACATTTTATATTAAAAATCATAATTTGTACACATATAAAGTATTTTGTGATAAATTTAAAGAATGATAAATTTATTAATATTGTTCGTTCTAACAAAAAGAGAACTTACAATGTACAAAATTTCAAAATATATCAAGGATTATTTTAGAGCCTATATGAACCCTAGTTTTGGCTCTATAAAACCTGCTCTTAAAATTCTAGAAGAAAGAGGCTTTATTGAATCAAGAAAATCACTTTCTGAAGGTGGTAAACAGTATGGATACTACACAATTACACAAGCTGGTAGAGAAGAATTAAAAAAACTAATTCTTATACCAATTTCTAAAAATCCAGTACAATTTTTTGCAAATGCAAACATAAAAATTTCTTGTGCCTCATTTCTTGATAGAAAAGAAGTTGCAGACTTATTATTCAACATAAAATCTATGGCAATGGAACACAAGTTCCAAGCCGAAAACATTTTAAACGATGACTACACTCCAAATACGTTCTATGGTAAAGTTGTGTTAGATAATACTATTAAACAATATGATAATTTTATAGAATTTATCGAAAGTTTGGAAAAAGAAAATGGCAAAAATTAGTGGTATAAAAGAAAACTCAATAGCTGAAGAGCTTGAAATCGTTGAAGGAGATGAGCTTATTAGCATTGACGGAATAGAATTAAAAGATTCTATTGATTACAACTTTTACACAAAAGCAGAAGAATTAACTATTTTAATAAAAAAACAAAATGGAGAATACGAAGAAATCGAATTAGAAAAAGATTTTGATGAAGATTTAGGGTTAATCTTTGAAAGCGCCGTATTTGATAAAATTAAGCCTTGCCTAAACAAATGTATTTTTTGCTTTGTTGACCAGCAACCAAAAGGTTTGAGAGAAACATTATACATAAAAGATGACGATTATCGCCTTTCATATCTTCAAGGTACTTATATTACAATGACAAACCTTAAAGACGAAGACAGAGAACGTATTTCAAAACTTATGCTTGGTCCTTTGTATGTTTCAGTTCAAACAACAAATCCAGAATTAAGAGTTAAAATGCTAAGAAACCCAAATGCGGCAAATATTATGAATGACTTGAAATGGCTAAAAAAATGTCAAATTCCTATCCATTGCCAAATTGTTCTTTGCCCAGAATACAACGATGGCTCAGAATTGGAAAGAACTCTTTCTGACTTGTCTAAATTTAAAGATATTATTCTTTCTGTCGCAATCGTTCCTGTAGGTTTGACTCAATTTAGAACGAAAGAACTAAAACCAGTAACAAAAGAGGTTGCAGAAAAAACTATTGAAATTTCTTCAAAATATAAAAAAGTTTGCTGTTCAGATGAATTCTTTATTTTGGCGAACAAACCTATTCCTGATACTAAATATTATGGAAACTTTTCACAATTAGACGACGGTGTAGGTTCATTGAGATATTTATTAGATAATTTCTATAAATTAAAATTACCTAAAAAAATCAAAAAACCATTGAAAGTGATTTTTGCAACATCTTACGCTGCAAAAATAGCATTCGATGAAATATCAGAAGTCTTAAACAAAATAGAAAACTTTGAAACAAAGGTTACCCCAGTAAAATCAACTTATTGGGGAAATACAATTACCGTTGCAGGATTGATAACTTCTCAAGACTTGATTAACACAATAAAAGACGAAGATGCTGATTATGCAATAATTTCAGCTATTATGTTAAAGGCATTTACGCATACTTTTTTAGACGGAAACACAGTTGAAGATGTTGAAAAAGCTACGGGTAAAAGATTATTTATCATAAATGATAATTATTCAATAAAAGAATTAATTGACTTTTTGAAAGAAAATCATTAAATATAAAATACCACTAAAAAAGGAAAAGCCACCTTGTAGGTGGCAGACTAACACACTTTTTACACTTTTCTTTGAATTTAACGAGGATATTAATAATTACCTTC
>CAKUXM010000004.1 GCA_934700335.1 uncultured Candidatus Melainabacteria bacterium | reverse complement strand
GATAGGAACAAATAGAACGGTTAAAATAGGAATAGTACCAAATGAAGTTCCAATTCCCATAGAAATAAACAATCCGATTAATAGCATTGAAAATGCTGCAAAGAACTTGTTTCCTTCTAAATATGGAGCAACTGAATTAATTAGAGTTTCAATTCCTCCGCCTTCTTGCAATACTAGTGCAAATCCTGCCGCAATAAGCATTACAAAGGCAATGTTTCCCATAAGTAAAATACCTTGATTGAATAAATCGTCTGATTTTTTGTGGTCGACTACGCCAGTTGCGAAAATGATTGTTAAACCAATAACAGCACCTAAAGGTAACGAACCTGTTATTAATTGAATTAACAAGGTCGCAATGGCAGCTATGATAACCATTAGGTGTTTTTTATTAAAAACAACATCTTCTTCTGTTAAAAAGCTTTCGTCAGTCGGAACTATTGCTAAATCTTTGTAGTCTCTAGGTTTTCTGTAGCTTACAAAAATCGCAATCAATAATCCAATAAGCATTGCCAAACCTAAAAACCAGTTTACGTGCCAAACTTGTTTCATCGTTACAGGAATACCGCTTTTTGTCATATAATCTGCAATTAAGCCTTGAAAGATAAGACCGAAGCCGGCTGGAATAACGATATATGGCATTTTTAAGCCGAATGCTAAGGCTGAAGCTATCATTCTTCTATCAATTCTCAGCTTGTTCATTAAAGACAATAAAGGTGGAATTAAGATTGGAATGAAGGCAATGTGTATTGGGATTAAGTTTTGAGAGGCAATTGCCATAAGAATAATAACCAATACTAAGTATCTTTTTTTACCATTAATAATTTTTTCTAATGATTTTGAAAGAAGTTTTGCCAATCCGGTAGTTGTGATTGCAGCGGCAAAAGTTCCCAATAAAATGTATGACAACGCTGTTTCAGAGTTTGCACCCATTCCGCTTATAAACAAGTTCATTGTTTTTGTAAAGCTGAAATGTGAAAGCGTTCCGGCAACGATTGTTGACAATATTATGGACAAAATAACATTAACCTTGCATAAGCATAAAGTACAAAGTATGATTACTGATATTAAAATTGGGTTTAGTAAAATACTGTAATCCATAAATCAATAATAACACTTAAAGTAGTTTTTAAAAGTTAATTGTTCAAATAAGTAACAAAAGTAAACGCATTAAATTCCATAGAGCCAAACATAATTTTTAGTTGATGATTTGGTAATTCTTCGTATTTTAGAAAATAAATATCTTCTGAACCAAAATCATCTTCTGTTTCGTAAGCCTCTATCTTAGCTAGCATTGAATGACCTTGATAAAATTTTAGATAAACCTTGTTGTTTTCTTTTTCTCCTACAACTTTATAATGACCAGGAATAAGAATTTGTCCGTTAATATAAACTGGTACTGGTAAATTCAATAGTGGAAGTGCCGTATTGATATTAGTCAAAAGCTCTGCATCGCTACCAGAACGATTTAAGTCCATACCCTTCATTGGTTTTTGACCGCCACGTTTATTCTTGTTTTTTTGTTTTTCTAATTCCGATACAACCTCTTCAAACTCCTTGTTTGTAATAGGTTTTTGACCGTCCCAAGCGTTATCAGGATTGCCTATAGTGCTCCAATCTACATCTTCTGCATAAACTACTCCAAATGACATAGATATTGTTAGTATTAGTAGACATAACAAAAATTTTCGCATATAATATACTATAATGATTTTTTAAGAAAAGTAAAATAGTTTACTAATTTTAAAATTTTCAATTAAGTCAACAAAAAGGATTTTATATGACTAATACTGTTGTATTTATTATAATCGCAATTTCTGTATCATTTATAATATATCTTTCGTATTTGCTAATCTCTTTTACCCAACCGGCAAAGAAAAAAGAGTTACAAATTAGCTTGGAAGATATGTTAAAGCAGATTGAAATGCTTTATAGACAAAGAAAATATGAAATTGTAGAAAATGTTTCTCTTGAATATTTGAAAACTCAACCAGATGCAATCGAAATCAGAGAGTATTTGGCAAAAACTTTCTATGCAAGAGATAAAATTTACGATGCTATAAGTGCTATTCTACAAATCTTAGAAAGAAATAAAGACAATATTGCAATGCATGTTTTGCTTGCAAAATGTTATAGAAAAATTAATCAAACATCAAAAGCTGTTAATGAGTATAAATTAATTCTAGATTTAGACCCTGATAATAGTATTGCAATTAGAGAATTGGCAGATATATATCTTGCTCAAAATCAAAAAATTTCTGCTATAAAAATGTACAAAAAATTTGAAAATTTTGTTGACAGTAATGCCGAATTGCTAAAAGTAAAATTGATTTTGGCAGGATTACATACTGATTTAGAAGAATATAGTGAAGCTTTTGAGGAATTGTTTAGCATAAAAGAAGTTTACCCAGAAGATATGGAAGTAAACAAAAAACTTATTGAACTTTATATCAAGACTAAAGATTTTGAAAATGCAACAAATTTATGTAAAGAGTTATTGATGAGTATTCAAGATGATAACTTCTCTTTATTATTATTACAAAATCTTGTAAATATCTATTATGCTCTTAAAAATTATGATGAAGCTTTAGAATACGCAGATAGAATGTTAGAACACCCATTTGCTGATAAAGTGTCTACAAAAGCTCTTATTGCAAAAATCTACATTTTAAAAGGTGAATTTAATAAAGGTTTGGATTATTTATTAATCTTAGCAGAGAATAATCCAGAAAATGTTGAAATTAGAAAAATAATTGCGCAAGCATACATTGATGAAAAACAATATACAAATGCGGTTACAACATATAAGGAAATCTTGGATTTAGTTCCACCTCGTGAAGTTGCTCTTGTTCATTCTGATATGAGTAATCTATATATTCAATGGGCAATGGATTTGTTTGAAGAAGGTGAGTATACAGAATGCTTTAAATTATTTCCTCTTGCAATTCAATACAATGAGTCAAATCCGCAAATTTACTTCCAATTAGGTAAAGTAAATATGCATATCAAGAGTTATAATGAAGCAATTAATCAATTGAGAAAATCTCTAGAATTAGATCCTGTTCAACCAGAATGTTATATTTGTTTATCTGAGTGTTATGAAGTTATCGAAAATATTTACGAAGAAAAAATTGCTTTGTTGAAAGCTATTAAATATGATAATGAAAATTCGTATGCTCATTATAGATTAGCTAAATTATATGCGAGACAAAGAGATACAGAAAACGAAATTGCTTCTCTACGTAAAGTTATCCAATTAGACCCTGATCATATCGGGGCAAGACACCAGCTTGCATTAATTTATGAAAGTCAAGGTGCTATTTCTGATGCTATTGAAATGTATGAGTCAATTCTTAAACGAGACCCAGAAAATGAAACAGCTAAAGAAAATCTTGAAATGTTGAGAGAAGAAGGTTAAAAATTTTTTTATAATGAAGAGTGCGATTTGTTGAAAACAAATCGCACTCTTTTAATTAGTACATATAAATTATAGCTTCTCGCTTTTTTGTTATAGAGGATTAATTTTAGGAGCTTTGATAAGTTCTAAAATTGCACCGCCGATAGATTCATTTGGATCAAATGGTGGGTTTACAGGAGGTTCTTTAATGTTATCTGCTAACATTTTTACAAGTGGTCCAAATGTATCAGGAACTAATATTCTTCTGTATACTCCTGATAATAATGATTGAACGTTTGGTGAACGGTTTTCGTTAAATTTTGAGAAAGTGCCGTAGTACATTTTGTCAACGCCTTTAACGTTTTCCATTGCCATTGAGTTTGCAATGTATAGACCTTCGCAGATTTCAGCTTCATCTTTTGCATTGTTTAGCATTTCTGCAAGTGCAGGGATTGCTTTTTCTCTAGCATTTACAAATAAGTTTACTTTGTCATTGTCGAACTGGCAATATGGCTTTTCTTTTGTAGACATGATAGGTTTTTTGAATACTCTATCTTTTGGTAATTCAAATTTGTCTTCTTGTTGTTTTGGTTGTTCTGCCACTACTGCAGGTTTTTCTGCTAGTTTTTCAGATTTTTGAAAAACATCTGTTGCAGGTTGGTTTAGGTTAACTCCACTTGAAAATGTGATTTTTGGAGTGTTACCAAACATCAAGTTTTGTCTTGATTTTAAAAGCATTGAGCTTTTGATTGCGTTTACTTTCATTTTTCCTTCCTTTATATATTTAATCTACCTATTATTTTTTGAATTGTTTTTGAAATGCGTCTCTTATGTATTCAATAACTGCACCACCTACTTCTTCGTTTGGATCATAAGAAATATTTTTATGTGGAGTTTTAATGTTATCCATCATGGTTTTTACTAGTGGACCAAAGGCATCTGGATTAAGTGTTTTTCTGTAAAAACCAGATAAGAAGGTTTGAACATTTGGGGATTTATCGTCGTTGAATTTTGACATTCTGTAGTATAAAGAGCCCATATTTTTTGTCCCTGCTTCTGCCATTTGGTCTGCAATAAAGATACATTCAGTTTTTTCTTCTTCTGATTTAGCATTATCAACGAGTCTTGCTAATCTTGGAATTGCCATTTCTTTGTTGCGAACGAAACAGTCGATTTTATCTTGGTCAAAAAGAGCAAAAGGACGAGTAGCTGTAGGCATTTCACACGGTTTGTATGCCTTCGGCGTAAATTCTTTTACTATTCTTTCTGTTGTGTATCTAATCGGTTGAATCAATTTTTTCTTCCTGTTTCATATCGTCATAACTTTGGAATACTCTCGTTATCTTGTTGTAAACGTCGTGTAAGAAGGTTCGTGCTTCAAAGGTTCGCTTAGAGGTTTCTACCTTCTTTTCTTCCTCAACTTCTTTTGGTTCAAATATTCCGAATAACGAGAAGACTTTCTTTTTTGCATCTTGGAGTCTGTCGGAGACTTTCTTTTCTATAGAGGCTTTGAGTTCTCCAAACATTGCTGTTATTTTGTCTTGTATATCAAATACTTTGTTAAAAAACTTACCTGTGGCTTGCATAATGTTTGCAGGTAAATTTTTTACGAAATTTGTGGTTGGAATTAAAACTTTGTTTAATAAGACCTGTGCGGGTTTTGCTAATATTGATTGGGCTTGTGCTAATTTTGCTGCCATTGCAGAAAGCTTTTGTGATACGTTCATCATGGTTGCTTCAAATTTTGCGAGAGTCATAAGTCTGTTTTGATATGCTTGTTCATTTTGTTGGGCTCTTAGCTTTTGAGCTCGAAGCATTGCACCAATTGCAGCGCACTCATTCCAACTCATTTCACCAGGTTTTGCGCTGAAGTCTGCTTTCTTTGCAGAACCAGTTCCCATACCTCCTGAGCAAATTGGACATGCTCCTGGCGGTAATCCGTGAGGACACAAACCTCCTGATGCTTTATTTGTTTGTACTGCTAATGGTGTACCCATAATTTTTCAAACACTTCCATTAAGACTAACATTGGGTGTGCCAAAATTCGACAATTAGGGTAAAAACTCATACTCAAACTGAGGGTAAAAAGTATAAATGCCTTACTTTGCTCGAAGATTGGCGATTTTATAGCATTCCGGCTTTTACGGCTGCGGCACAGCTGGAGATATTCACTCCATTTCCTATGTTTTTATCGTATTTTAAACATGTTTTATAAACAATATAAAAAAGTACATTGTTAACATTTTTTAAGAGATTTCTTTACGTTTCTGCTTTATTTTTAAAAATGTTGTATTATAGTCATAATATGGAAAATTTATACGAGCAAGTACCACCTACGAAATTAAGAAATAAAGACGAAAAATTTACACCTCCAAAAACAAATGCTTTTTGGTTATGGGTTGCAGATTATGTTTTTTTTCACATGATTGAAAATAGATTTTTCGCTCTTAGATATAAGAATGCAGATAAAGTTTTTAACAGAGATACATCTGCACCTACAATTTTGTTTGCGCCTCATACAAATTGGTGGGACGGTCTTGTAGGTTATAATCTTTGCAGAAGAATATTTAAAAAAGAAATTCGTATTATGGTAGAAGAACTTAATCGTTTCCCATTATTGAGACGTTGTGGGGCGTTTTCTGTTAATAAGAAATCTGCGCAATCATCAATGCCTGCTCTTAAATTTGCGGCAGAAACAGTTGGTGATTTGAATAATTTCTTGTATATTTTTCCACAAGGTATTATTATGCCTCCTAATTACAGACCTATTGAATTTCAAACAGGTATAACTTACATTGCACAAAATGCTGTTAAGAAGTTTGGCAAAGTTAATTTAGTTCCAATTGCAGTAAATTATATGTTTTTGAGAGCTAATAAACCAGAAGTTTTAGTTGATTTTCAAGAACCAATTGTTCTTGAAGATGCGAAAGTTGATAGAAAAGAATATACACAATACTTAGCTAACGTTTTAACAAAAGCTTGTGATAATCAGTTCAAAGAAATTTCTGAAGGTAAGCTTCAAGAGTATGATACTTTGTACCAAGAACCTCTTCAATGGTACAGAAAGATTGAACAAAGATTGAAACATATTGAAATCAAAGGCTCTGGTATTTAATTGGTGAGTAGTGAGTAGAACTCATATTCACAACTCATTATTTTATAATCATATTTCCAATTAAGTAAACAATGTATGCTACAAACCATGCAATTGCGCATTGAACGGCTACGACAAGAACTGCGTACCAATTACCCAATTCTCTTTTTACTGTTGCAATTGCAGCGATACAAGGTGTGTATAATAATGAAAATACCAAGAATACAAAGGCAGTTAATGGTGTGAACAACATTGGTAATTTATCCAAATCACCGTTTAACAATACTGTCAATGTGCTTACAACGTTTTCTTTTGCCATAAAACCAGTTAAGAATGCTGTTGATATTCTCCAATCGCTTATACCTAAAGGCTCAAACACTGGTGTTACAAAGTTACCTAACATTGCTAATAAGCTTTGTGCTGAATCTGTTACTAAATTCAATTTTGCATCAAATGTTTGTAAGAACCAAATTATAATTGTTGCGTAGAAGATTACTGTAAAAGCTTTTGTAACAAAGTCTTTGGCTTTTGAATAAATTAATCTATAAACATTCAACGCATCTGGCATTCTGTAATTTGGTAATTCCATTACGAATGGAACAGGTTCACCTTTAAAGAAGGTATATTTCATTATGTATGCAAAAATTATACCGACGATAATTCCTATAAAATATAAACTTAATATGACTTGTACTTGGTTTTTAGCGAAAAATGCAGCTGTAAATAAAACGTAGATAGGCAATTTTGCTGAACAACTCATAAACGGAGTTAAGAAAATTGTCATTTTTCTGTCTCTTTCAGAAGGTAAAGTTCTTGTTGACATAATCGCAGGAACTGAGCAACCAAAACCGATTAACATAGGAACAAAACTTCTACCAGACAAACCAATTTTTCTCAAAATTTTATCCATAACAAATGCTACACGTGCCATATAGCCACTATCTTCAAGGATTGATAGGAAGAAGAACAGAACTATGATTACAGGTAAGAAACTCAATACAGCTCCAACACCTGCAAAAATACCGTTAATAATTAATGAATGTACGACCGGATTTAAGCCATACAAGGTTAGCATACTGTCAGTAAAATCTGTAACTTCCATAATGCAGAATTGCATTACTTCTGATAAAAATGTTCCTACAGGTCCAAATGTTAGGTAAAAAATTCCTGCCATAATCGCAAGGAATGCTAATATTGCCGTGTATTTACCTGTTAAAACTTTGTCTAAACGTCTTGAAAATTTATCGCCAATTGTTTCACCTACTGGTTTGTGAACAAATTCATTTGAAAGTTTTTCAATAAAAGAAAATCTCATATCCGCAAGAGCAGCAGCGTTATCAAGACCTCTCTCTTTTTCCATTTGCGAAATTAAATCGTTCAAAGCTTTAATATCATTTTTAGGTAAATCCAGTGATTTTAGAATTAAAGGGTCTCTCTCTACAAGTTTTGTAGCAGCAAAACGTAGAGGAATATTAACCTCCGTTGCATGGTCTTCAATCAAGTGGCTAATTGCGTGAATACATCTATGCACTGCGCCTTTTTCGTCAGGTTCAGCTTCGCAAAAATCTATTCTTCCTGGATATTCTTGGTATTTTGCCACATTTATTGCGTGTTCAACAAGTTCTGCAATACCTTCACCTTTTGATGCTGAAATAGGAATTACAGGTACACCCAACATTGCTTCCATGCCGTTTACATCAATGTTTCCACCGTTTTTGTAAACCTCGTCCATCATATTTAACGCAATTACCATTGGAACATTCAATTCTATCAATTGCATTGTTAATAATAAATTTCTTTCAATATTTGTCGCATCAACAATATTAATAATGCCGTCTGGTTTTTCATCAAGTATAAAGTTACGAGTAACAATCTCTTCGTTACTGTATGGGGAAAGTGAATAAATTCCAGGAAGGTCAGTAATTGTAACCTCTTTGTACCCTACAAGATGTCCATAAGTTCTATCAACTGTAACACCAGGAAAGTTTCCAACGTGTTGATTTGAACCAGTTAACTTGTTGTATAACGTTGTCTTACCGCAGTTTTGGTTACCTGCAAGTGCGAAAACTAATTTTGATTTAGGTTTTGCGTTTTTATTCTTTTTTGTTGTATAAACAATTTTTTCACCTTTTTGTGAGTGTTCAATTTCTTTGAAAACTTTGTTTTTACGAGGTGAATTATGCGCTTCGTGAATATCTTTTATTTGAATTTTTGAAGCATCTTTTTTTCTAAGTGTTAATTCGTAACCTCGTAATCTAATTTCTAAAGGATCTCCAAGAGGTGCTGTTTTTACTAATGTAACCTCTACCCCAGGGATAAGTCCCATATCCAAAATATGTTGTCTTAAGGCTTTGTCAGCGCAATCAACTGATGCAATCATTGCATCTTTACCAACTTGTAATTTATCTAACGTGATTTTTTTTTCTGCAAATATCATTGAAATTCCTCTGTAATAGATTTTTGCCACTGATAATTGTAAGGCACAGCTAACATATTGTCAAGAAAATGTGTTGATTTGTAAAAGGAAATAAAAAGAGAGGCGAAGCCGTAGGCTTCGCCTCTCTTTTTATTTTGTAGACTTGGTAAAACCAACCTACATTATTATTTTAAATCGTTTTCTATTTTTGCTAAAATTGCATCAACTTTTGATACATCTTTTACCGCACCTTGAGCAAATTGTGGACGTCCTCCACCTTTACCTCCTGTTGCAGTTGCAATTTCTTTAACGATGTTTCCAGCGTTTACACCTTTTGCTACAAAGTTATCAGAAACTTTAACAAAGATTGATGTGCCTGCAACAACTGCGATAATGGAATTACCTAATTTGTTTGCAAGCATTTCAACGCCTTCTTTTAATGCGTTTGAATCAAGTTGTTCCATTTTTTGAATGAACAATTTGCCATCAGCAATATCAAGAGCTTTTGATGCAAATTCTTTGAATTTGTCTTTTGCTTGTGCTGATTTCAATGTCGTTAATTCTTTTTGAAGTTCTTTATTTTCTTCTTGAATTTTGTCAACACGTGCTTCAACTTCATCATAATGAGCTTTGAATTTAGAAGCTAATTTATCCATAGCGTTTGCTTTATCTGATAAATATTTAAGAGCAGATTTTGCAACAACTACTTCAATACGTCTTGTACCTGCTGCAATTGCTGATTCAGAAACAATTTTAGCAAGTCTTAACTGACCTGTGCGTGATGCGTGGCAACCTGCGCAGAATTCTTTTGAAATATCTCCGATTGATACAACTCTTACTTCGTCTTCGTATTTTTCGCCAAATAAAGCCATTGCACCTGTTTGACGAGCTTCGTCAATATTCATAATTTTTGTTGTTACGTCAATATCTTCAGAAATCCATTCGTTCATTAAGTCTTCAGCTTTTTGAATTTCTTTGTCTGTCATTGCTCTATCGAATGTGAAGTCAAATCTCATTCTGTCTTCTTCAACTTGTGAACCAGCTTGATGAACATCACCTGATAATACGTGTTGTAAAGCTGATTGAAGTAAGTGGGCAGATGTGTGGTGAACTTTGATTTGTCCTCTGCGTTCTTTATCAATGCAAGCGTGAACAGTTGAACCGATTTCGATTTCACCGTTTACAAGTTCGCAACGGTGAACGAATAATTTGTTTACTTTAAATGTTGTCAAAACATTAAGTTTAACGCTATCGCTTTCAATTACTCCAGAGTCTCCAACTTGACCCCCACATTCTGCGTAGAATGGAGTTTTGTCAAGTACAACATCAATGTAGCCTTCACCATCTAGTGTTTCAAGGATTTTAGCATCACATTCTAAATCATTGTAACCAACAAAATCTGTTGCCCCAACTTTTTCTTCAACTTTTGCATACTTGATGTCCCCTGTTACAGAAATCTTTTGTGTTGCAGCTTTCGCACGGTCTTTTTGTTCCTTCATTGCGACCTTGAAGCCTTCTTCATCAGCTTTTAAGCCGTTTTCTTCTGCAATTTCTTTTGTTAATTCAAATGGAAAACCGTATGTGTCATAAAGCTTGAATGCGTTTTCTCCATCAATATCTTTTTTGTTATCGATAAATTCGTTTAATAATTTATAACCTCTATCAAGAGTTTTATTGAAGCGTTCTTCTTCTTTTAGGATTGTGTCAACAATTTTAGATTTGTTTTTAACTAAATCTGGATAAGCTTCACCGTAATTTTCGATTACTACGTCAACTAATTTGTGAAGGAATGGAAGTTCCATACCAAGAATTTTTCCATGACGTAGGGCACGACGTAAAATCATACGTAGTACATAACTTCGACCTTCATTTCCCGGTATAACGCCATCATTGATTAAGAAAGTTACGCAACGAGCGTGGTCAGTGATAATTCTTAAAGAAACATCTGTCTTTTCTGATTTTTTGTATTCAACACCACTCATTTCAACAACTTTATCAAGAATTGGACGAAGTAAATCAGTTTCAAATGTTGAGGTTACACCTTGACAAACCATTGCAATACGTTCAAGCCCCATACCAGTATCAACATTCTTTGATTCTAGAGGAGATTGGTTACCTTCTTCATCTTGGTAAAGTTCTGTGAATACTAAATTCCAAATTTCAACCCAGCGGTCGCATTCGCAAGTATCGATACCGCAATCTTCTGAACATTTGAATTGTTCGCCCAAGTCATAATGAATTTCAGAACATGGACCACAAGAACCAGATGCCCCTGGAGGACCCCAGAAGTTGTCTTTTTTACCTTTACGTTTAATTCTGTCTGGTGCAACGCCTACACTGCGCCAGATATCATAGGCTTCATCATCTGTTTCAAAGATTGTAATCCAAAGTCTATCTTTATCTAATTTTAAAACATTTGTAACAAAATCCCATGCCCAAGGAATAATTTCTTTTTTGTAATAATCTCCAAAAGAAAAGTTTCCTAACATTTCAAAGAATGTATGGTGGCGTGGAGTACGACCAACATTTTCGATATCAGAGTCTTTACCACCGGCACGAGCACATTTTTGGCAAGAAGTTGCACGAGCAGGGTCGTAAGGTGATTTAACGATACCTAAAAATATTGGTAAAAATTGTAACATACCGGCAGTAGTAAGAAGTACAGTCGGATTGTCAGGAACAAGTGATGAACTTTCAACAACTGTGTGTTGATGTTTGTTTTTGAAAAAATCTAGATATAATTGTCTAATTTCGTTACCTTTTAACATAAAAATTTCCTCTCTTTTTCATAAAAAAATTATACCTTAAAAATTTTAAGGTTGCATGGAAAAATTTTGTGTGATAGAATAATTACACGAGAAGTCAATTCTCAAAAAGTTAAATAAAAACAAGATGTGCGTCTGTAGCTCAGCTGGATAGAGCATCTGCCTTCTAAGCGGTGGGTCATACGGGCACAAAAATCGAAAAATTGACAATTAAATAAACATAACTTATGCGTCCGTAGCTCAGCTGGATAGAGCATCTGCCTTCTAAGCAGAGGGTCGCGCGTTCGAATCGCGCCGGGCGTATTTTTTGTGCCTATTTTTGAAAATACTACAAAATTACTACAAATTTAAATTGTCAAGGAGTTTTAAATGTCTCAGAAAGTTTATTTTGATGAATCTGGTTTTACAGGAACAAATTTATTAAATCAAGACCAAACTGTATTTACTTATGCTGCTGTAGGACTTGATAATAAAAGAGCTGATGAAATTATTAGTATTATTAGAGCTAATTTTCCAACTCAAGCACAGGAATTAAAATTTAAGAATTATTCTAAATCTTCAAAATGTGAAGAATTTTGTTTATTTGTTATTGATTTACTTAAAGATTGTTCAGGAATTGTTGTTTTTGATAAAAAATTTGCTTTATGTGCAAAATTTTTTGAGTACATGTTTGAACCCGTTATTGCAAATGTTAATTCTTATTTTTATGCTGCAAATTTTCATTTATTTATAGCGTACAAAATTTATGCTCTGTTAGGTAATTTAAAGAAAACTCCATTATTATTAAATTTTGAAAATGTCATGACACAGGAAAATAAATATCTAGAGTTTCAAAAATTTGCAAATAAGATGTTACCGAATTTATCTATTCAAAGAAAATCAAAAAGAACCATAGAAGAAAATATATATACTTTTATTTCTTTAAATAAAAAAGTTATTGAAGATGAATTACAAAGTTTATCTGGTAATACCCCAACAGATAAATATACCTTAGATTTAACAACAACGGCTTTTTTAACATTATGTGGCTTTATGACCGAAAAGTTTGAGGAAGTAGAACCAATTTATGATGATTCAAAGATAATGGATGCCCATAAAGAAATTTTTGATGGTTTTATAGGTCGTAAAATTGAATTTAAAAGCCCAGTTTTTAATCGTAAATTTAGAGTTTTTATTACAAAGGAGCTTAAATCTGCGAATTCTAGACTTGAATCAGCCATTCAATTGGCAGATTTGTTGGCCGGTATCACATCATATGCATATTCAAAACAAAATAATAAAATTATTGATGCCTTAATTGAGAACAATTTAATTGCATCTGCAGTAATACCAAGAACAATAGAAATGGAAATTGTAAATTTGTATCCCAAAGAATATGAAAAAGTTTTAGATATGCTTGTAAAAAGAAGTATTAAAAATAAAAACCTATTTGATTATGAAATTTGTCATCATCTTTGGGTATTATCAAAATCCTGTAATGAAATTTTAAAATTGCATAATGAACGATTAAACAAAATAACTAGGTACCAAATTTTCTAGTATCTGATATTGTTACTTTATCAATGATATTATCAAGCAAATTAACGCATTGTTCATTAACTTCTGGTAGCAAATGAGTATATAAATCCATTGTCATTTTGATTGAACTATGTCCGAGTTGGTGTTGAACATATTTCATCTGAATACCTTTTGCAAGCAAAAGACTTGCGTATGTGTGTCTTAAATCTTGAAATCTTAAATGATTTATACCAGCACGATTCAATGCAGGTTTAAATCTTCTCTTAATCATATTATTAGCGTCTTGATAACCACCATCGCTATTCGGAAAAACAAGGTTGTGGTCACCTTTAGGGCAAGCCAATCTCCACTCTTTAAGAATTTTTACAAGTTCTAAAGACATATCGACTTTTCTTGTTTTACCCGTTTTAGGTGTTCCAACACGACCGTGAGTAAAGTTTTTATCGACTGTGATTTTTCTTGTAACCCAATTTATTGAATCCCAAGTTAAGCCCATTAATTCACCCTGTCTCATACCGGTAAATATTGCAGTAAAAAGCAATGGGTAAAAATCAGGGTAAATCTCCTTTGTTTTTGATAACAAAATTTGAACTTCTTGAGTTGATAATAAGCGGATTTCCTCGTTTCGTTCTTCTTTCAATGATTTTATGCGAGCAAGTGGATTTTTAACTACGACATCATTATCAATCATAAAGCTAAAAATTTGACTCATAAGTTTTTTGTATTTGTTTACTGTTGAATTTCTACGTCCTGTTTCAAGTTCTTGTGCGATAAATTCATTTATTGCAAGTGGTGTAATTTCACAAAGTTTTAAATTCCCGAAATAAGGAATTAAATGATTTTTCAAGTAACCCTTGTAACCGTGTTCTGTATTTGGCTTACATTTTTTGCTGGCATGTAATCGCATAAAAATTTCGGATGCTTCTTTGAAAGTCATTTTGCAATCTCCAGATGCTGTACCTGTTTGGACTTTTGATAAAATATCTACCATAAAGTTTTCGGCTTCAACTTTTGTTTTGAACCCACCCTTAACTTTTCTTTTCCTAAAAAGGTCTAGATAATCGACCTCCCAGTAATTTGCTCGTTTATTTTTTCTTACTTTAGCCATAATTTTTTACCACCTTTTATTTTATAATATCGTGTAGTGTACGTTCTGTAAGCACTTTGACTAAGAAATGCTAACAGAATTTTGTTTTATATACTCTTGAATTTCATCTAGTGAGAATCTTAATTTACCTCCGAGTTTTACAAACGGAATTTCCCGTTTGTGCACCCAGCGATATATTGTACTTGTTGATGTTTGAAAAAGTTCTGCAATATCTTCCACTTTTAGTAATTTCATCACAGCCCCCCTTAAATCAACGAATCCTGATATTCAGAATCATCAACTAATTCAAATGAGTAATAGAATTGGTTACTATGACCTTTTTCGTAATTCATCAAGATTTCATCTGAAATATTATCTTTAATATTTCGAAGTCTTGTACTAACAGATTTTGGATTTTTATAAACGATTTCAAAAGATTTTAGCAATCCCATTTCGTCTGCTTTTTCCTTAAATTTTTTATATAATTGTGCCGGAGTAAAGCGTTTTCCTTTGTTGTCAGTATTTTTGACAAATTCTTTTAAAATAAGATATAAGACATCATCTCTAAGAGTAAACTCATTTTGAATTTTAATCATTGTTGCAAAGATTTTTTCCAATTCTGTTTGCTCTCGTTTGTTTTCAGCAATTTTTAGTGCAAATACCGCAAAATCTGCCATTCTGAAATCGACTTTGTATTCTTCATTTTGCTTATTTTCAAGCTTTTTTATAATCTTTTGAAGTTTGGCAACAATAAAACTAAAAATTTTATCTCTATTATCCATTACTTTTTTGCATAAATTATTTTCATCCTGGAATAATCCAAAGCGTTCCAAGTAAATACAAATCAATCTATCAGCAACATCATCTCTTGTAAATTGCGGTGTTCTGGATGTAAGAGCAACAAAGCATTTTACTTCAAATTCTAGTTCAACATTTGTTGTAAAAAGTTTTCTCTTTTTTATAACTTGACCCGTTGCAATTCTTGCCAGTGTATCATTTAGAGCTTTTGTTGGGTTATCCAAATTATCAATTACAACATAGTAATTATTTGTAATAATTGTATCTATATCTTTGCAATCATTTCCAACAGATGTAACATCAAACTTTTTGCCAAAAAGAATTTGTCCAACACGTCTAAGAAATGTTGTTTTCCCACTACCTTTATTTCCAATTGCCGCAAAAATAGGTTTTGTTTTTAATATTGATTCAAAGAATAAACTATAAAACCAAATTTTAGCCAAAGTGTTTTGTGTTTTTAGATTTAACATACTTGCGTCTTTATCAATATTTAAGTTATCTGTAAGATATTTCTCTACATAATCAATTTTGTTGTCAAATTCAACTATTTTAAAGGGGTCATAATTATTGAGTTCCATAAACATAACTCCGTCATCTCCGTTCTCAATAATTTCAATTTTGTTTGATGAAATTTTTAAAATTTCTTTTTTACCATTATATAGATATAAGAAAAATGTCTTAGGATTAAAATATGCAAATCTATGAATATTAACTTGTTCTGTATGGCTTATACAATATACATAAAGTTCATTTAAAATATATTTATATAGATTTTCAGAAGCATTTATTCCCCATTTTGTAAACAGAGCTTTTAATTCAAGTGGCTCATCTGATATACAAATTAATCTTTTATCTTTTTTTAAAAAGATATAATACAAATTGTTTGCTTTATATAACTTGCCAAGATTTAATAATTCTGAAATAATCAATTCTGCAATTTTATCTTTTTGATAAACTCCCTTAATATCTTTAGTTGTTTGAATGGCCCTAACTTGTGCTTTTATAGAAGGTAATGTTTTAATATTACTGCAATGTGTTTGGCAAAAAATTTGGCTTAATACTAAATTTTTATTACTACCATTCATAATAGAACATGCGGCAATATCTTTATTATCGTTTGCATAAGTTGATTCAATAGTTGCAATTCTGCTTGAAAGTTCTTTGTCATTATTATATTCAACAATTTTTGTTATTATATCAATAGCTTCATCCACAGATACTTTTGAAACCTTTTTTAATACTCCAGCAATCGCAAGGGTTAAAGAATTTCTTTCACCTTCGGTCCAATTTAATGCTGCTTTTGTAACACAAAGGGGGTAATCTTTTAATGATTCAAGAAACAAGAGCGTAGAAAGATTATTATTCTTGCAAGTCTCAATTTTTTCTAAAGGATTTTTAATTGCTTCCATATTTTTGCCTTCAACAAAGCAAGATTTTTTGAGTTCATAAAAATTTTCATTAATTGTATTTTTATTTTTAAATAATCCAAAGTATGGAAGATTCAAAGCAAGTCCTTTTTTACCTTTAGGAAATATTTCAATATCTCCATTTGTAATGGTTCGGTCGGTTACTTCGGTTACTAGATTTTCTAATATTTTTTGAATTAAATTTCTATTTGCCGGATTCTTAAAAAATACAAAAAGATGAAAACCTTTTGACTTTGATTGTTCAATTAGAGTATTGATTTTATATTTTTCTAAAAATGCCTTTTGAAGGTTTAAAGCAATTTGATATTTTTCTTCTGTTGATAATTCTTTACTATCTTTTTTCGCTTTACCGTCAATATCAATACCTGCAAATAAAATTAAATCTTCTTGTCCTTTAATTTCAGGTGAAACCCCTAGTCTTTTAATACCTAAAAAATGTTGTTTTAGTGCTTCTTTAAAATCTTTTGATGAAACATTTTTTTAGTGTAGAGTATGATTTTCCGTTAGATTCTGAAATGATAATTTTAGATGATGTTTTAAAGCTGTCATCAAAAGCTGTGATAAATTCTTTCATGAAAATACCTTTCTTGATTTTGTAATATCTAAACATCACCGGTGATGTGTACTCTCATTATTAGCCTAAACGCAATATAAATCACGTTCTTGAACCAAAAGAACATTACCAAACTCTGACCTAAACCTTACTTAAATAACCTAAAGTTATGTAATAACAATATTTTTTACACATTACTTTTTATTAAAAATTTTTTCATCAATAAAAATGGTATAAGTTTTTTGAGGGTCAATATTAATACGATAACCACTTTTTGTATTTATAATAATTTTAATATCTTTTTTTGTTTGTTTTTTTATAAATGTATTAATAGAAGAAATGCTTTTATAGATAGCATTTTCTGTTCTTTGGCTATCTTTTGTTCTATAGGTTCTACGAAATTGCTGTAATTTAAAAGTCGGAGTTGACAGACCTTTATGCGTGTTTTTTGCTATTTCTACAAAATCCCAAGATTGCGTTTTTTCTAAATTGACAATTTGAGAACAAACATATATCAAAGTATCATTGTCTTTATCAAGAGTTATATAAACTGCATGGTAGTCTTGTGGGTAAAGAGAATAGTCTGCATAATCAAAAGAATCTCTTAAAGAAGGGGCAAATCTAATGGGTGATTGCATTTAGCAAAATAATATTTTTCATCAGATTTTTCTACCATATTAAACCAACCTTTTCCTGAAGATATTATAATATGAAATCACCCAAATATATAATCATCTATAACCTTTTTTTAAAATAAAAAATTCCACCAATAGTAATAAAGAAAATTAATGATAATAATGCAATTAAATGAACTTTATAAGTTCTGGCAAATTTTTTGATTGTTTGATATTTTTCAATATAGTCAATAAATTTAATATCATCTTTAGTTATTAATTCTTCTTTTAATAAATCGTTTATAATTAGCGTTAAATAATCTTTCCCGTAATAGTTCCCATACCTATAATTCATATCTATCCAAGCAATTTCCTTGTCTTTAAAACTAAGGTTTTTATAGAATTTTAGTTCTTTAGCTAAATCTGCCATTTCTTCATTTGTCAAATATTTTCTTAATTTATACATAATATCTTCTTTATCGTAATGAAAATCAAGCCTTTCAAATCTTTCCTTATAATATTGAGGATTATTGATGTTGGCTTGTGGCATATATGGGTCTCTTTGAATAAAGTATAATACTGGGTCTTTCTTATATAAAGCTCTATTTTGCTCTGTCAACTGATAGGCAAAATAAACCATATTATTAAGCCTAATTTTCATGCTTGGGTCTGAGGTATTTATCATTTGTTGTTGAAGATTGTTGACATAATTTTCTTGCTCATAAATATATAATAATTGAGCTGATGTTAATGATTGCAACAGAAAAATAAAATAAAAGTTAATAAGATTTTTATTTTCATTAATACCTCAACATTTGAATGCTATTATTAATGTTGTACAAATTTTGATTCATATTTTGTAATTCAATATTTGTGTTTACGTTATTAAGATTTTGAATTAAATTTTGTGTAGCCTGCTGTTGCATTGATTGATTTGCAAATATTTGATTTTGCATATTTTGTCGAAGTTGAATATAGCACATTGCGGTGTCCTTTGTTTTTCCACATAAATACAAATTATTTTCAAATGTATAGCGCTGTTGAGCAAGATTTCTACCGATTGTACTTACATAATAAGGTCCGCAACCAAACTCAATGAATTTTTTGATAACATCATCTTCATGTATAAAGCAAGCCTCATGTTCAGATTGTTTATTTCCACAAAACTCTTTCCATTGAGGATAGCTCAAATTATTATTTGGATTAAATACAGCTCTTGTTACTACAAAATCTTTAATGCCATATCTCGTTTTTAATGTTAGTTTTACATTACTATTAACTTTTCCTGATATTAATTTTTGTACTTCATCCAATGCTTTATCTGAAACATCAATATCATTTACTTTAAGAATTCTATCTGCAGTCCTTATTCCAACATTCCAAGCAGGAGAATTTGGAAAGACATTTATAATAGTAATTTCTTTGGCTATACGAGGTTTCTTAAATTTGTACATTTGAATACCGACATAACCATTACTATCTTCTATTGCTTTTGTAGAATTGCATAATAAAAATACAGAAAGAAATAATAAACAAATTGATAATTTTTTTAAAATCATTGGTTCACCTCTAGAAACAATATACAACAAAAAAATCAAAATAACACGGTGAGTTTGTTTTATTTACATATGTAAGCAATCATAGTGTCTTTCATGAACGATTTTGATAGAAATTCTGAAGAAGCAAAAAAGAATTTAAAAATCTTTGGTTCGCGTATTCAAGAGTTAAGAAAGAAGAATAATTTAACTCAATCTGAATTAGCCGAAAAGATTGGGCTTTCTACAAATTTTATCGGAATGGTTGAGCGAGGAGAAAGAAACACGAGCATTGATAAAATCTTCAAATTGGCTAAAGCATTCAATATAAGCCTTGCTCAATTTTTTGAAACTCTTTAACTATCTAGGATATGCTCTATATTTATGAGCAATGAGTTTATGTTTCGCAATGCTATATAGAGCTCTGTTGAATCCTTTAACTGCAAATCGCTATCAGTAATACAGGAATCTGTCGCTAGGGCACATATTTTTACCAATGCTCTAACTTCTCCTAATAATTTTTGAACATTCTCGACTCTCGATTCAAGACTTTTCATTCTTCCTCCTTATAAAATAATGTACCTAACTAGCCCGTTACTTATGGATATAGGGCTGCTAAATGAATTTTATCGAGAAAGAAATTTGATTTATGCAATAACTAAAATTTGTTGCAAAACTAATTAAATATTTTTAGGTATAATAATTGTAATTATGATTAATAGAAATAATATTATTGATACAGAAAAATTTTATCAAGAAATGGGAAAATTGATTTATAATTTTGATAAAATTGTCGAAACTGTTAAGTATGATTCAAGAGAATTATTAGTTTTCTATATTCTAATAAAAAAAATTATTTCTAATGCAACCTCAGCTAATATATTAATATGTGAAAATCAAATAAATGAAGCAAAAATTATTTTGAGAAGTGCGATAGAAACTGTTATTCTTATTACATATTTATCGCACTTTCCAAATAAAATAAATGATTACCTTGATGAAGCACAAATCCTTAAAATTAAGAATAACTTTATTGTATTTAAAAGTCTTAAAGATGCTGAACCTATTGATATAGAAGGAAACACATATTCAAAAAAAGAATTATTAGTAGAAAATAAAAAATGTTTTGATACAATACAAGATTCTGCTAAATTTAAAATTTTAAATGCTACTAAACTTAAAGATTTTATAATAACTGAAGAAAATTTTAATAAAATTGATAAATTTTTCAAAAATTTTAAACCAGAATTTATGAGATATGAACAAATGTATAAAGAACTTGATAATACAGGCTTTAGGCTTAATGATGTATTTGAATATTCATTAAGGGATATAGTTTTTGGGTTTTTTAATGATAGTTCTCAAGTTACACATGGATGCTTTTTGGACTGGAATCACAAACCAAAATTTAATCAAAAAGAAGCAGAATACATGTTTCACTTTTTTACAAAAGTAACATTATTTTTAAAAGTACTATTAAAAGGAATTGTAAATTTTAATACCACTAATTCAATGCAATATTTGTTAGAAATGAAACAAGCTACTGAAAACTTGGAAAAACTTATATATGGTACAAAACTAAAGCATTAGGTTTTTATCTAAATATTTTAATGTAATCTTCAAATACATAATAACGATTACGGCTCATGCCTGTTTTTTCTTCTAGGATACCAATTTCAACAAAGGTTTTTAGTAAACTGTTTACAGTAACAATTGAAAGATTAAGTTCATTAGATATTATTTGTGCATTAACTTTTGGTTGATAATATAACAATTCTAGTAACTTTTGACCATTTGTTGCCTTTTTACCAATTTTCTCAAGTTTACTTTCAACTTCTTTTTTTAGTTTTATGATTTCTTCAAAAGTTTTGATACTATTTTTTGATGTTTCAATAACTCCACTCAAGAAAAATTTCAACCATTGAGTAATATTATTTGTTTGTTTAACCATTGAAAGCGAATCATAATAAGATATTCTGTTTCTTTCAAAAAAATCTGAAATATACAAAACGGGTTTATTCAATAATCCTGTACTTATCAAATACAAAATAATCAAAAGTCTGCCGGTTCTACCATTACCGTCCAAAAATGGGTGGATTGTTTCAAATTGATAATGAACAATGCCAGCTCTTATTATTTCAGGTACTTGTAAGTTCTCATTATGCAAAAACTTTTCAATATCAGTCAATAAATCCGGCAACATGTTAGGTTCAGGCGGGATAAAAAAGGCGTCTTGAAGCGAAGAACCACCAATCCAGTTTTGCGTTTTTCTAATTTCGCCCGGAGTTTTGTGTTCACCTCTAACACCTTGCAACAAAATTTTATGAGCCTCTTTGATTAACCTCATTGAAATAGGTAACTCATTTAATCTTTCAATAGAATAATTTATTGCTTGAATATAATTTTGAACCTCATGCCAATCATCACGAAATTCTGGTTTAATTTGTTCAACAGGTGAAATAGCATCATCAAATGTTGTTCTTGTGCCTTCAATTTTGTTTGAATTTGTAGCTTCTTTCGTTGCGTACATCTTGATAAAAAACTCAATATTAGGTATCAAATCAGCATAAGAATTCAATTTGCCAAGCCAAAGACTAGCGTCTTGCAATAATGGTGCAAGCTCATCTAACTTCCAATCTATATCATCATTGATAAATGAGGGATTAAAAGGCTTGTAGCCTTTGTGTAAAATATATGTTCCTGCTTGGTATTCCTTCATTATAAATTATCCTTAGTTAAGTTTAACTGTATTAACTTAATTATAGCATAATTTAAATTCAGTTTTGTAAAATTTGCAACTTTTTACAAAACTAAACAAATTGTAATAGAGATAAAATTCATAATATAATAAAATTAGAGGTTATATATGACAGATAATAGAAATGCCAACCATTTTGGTGAACCTAAAAAATTAAATACAATAATAAAACATCATTTATTATCTCAAACATTACAAACTTCCCTTTCAATTGCAAATAATAAATGCGTTGCTTATAAACAGAATTCAAATAAAACAGATAATATTTATACTTATATTGATTTATTTGCTGGTGCTGGTACATTTGAAGACAATTCCAAAGGGTCACCGATTATAGCCTATGATATCTTATCCGAACATAATAATTCTTTATATAATAAATTTAAAAAATTACAAATGGCATGCACAGAAAAACATGATGAAAGTTATCAAAAATTAGAATCTACCATATCTACATATACAACAAATAACGATATTGATTGTTATATTGGGCAAGGAAGTTGGGAATCATATAAGAAAAATATAGAGTTATTACTTGAAAATTCAGGCTGGGGATTTATATTTGCAGACCCTTTTTCGACCGAATTAGACATAGTAGCTTTAATCGAAACATTGAAATCTTACTCAAATTTAAAAGATATTTTGGTGTTTTTTAATTTTAATACTTTAGCTAGACAAGACGGTCGAAGATGCTTGCAAGATATAGATAGAATTTGTAGAACTATTGGTATTGATGAAAAAGAATTATTAGATGATGATTCCAATTTCTCTGTTAAATTTGAAAATAAATTAATTGAACATTTTAAAGACCTCAAAAAATTTGTTATTGGAGTCGGCTTTCCGACAACCGTAAAAGGGGATTTGATTAATTCTGATTATTTTTATTTGATATTTTCTACCAACACACCCGTTTTAGTTGATACTTTTCTAAACGCATATGAAGAAATGTTGGACAAATATACAAACTATTCAGGAATGCAACAACTTGCTTTGTTTGGTAATCCTGACAAAAATTATATTTATGATGTATTAAAAGAGAATTTCGCAGAAGGTTGTTCTTTATTTGAATTATACCTATTTATTACAAGTAAATTTTTATCTTGGAAAGAACTAACAAAAACGCAGAAAAAAGTACCTACAATAAAAAATATTGTCGAAATATTAAATGAATTCGAATCAGACAATTCTATTAGAATTATTGCGGAAGAAAAGTTTTTGTATAAGAAAACATCAAAAAATGGAAAAGCAGGAAACTTAAAATACACTGAAGCTGGTAATAGTGCAGAAAACATGAAAAATATTAAAATTGTTTTAAATAGGTAACTCTTTCCACTCCTTACCTTGTAATAAAGAACCATTAGCTTTTTTATTAACTCCCCCCCACTGTTTAAAGAAAAACGGTATTTTTAGTTTTTGGCATTTATCTCTTATTGGTAAAATCCATTCTTCTTTTATGGGACGAGCACCTGGTCCACTTTCTCCTCCAACAATAACCCAACTTATATCATTTAAGTTTAAATCCTTTATTTCGCTTAACATTGGTTCTACTGATAAATATTTGATTTTTGCAGGAATATTTTTTAAAGCATTAATTCTATCAACATGCAGATTATTTTCTATGGTAACACCTATCCATATGTTAGGCGTCCAATTTAGTTTATTCGCAATTTCAGCCAACCTATCAGCTCGCTTAGTGAGAACTTGAAAAGTATGCCAATAAGCTTTATTCATAGATTTGAAAACTTCTATAATGAATTCATCTGGAACATCTTTATGAAATAAATCACTCATTGAACATACAAATATAATTTGAGGTTTTTTCCAATTTAAAGGTTCATTTAGACATTCATAATGAGTAACAACTTTAAAACCTTTTGAATATTTTTTTTGCCCCATTGCACAAAGGCGTTTAGCCATTCTTTTAGCATAGCAATTCTGACACCCTTCACTGATTTGAGTGCAACCAGTAACGGGATTCCAGGTTGATTCTGTCCATTCTATTTTTGATTTTTCTGCCATCAAAACCTCTAATTAAAATTTATCATAAAAATAGAACATAAGTCTAATCCATATAAACTATTTTTACATAATTTGATTTTTCAAAATTCGCAGGAAGTATTTCTAACTCTTGACAACACATAAAATTTTAATCTTCCCCCTATAGGGTAGGTGGGCTTGTAGAATTTTTAGCTTTTACCACATTATTACTACAGATTTCTTACAAAAAACCTGATAAAGATTGACAAAAGGGGGCAAAAGTTGAGAGAAGAAACAAGTCCGAAAGTAATAAAAATAACAACTTCTGACAAATTATGATAAAGCCTGAAAACTCTTGCAAAATGGGTTTTTAACTACTTCTAAGCAGAGAGTCCCGCGTTCGAATCGCGGCAGGCGTATTTTTAAAAGGGATAATCAAAAGGTTGTCCTTTTTTTGTGAGCGTGCCAGCGATGAGAACGCCAATTTGCGTTCGAGCGCGAACGAGCAGAGGCTGGAGCACTTTTGGCAAAGTGTTGAAAAACACGGAGACAAAATGCGGAATTGCCGTTTAATGCGAGTGAGCAAGACAATCGCGGCAGGCGTATTTTTTTAAAGGATAATCAACGATTATCCTTTTTTATCTCTTTTTAACATTTGATTATTAAATTCTTCTGTGAAAGTGAAATCAGAGTGATAACGCCAGAACTACACAATATTATCATAAAGTTATCCATAATATTCATTTTATTTTAACACAAGTTACAAATTTTTCATGACAAACTATTAATAACCAATGTATAAGTTTTTCCTTTGTTTAGTTTTGCGTGTCCGCCTCTTATTGGTAAAATTAGTAATCCAGCACCTAAAAAGCAACAACCTATATAACCAACTGGCACAACCCATATTGCTCTATTTGCACCTTTTCTTTGAAGTGTACCGTCTAAAAAATCATTACCTATTTTGAAGTTTCCTATTTCTAAATTTGCAGGAGTTCCAAAGGCTTGATTTTGAGAAATGTTTTCTACTCTTGCGTTTAGTTCTGTTCCTTTTTTATATAAAGTGTTGTTATAAGAAAAATCTTCTGCCAATACAAAAGTTAAACTAGTCCCCTCTTTTAAGTCTCTATTTCTTGTTGTTATGTATTTTTTAGGTTTGATTTTTAACGATACCTTTTGCAAATTTTGAAAATTTACCGGAACATAAGATACCAATTTGACATTTTTATACTGCGAAAGATTTTTATTCGCCAAATCATCAACAATATAAACAGATAATTTATATGTTTCATTTTTATGTTCATTAATAAATTTTTCAGTTATTAACTCATCTTTTATAATTTGTTTTTTATATTCAACTGTTTTTAGATTTTTGCTTAATGTTTCTTCTACAAAATCGTCTGTTACTATTGCAAAAGAAACATTACTAGCAAAAAATATCATTGTTAAAAATAATGCTAAACATTTTTTCATCGTTTAATATCCTAGTTATATTTAATTTTCTTCTTACTGTTTGTTTGTATAGATTGTTTTAGTTTTTCTCTATTTTGTTGAGATGTTAGTAAAAAGTTTTGGTAGTAAATATTTTCAGCATATTTGTTATTTGCTAAGTATGCAGGATATTTTCTATAAATATATTCATAAACAGTAGCCATTCTACGAGATGTTAATGGGTGTGTTAAACAATAATCATATCTTGTTTGAGACATAAATTTGTTATAAAGCACAATAATTGCAACAGGATTATATCCGGCTTTTACCATATAATCCACTGCTCTTTTATCAGCCTTTGTTTCATATTTTTTAGATGAAAGAGAGTATTTAAATATTGAAAAATAGCCTTTGAATGCTCCGTCATAAGAATCAACTGAGTGCGAAATTTCATGGCTTAAAAGTGCTGCCATTTCATCATCACTATCTACATAAGCCAACATTCCTTGAGTAACTGTAATTTGTCTATCAGTAAGTCTTGACCAAGCATTTACAGTTTTACGATTTGACTCGTAATAGAAATTTGTACGTTTTTCAATTTTATTTGCATTTAAAATTCTAAAACCAATTTCGTTAATGTATTTTTGTTGATGTCCTACTTTTGTTAAATCTACTTCCATTGAAAATACTGGAATTGCTGTAAATAATGTGATAAATAAAATCAATAACTTTTTCATAAATTAAACTCCTTATACTTCTTTTAGTTATAGTTAAATTATCTAGTAATATTGGCTATTTATAGATAAAAACGCACGGTCAGTTTGTTTATTATAAATCATATTATCACGAAAATATTTATATGAGCAAACGAGATTTACAAAAGTTTGGAAAAAATCTTAAACATATAAGAATTGAACATGATTTAACACAGCTTGAACTAGCAGAAATTCTTGATATGTCGCCAAATTTTATTGGCATGATTGAGCGTGGGGAACGTAATACAACGGTCGAAAATGTTTATAAAATTGCTCGTGCGTTAAATATAAAGCCCGAAGATTTGTTTAAAGAAAATTAGTAATCTAGAATTTTAATGACCTTTTGAACTTCAGAGTTAATTGTTTTTAGAAGTTTATAATAATCTTCTTTTGAGGTTTGTAAATCAGAATCAATAATTGCTGAATCAGAAGAAAGGGCGCCCATTTTTAAGAGCGTTTGAACATTATAGAGTAATAATTTACTGTCAGAAATTTTATTTTCTAACATATTTAGCGATAATTTTGCACACATAAAATTTATGTCCTTTGTGTTTGTATTCGTATAACTAGCTGATTCAAGAAATATTTTTAAAATCTCTTAAATACAATATGCTATTATACCACTCAAACCCTCTATTTGTAAACAAAATCCTAAGTTAAGCTAATATAAAATAAAGTTAAATAATATAAAATAAAGTTAAATAATATAAAGTTAAGTATGATAATACTCGATTTAATCATTGATTAAATGTTTGTTTTTTTAATAACAAGATTTGCAGATTGATGCAATGCAAAACAATATCCTAAGTTATCTTGTATTTGTAATTTATCACCGATAATGCAAAAAATCAAAGCCAATGTCCTTATTTTCGCTAAACACTTGCCTTTAATAATAGGCGTCTCACCTCTCGCATTCCTTCTTTTTGTACTTCATTTCTAACTTCTACCATTCTTCTTCCTTTAAAATCGCATAAAAACAATTTTATCGAGAAAGAAAATTGTATTAAAACAAACGAACTAAAAGATTTGCCAATATTAATATTTATCATAGAATCTATAATAATTTTATAAAAAATATTTTTTTAGATATTTATAAAATTATTATAGATTCTATTGCGCAAACCGATAGATATTTATAAATTAATTTAGAATCTATAAATATTAATTTATTGATATATTTTATTGATTCGCATAATATAATAAAAAAGGAGATACAAGTATGAATAAAAGAATGCAATTCGCACCAGGAACCACACCATTATTAACAGCAATAAATAATATTAGAAATGTTAGCAATGGTGGATTAGATTTACAACCTAATTATCAAAGAGGATTCGTTTGGGGGTCAGAATTTAAAAATAAGTTAATTTATAGTGTTATAAAAAAATACCCAATAGGTAGCATTAGCATCCGTGAATTAAATTCAAAAAATACAAAAGGAGCATTACAAGAAGTTGTAGATGGACAACAAAGACTAACAACATTGTATAATTTTGTAAATGATGAATATAGGATAAGCGGTGAAATAACAAAAACTATAGCTTTAGATATATGTGATTATTTAGAAGATAACAATAGTGATGATAAAAAATTAACTGCTTTAAGAAAAAAATTACATAACAAAGGAGGTTTTACATTAAAATATAGCGATTTACCTGAAATCATTAAAAATAATATTCAGGCGTATCCTCTTGCAACTGTAAATATTTCAAATTCATCTGAAGAAGAAATTTCAGAATATTTTAGATTTCTTCAGAATCAGGAAATGCTACGAGCAGGAGAAATTATTAACTCTATACCAGAAACATATTTACAAAAATATTTGGATAAAATACAAGATGTTGATAAACTTATGACTATATTGAGTTATTCAAACAACAGAAAGGAATTTGATAAGCTATTTTATAGCATAATTGGTTTATACGACAAGCAAATCAATTTTGGAACAACAAATAAATGCATAAAAGAATATGTATTTAACAAAAAAACTGATTTAGAAGGTGATGCTTTGATGCAGACTTTAAAAATGATTAACAATTTAAATAAAGTCTTATATGTAGAATGTAAATTCAAAGCAAATAAACGTTTTATAAAAATGTTACTTCTATTAGCTGGCTTTGAAGCTATTGATTTTAATGATAATCTTGATATTAAATTAAAAAAATTGGATAAAATCAATAATATGCTTTCAAGTTTTAATAGTGCTGAACGCGATATTGTCAATAAAACTTTTGTAGGCTTTAGTGATAAAGAAATTGAAGAATATAGACTTATTGCATTATTTAATAAAGGTGCTCAAACTTATCGTATAACTCAAGAAAGAATATTTTCACTAGCAGACAAAATTCATAATGAAAAGAAAATCTCAGTTTAACTATATGGCAAATGCAAATATTTGTATCAAACTTTTAGCATGTTGCCCTTTCTTGTAATTTCATTATATAATGTATCTACGCATGGGAGAAATAAAATGGGTTTTTATATCCAAGTGTGAATATGGTGAAACTATTAGAGATAAAAGAAGAAAAAAAGTTAAGAAGTTATTTGAACTCAAACTTAAATAATGTATTATTTGTCATTTATCAAAATGACAATAATGATGACTGTGTAAATTTTAAAAAGGCATTTTTGAGCAAGAATATACAAAAAGACTATAAAGATGTTTTATCGTTATTAGAAGATAAATCTTCTGCTATATTTTTTGACTATTATAAAAACCTTATTTTAATGCTTGCTGCACATAATTTGGATGAAGAAAATTTTCAAAATGAATTAGAAAAAATAAATGAAAAAAGCAGCAAGCAAAAGAATAATGGTGTATACTACACGCCTGAAGATGTATCTTCATATATAATCTACAATAGCATTTATCAATTAGTTCTAAAAGAAATTGGGCAAAAATATTTACCCGAAAATATCGAGACAATAAAAAATAATATTAAACACCTAATAAATAAATACTCAAAAATAAGAAATATAATTATTAATTTGAAAGTTCTTGACCCTACTTGTGGCACAGGAGCATTTCTTGTAAAAGTTTTTGAATGTAAATATGATTTGATTTCAAGTTTAAAACAACCTATAACAGACGAAGATGTATGCAAAATTTTAAATTCAATTCACGGTAATGATATTGACCCGTATTCTACATATATATCAAAAACAAGGTTGTTATTTAAAACATTGCATTTACAGAGTTCTGTAAATATAAATAACATTTACGAATCATTAGAACTTAATTTTCATAATTTAAATTTTATAACATCATACAGTGAATTAATTGATGATTATCAACTAATCTTAGGAAACCCTCCTTATGTAGAGAAAAGCAAAGTTGATTATGCAAATTCTATTAAATATGGTAATTTATACGCAGATGTTATTCATAACAGTATTGATTTGCTTTCTGATAATGGTGTAATGGGGTATATTATTCCCATTTCTTATGTATCAACATCAAGAATGGCAAGTGTAAGAAAGTATGTGGAGCAAAATACTTCAGCTCAATATGTTTTGAGTTATGCTGATAGACCAGACTGTTTGTTTGTGGGCGTACACCAAAAATTAAATATTCTTTTAGCTCAAAAAACATTAGAAAAGGATAATCATAAAATTTATACATCGGATTATAATTATTGGTATAAATCACAAAGAGCTAACTTATTTAACACAACTGAAGTGTTAGATAATTCTTTTGTGAATGAAAATTATTACCCTAAATTAGCTAATAATATTGAGGAATCGATATTTACAAAAGTAAATTCTGATACTGATACCATTATTTCAAAGCAAGTTTCTAGTTGTGAAAAACCGTTATATTTAAATAAAAGAGCTGCTTTTTGGATTAAATCTTTTATTGAGGCCCCATATAAAAGTAATGAGTACGCAATAATTAATTATAAAAAAGAAGATTTACATTTAATTAACTGCATATTAAATTCAAGTTTATATTGGTGGTATTGGATAAAAGTTTCAGACTGTTGGCATATAACAAATAAAGAATTGTCTAATTTTTATGTGCCAAATATTTCAAAAATGCAAGAGAAGAAATTTGAAAAATTGTCTATCGAATTAAACAAACTTCTTGAAAAAACAAAAGTCAAAATTGATTCAAAACAGGCTATGTATGAATATAAGCATAGATTATGTAAAAATCATATTGATTTAATAGATGATGAACTTGCAAAAATTTATAATTTAAACGAAGAAGAATTGTCATATATAAAGAATTATCAATTATATTATCGTACTGCCGGAGAACAAAGGAATGAAAAATAACAAAGTAATTGATTTGTTTGCCGGTGCTGGTGGTTTCTCTATTGGCTTTCAAAAGGCTGGGTTTGATATTGTTGCAGCTGTGGAATATGATAAACAAATTGCTGAAACTTATTCTTATAACCACCCTTCAACCGAAATGTATGCAAAAGATATTAAACAAGTTGTCAAAGAAGTGGATTTTTCCAAGTATAACGCAAATGTAATTATTGGGGGGCCTCCTTGTCAAGGATTCTCTATGGCTGGAGCAAGAATACGAAAAAATAATTTTATTGATGACCCACGAAATTATTTATTCAAGTATTATTTTAAAATTGTTCAACAGGTTAGACCAAAGCTTTTTATATTAGAAAATGTAAAAGGTATTTTGACAATGGAAAAGGGGGAAATATTTAATCAAATAATCGAATTATTTTCAGACGAAAATAATTTTGACGGTGATAGATATTACATACATCATATGGTAGTTAAAGCTAAAGAATATGGGATTCCTCAACAAAGAGAACGTGTTTTTATTATTGGCTCACTAAATAAAAAAATTGATATTGATGAATATATTGAAAAAACAAAGAGTAAGGTATTAAGGAAATATCCTTATTTCTTTAACTCTACTTCTGTATGGGACGCCATATCAAATTTACAAAATGAAGATAAAGAAGGGAATATTATAAACCTTGTGCCTACTAACCAATATCAAAAATTCTTGTCAAATGAGGATAATATAACATATAATCACATAAAACCTCATCACAATAGTATTGCAACAAAGCGTATCAAGCAGGTTAATGTTGGTGAAAATTGGACAAAATTAAAAGATAATATAAAATCTGTACATAGTGGTGCATATGGCAGACTTGATAAGAATGGTTGTGCTCCAACTATTACAACTAGGTTTGATACCCCTTCTGGTGGTCGTTTTATTCACCCAGTAGAAGATAGAACACTATCTCCAAGAGAAGGTGCTCGAATTCAAAGTTTTCCTGATAGTTTTAAGTTTTTAGGCAATAAAACTTCCGTGTATAAGCAAATAGGAAATGCGGTGCCCCCCAAATTAGCATATTTTTACGCTAATGTTTTACAGGAAATATTGAATAACGAATATTAAGCTTTTACGTATTTACTCAAATTGTATTGTCTAGCGTTTTTCAGCATGATATACTGAACTTGCTAGGGGGTATGATTCATGAATAAACAAGAATATGTAGATTTTTTATTACAGAGAGGTAAGAAACAGGTTTGGGCCTTCACTAAGCAAACTGCAAACTTTCAAAATGTAATTAATTCTGTCAAATTATTTGAAGATTGGAAATATACTGCAGCAAATATTACCCCTCTGCAAACATATTATGAAAGAAATGCCCACTACTATAATATATTCAAAAATCACCGTTCGCTTATTATTACACAGTTTTTCGGATTATTAACTTGTGATTCTCATACATACGAAAAAGAAGAAACTACGCAAGCATATAATTGTATTGTAAATGAGAACGAACAAGAAAATTTAAACAAAATTATAACAGAGCAACTGTTAAAATTTAAGGTAACTCAAATTACAAGTCGTGGTGAAAGAGAAATAACGCATAAACTTTATCCGATAATATTTATATATCAGGTGCTTAAAAAACTGAAAGTAGAACATAACATAAATGAATTAAGATTAAATGATTTATGGCTTTTTGTTATGACAAGAGAGAATCATTCTCAAGTTGAAGAATGTGTTCAAACTTTACTTGACCAGGAAAGATATAGAACGCCATATGATTTATTAAGTGAATATCATGATTATTCTCGTATAGATACTTTAATGGATAATTTAAACTTGTTTATCAGTAATGAAGATACAATAAAAATCAATCCCGAGCTAGAATCTATAATGGACGAATTTTTAGCAACACATACGAAAATTTTTGATAAATTAGACAATGAGGATGAATACATTAATTTCTTGCAACATAATCAAAATTTCAACATATCACTAATACAAGATAAAGAAGTAGAAGTTGAAATAGAAAATAATGTTGAAGAAGTTGAAGAAGATTGCGTATATACAGAAGAAGTAGATAAGTCTGTAAATTTCTCAGAAGCTGAAATTCAAAATTTAATGAATAACAGTTCAAAAGAATTAAATATTTCAAGTCATACTTCTACTAAAATTCAACCCAATGCAAAAGTCGGAGCATTATCATTACAGATGTATGAATATAACTGTTGTGTAAATCCTGAGCATAATACATTTACTTCAAAACGAACTAAAAACTCGTACATGGAGGCACATCATTTAATACCAAGAAAATATCAACAAAAGTACTATGATGAATTACGTGTTAATATTGACTGCGTACAAAACTTAGTTTCCTTATGTTCAAATTGCCATAGAACATTACATCATGGTATTTTTGCAGAAAAGGAAGAAATTTTAAAAGCATTGTACGAATTAAAGAAAGATGATTTAGAATCGATAGGAATAAAGATTACACTTGATACTCTAATGTCATATTACACTTAATTCTTTCCAATCTTTTGGATTACAGGTTCGTTTTATGTAACATTTTCAACCGTCAACTGCAACTTTGCTAAATAGCATCATTTAAATCATACACGCTTGTTGATTCTATTATATCACCACAAAGTTTACACTTGATTCTATTTCTTATAATTTTTTGTTCCATAAAATATCCTTATCTTTATAAGATTATATTGAGTAAGAATTCTAAGTGAACTGTTTTGTAGTAAAAATTAGCTTATTAAATATAGTATTCTTTTTGTTATAATGTAGGTATGATTAAAAGATTTGTTAGAAAAAATTTTTATGGTTTATTTTTAAAAATAAAGAGAATTCTTTTTAGAATTTATAAATTTAAAATATGCCCAAAAGTTTTCTTTTACTATGAAGAATATGTAAAAGATATTTTATATGATTTTATAGGAATTCCATTGCAAGTATTGAAAACGTTATTTATCAATAACATAGTCCTTAATATATTTATTGTTCTAGCTGTTTTGATTATAACAAATCAAAATTTAGCATTAAGTGATTTTGTAAGGGAAAAATTGAATGGTGTATTTATATCAATATTTACAATATTAAATTTGACAAACAGCTATTTAGAATACCGAAAAAATCAATCAAATAAAAAAATGGCTTCTCCTTTTCCAATAGAGATATTAAATGTTTTTTATGCTATAAGTTGGCAGACAGGTTATTTTAGAACATTCGGTTTAGGCAATACAATTATTACACCCAAAAATTCTCAAGCAAAGAATATAAGAATAGATTCACCTAAGTTTTTTAAAGCTAAAATCGAAGATATTTTAATATACATAAAAGGAGCAAATGACAAAATTGAAAAATTTTATTTATACTTTGGTTTTGTAAGATTTATGCAAGAAAATGTGCATCATATAGTAACTATGAATGAAACAATTATTCCAAACTTACTTCAATATGAAAATTCTGCTAATACAAAAGGTAGATTAGCCCATTTGCAGAGAGTTGGAATTTATCTTGTTAAAAAAATTGCTATTTTAAATCAATTCCAAGATTCAATTCAAATTCTTAAACTTGAAGAAGAATTAAGAAAAATAATTCTAAAACCAAGAGAAATATCTATTGATACACTAGAACAAGATAACATACAACAAAGACAAGAAAAAATTGCATTAATAAATCAATACGAATTTTCTAACAAAGAAGTTCTTGTATGGAAATTTAATGCAGAGGATTTAAAACAGGATTTAATATTATTTTTAAACTTAGTTAATGATTTATATCCAATATTTTTTAAAGAAGCCAATATAAAAAAAATTAAAGAGAAATAGTGTAAAATATAAATCTATACAGGTAATTTTTAAATATTCAGAAATTTACGGATTTTTTTTGTAGCTCACCTTGAGTGAAGAGGTTTTATTATTTTGCACTCCCCCGTCCCTTTGACTGTGTCATTGAGACGACATATATAAAAAAGGAGGAAGTTGCATTTGGGTTGCAAATTTTCTGATAAAGTCTGATGAGTGCTGATAAATTGTGAGAATAAAATCGACCTTAAATTCATGTGGCGCAAGCAATAGAAACAAATTCTGATAAATTATAATAAAAGTTAAAAAGCGCTGAGAATGTGGCTTCCAGCTTCTTCTAAGCAGAGGGTCCCGCGTTCGAATCGCGGCAGGCGTATTTTTAAAAGGGATAACCAAAAGGTTGTCCTTTTTTTGTGAGCGTGCCAGCGATGAGAACGCCAATTTGCGTTCGAGCGCGAACGAGCAGAGGCTGGAGCACTTTTGGCAAAGTGTTGAAAACACGGAGACAAAATGCGGAATTGCCGTTTAATGCGAGTGAGCAAGACAATCGCGGCAGGCGTATTTTTAAAAAGGATAACCGAAAGGTTGTTCTTTTTTTTTGTGTGCTTGTCCGTAATATATTATCCTTATCTTTTGACATACAATGTCAACCAAACTTATATTAAATGTTATTATTAGAACCTTCTAAGTTTTTAAAATATGCCACAAAATTAATTTTTTTTTATACTTGCCCGCTCATTTCAATTTTAAAATCTAAATTGAAATAAATAAAAATTTATGATTCATATATTTTAATAAAAAATATTAACCATATTTTTTATGAATTTTAAGCTCTGATTTTTAAAACCCTTGCCGGTCTTGATTAACCCGAAATTGTTAATTTTTCTAACATTTTGCCTATGTAAATTTTAATTAATTTTAGTTAATCTATGTAAAATTAATTAACGAATTGTATACTTCGACTAAAACATTTAAAGATTAATCTTTTGGACTATATTTATAATTTAAATGGATTATTTTTGTTAAATAATTATTCCATGCCTTTGAAATTTAATGTATAATTATATAATAAATAAGAAAGAAGCATGAGCTAAGATGAGCTCGTTAATATACCGATAAATCGGCGACTTATTTAAGAAAATTAGACCTCGGGACAGGAATTTGGGAATCGGAACAAAAGCATAATAATTTTATCCTATTTCTGCCTTTTTAACAAAAAAAAGGAGATTATTAAATGCCACATTTAGAAAACGGAAATGTTGTAAAGATTAATGAAAATATTACTTTGAATTCTAATGTAACAAAACCAGCATCTTTAAGTTCAGTGAAAAATCTTAAAGCTTTTACTTCAAAGATTGCTGTTAATAATGTTAAAATCATTAAGAAAGATGGTACTTTAGAAGATTACAATATTGATAAAGTTGTTAAAGCTGTTAAAAAATCTGCAGCTAGAATGCTTGTAGATTTTACCGATAAAGAAATTGAACAATTATGTAATTACGTAAATTGGAGTGTTGTTGAAACTCGACAAAGCGAAATTGAAATTTTCAAAATGCATTGTATTGTAGAAAATGCTCTTGAAGCAGTTAATCAAAAAGTTGCTAAAAGTTACAGAAATTACAGAGATTACAAAATCGATTTCGTAAACATGCTTGATAAAGTTTATCAAGAAAGCCAAAAAATTATGTATATTGGAGATAAAGAAAACTCTAATGCTGATTCAGCCTTAGTTTCAACAAAACGTTCTTTAATCTTCAACCAATTAAACAAAGAATTATACAAAAAATTCTTCCTAACAGTTCCAGAATTGCAAGCAACTCGTGATGGTTATATCTATATTCACGATATGTCTGCAAGACGTGATACTATGAACTGTTGTTTATTTGACGTTGCAAACGTATTAAAAGGTGGCTTTGAAATGGGTAACCTTTGGTACAATGAACCAAAAACATTAGAAGTTGCTTTTGATGTTATTGGTGATATCGTAATGGCTGCTGCAAGTCAACAATATGGTGGTTTCACTGTTCCAGAAGTCGATAAAATTTTAGCACCATTCGCTCAAAAAACATTTGATAAAAATTACCAAAGATACATTGATATGGGTGTAAGCCCTGAAAAAGCTGATGAAGAAGCTTACAAAGATGTTGAAAGAGATTTCCATGATGGTTTTCAAGGTTGGGAATATAAATTCAATACAGTAGCATCAAGCCGTGGTGATTATCCATTCATCACTATGTCAATGGGCTTAGGTACTGAAAGATTTGAAAAAATGGCATCAAAAATGATGTTAAAAGTAAGAGAAGAAGGTCAAGGTAAAAAAGGTAATAAAAAACCTGTATTATTCCCTAAAATCGTCTTCTTATACGACGAAAACCTACACGGTCAAGGTGGTGAATTAGAAGACTTATTTAACGTTGGTGTTGAATGTTCTAAGAAAGCTATGTACCCAGACTGGTTGTCAATGACTGGTGAAGGTTATATCGCTAGTATGTACAAAAAATACAAAAAAGTTATTTCACCAATGGGTTGCAGAGCATTCCTTTCTCCTTGGTATGAAAGAGGCGGTATGAAACCTGCTGATGAAAACGATGTGCCAGTATTTGTTGGTAGATTTAACATCGGTGCTATCAGCTTACACTTACCAATGATTTATGCAAAAGCTAAAAAAGAAGGTAAAGATTTCTATGAAGTTCTTGATTACTATATGGAAATGATTAGAAACTTACACAAACGTACTTATGATTATCTTGGCGAAATGAGAGCATCAATTAACCCTCTTGCATTCTGCGAAGGTGGTTTCTACGGTGGACACTTAGGTTTACATGACAAAATTAAACCTGTATTAAAATCTTCAACTGCATCATTTGGTATCACTGCATTAAATGAATTGCAAGAATTACACAATGGTAAATCCCTTGTTGAAGATGGAGCATTCGCTTTAGAAGTAATGGAATACATTAACAAGAAAGTTAACCAATTCAAAGAAGAAGACGGTAACTTATATGCAATCTATGGTACTCCTGCAGAAAATCTTTGTGGTTTACAAATCAAACAATTCCGTAAAAAATTCGGTGTTGTAGACAAAGTTTCTGACAGAGGTTATGTATCAAACAGTTTCCACTGCCACGTTACAGAACAAATTGGACCTTTACAAAAACAAGACTTAGAAGGTCGTTTCTGGGAATTGTTGAACGGTGGTAAAATCCAATACGTAAAATATCCAATTTCTTATAATACAGATGCTATTAAAACATTAATTAAAAGAGCTATGGATAAAGGTTTTTATGAAGGCGTAAACCTATCACTTTCTTACTGTGATGATTGCGGTCATGAAGAATTAAACATGGACGTATGTCCAAAATGTGGTAGTAAAAACCTTACAAAAATCGACAGAATGAACGGTTACTTATCTTACTCAAGAGTAAAAGGCGACACTCGTTTGAATGAAGCTAAAATGGAAGAAATCAAAGACAGAGTAAGTATGTAGCACGAGTGAGCAGAGGCTAGAGAGCTTTTGTGAGAGTGATGAAATCACGATAGCAAAACTCAAAATTGCCGTTTAACGCGAACGAGCAAGACAGACGAATTTTCGGAAGGACGAAAATTGAGCAAGCTGTGAGACACAAACAAAATTTAATGGGTTTTGATTAAAAAATCAAAACCCATAATTATAAAACTAATGATTTAGAGAGAGATTAATGAATTACCACAACATAACAAAAGAAGATATGCTAAATGGGGACGGTTTAAGAACTGTACTTTGGGTTGCAGGTTGTAATCACAAGTGCAAAGGCTGTCAAAATCCAATTACATGGGACGAAAAGGGTGGTTTACCTTTTGATAAAGAGGCAGAAGATGAACTTTTTGAAGCTTTATCAAATCCTTGTATTGCGGGTATAACTTTCAGTGGCGGTGATCCATTGTTCCCTAGCAATCGTCCAGAAGTTTTTAGATTGGCTAAAAAGATTAAAGAAGAACTTCCAGAAAAAACTATTTGGCTTTATACAGGTTATAAATGGGAACAAATTTGTGATTTAGACGGCATTGAAAATTTAGATGTTTTAATTGACGGCGAATTTGTTCAAAATTTGAATGATAATACCCTTCATTGGGTTGGTAGTTCAAACCAAAGAGTTATTAACGTAAAAGAAACTTTAAAAACGGGTAATGTTGTTTTACACCAAGGTTAAACTTCCTGTTACATTTTTGCTCTAAATAGCAATATTTTTTATCCAAATGCGTTTATATTCATGTAGTGTTTTAAAGGAATATTCATGATTATAGGCGGAATTAAAGTAGGGCTACCTAGTTTTAATCCTATAAAAGAAAATAAAAATAAACCTCTTGCAAACTTGAATGAACCAATTCAAGATGTTTTTGTATCTTCTAAAAAATATGTTACTAAACCGACTGAAAAAGACGCAGAAACACTTGTTGCGAATATGAAAAACGCAGAAGGTAAACCAAGATTTTCTCAAAAAGAACTAAATGATTTTAAAATTTCTTGCGCTACAAAAGTTTTAGATTTTGAGACTGTAAACGCTTTTAAGGACAATACAAGCTTTAATATGCGAAATATGAAAGCTGTTTACCGTATGGGTAAAGATTTAAAAGATGATAAATTTAATGAAAAAGTTTTGAGTGCTATTTCTAAATTACCAAAAGGCTTAAAACCAGATGAATTTGAACAAAATGAATATGAACCACAAAAAGAATTTACTCTATGCTGTGCTTCTAAAGGAAAATTTAAGTTCGATGCTAATACAGCTGACATGATAGCAAAAACGGAATATGATTTGAGTGATATAAATATTGATATCAAAAAAGACATTGATTTCAGAAATAATACAGTTACAACAGTTAAGAAAAAATATGACTATGAAAAAATGAAATACAATATTCTTGAACAAACTGTTGTGAAAAAAGATAAAAATGGTAATATAATTAGAGAAGAAAAAATGACGCCTTCTGAGGTTAAAGGTGTGTATGATGTTACGTATGTTTATCCAAACGGCGAAACAAAAGAGGCATCAAAGGCTACTATTGATAAGAAGACTGGAATTGTTTCTATAAAACGTGATTTTAAATCTAATAACGGTACAAGAACACAATTCTTATATGAAAATGACCCACAAGGTAACAAAATTGTTGATTATAAAATTACCGATAAAAACGGTAAAATTTTAATGGGTTTATCTCAATCATTTGAAGTTGTTGATGATAATCACTTTATATCATCGAAAAATGGTTATAAATACGATATCACAACTGATGATAAAAAGCTTACAGTGAAAGATTTACACCATAATAGAGAAGCTTCTATTAATTTTGAAGAGAAATTAACAGGAAACAAAAAAGATTTAGTAAATTTATTGAAGAAAGTTTCTGGTGAAGAACTATTTGAAACTGTTCAAAATATCGGAAAAATGGATAGTACAAATGATATTTATCAAGCAGGGTTTAGTCCAGTATCAAAAGAAATTGCTATCATGGATAATTTGTTTGTATTCTTGCATGAATTAGGTCATGCAAAAGATGCTCAAAACCAAAAGACTTATAGAGAAAAGCTTTTAGGTGAAAATAAAATGTTCTCTGGTAACAAAGATATTAAAGAAACATATTTAAAAGAACGAGAAACATTTAACAAGTCCCATTCAGAAGAAGAACGCAATCATGTTAAATATTTTACGCAAGCAAAAGGTCATTATGGCGGTGAATTTGGTGGCTTATCAGAGGTTGTTGCAGAAACAAACGCAATTACAAATACAATTGCAGAAGGAAAAATTTCTATAGGTATACGTGCTCAATACTTACAACAACACTTCCCAGAAACTATTGCAAAAATACACGATGCAATGAATTGGAAAGATGATTTAGATGCAATTGAATATTATGGTACATAGATAATGAGTGATTTTAAAACAAATGTAATGAGAATGCTTGATAAAGCAAAGATTACTTACAATCATTATTCTTACGCAGATACTGATGCAATTAGTGGTTCTGAAGTTGCACATGCTTTAAACCAAAATCCAAACAGAGTTTTTAAAACTCTTGTAACTGTTGCAAAATCTGGCAATCATTATGTATTCATGTTACCTGTAGAAAAAGAATTAGACCTTAAAAAGGCTGCGCATTCAGTTGGCGAAAAATCAGTTGAAATGTTAAAGAGTAAAGACCTTTTACCTTTGACTGGATATATTCATGGGGGGTGTTCTCCGATTGGTATGAAAAAGTTTTTTAAGACGGTTATTGACAAATCTGCACTAAATTTTGATACGATAATGTTCAGCGCAGGTAAGATAGGATATCAGGTAGAAGTTTCACCAAACGATATACAAAAGATTATTCGTGTAGATTTTGAAGAGATTACAGCATAGGTTTTTAAGAAGGCGCAAAATCCGAACCGGATTTTGCGCCTTCTACTTTTATCCAAGAATTTCTTCTAAATCCTCTTTTGCTGTTGTGATAGGTTTAATCTTAAATTTTTCTACAAGAATATTTAATACGTTAGGTGAAACAAATGCTGGTAATGTTGGACCAAGTCTTATGTTTTCTATACCTAAGTATAAAAGGGTTAATAGAATACAAACGGCTTTTTGCTCATACCAAGATAATACCAGCGATAATGGCAATTCATTAACCGAACAGTTAAATGCTTTTGATAATTCGACTGCAACTTTTATTGCAGAATAAGCATCATTGCATTGGCCCATATCTAAAAGACGTGGAATACCATTTATTTCCCCTAAGTCTAAATCATTAAATCTATATTTACCGCAAGCTAAGGTTAGAACAAGTGAGTCTTTCGGTGTTTCTTTTACAAATTCTGTGTAATAGTTACGACCGCTTTTCGCCCCGTCGCAACCGCCAACTAAGAAAATATGTTTTAAATCACCTGATTTCACCGAGTTAATAACTTTATCTGCAACAGACAAAACTGTGTTGTGTCCGAAACCAACTGTTAATGTGTTTCCACCGTTTATACCTGTCATTTTTTGAGGTTCTTTATAGCCACCTAATTCTAAGGCTTTTTTTATAACTGGTGAAAAATCTTTGTCTTTACCGATATGTTCGATTTCTGGATATCTTACAACTGACGTTGTGAAAACTCTATCTTTGTAACTGTCTTTTACAGGCATGATACAATTTGTTGTAAATAGAATTGGCGCAGGTATATTTTCAAATTCTTTTTGTTGATTTTGCCATGCAGTACCAAAATTACCTTTCAAATTAGGGTATTTTTTTAGTTCAGGGTACGCATGACACGGTAACATTTCACCATGCGTATAAATGTTTATGCCTTTATCTTTTGTTTGTTCAAGTAATAATGCTAAATCATGCAAGTCGTGTCCTGTTATAACAATAAATGGTCCAGCTTCAATTTCTGTTGAAACTTTTGTCGGTACAGGATTTCCATAAGTTTCAGTATTTGCTTTGTCTAAAAGCTCCATACATTTTAGATTGATTTTACCTGTTTTTAAAACAAGTTGTAAAAGTTCATCTGTTGATAAATCTTTTGAAATAGCTTGTAATGCTTCAAAGAAGAATTTATCTACTTCTTCATCTATATAATTCAAAATTCTTGCATGGTGTGCGTACGCTGCCATACCTTTTAAGCCAAACAAAATTAAAGATTTTAAACTTCTTTTGTCTTCGTTTTCGCTATTCCAAACAGAATTTATATCAAAAGTTTTATTGCAAGGAGTGATTTCAGTGATATTTTGAGTTAATTCTTTGATTGAGTCATTATCAAAGTTAACGTTTGTTATTGTCGCAAATAATGCTTCAATGATAATATCTGCGTTTTCTTTGTTATAAGTTACGCAATTTGCAAATTTAATAGCAGAACTTGTCAAAATATCTTGAAGGTTTGCTGTGTCAGAGTGTTTTCCACAAACTCCTTGAATAGTGCAACCTAATCCTTTTGCTGTTTGTTCACATTGAAAACAAAACATTTTATCCATAATTGAGTCTCCTTTACTTTTACCAATATTTAATTTATATTAATTACACAAATAAGTATGTTGGATATCCAACAAAAGGGTAATATGGAAGAGTATATTAATAATTTAAAAAAATGTATTTTGTTTAAAGGAATAGAAAACTTTCAAATTCTTCCTATGTTAGAGTGTTTAAATGCTGACATTAAAGAATACAAGAAAAATCAATTAGTTTTTAAAAATGGCGACAAAATTGACAAAAGTGGAATTGTATTAAAAGGTGAATTACAAATAGTTCAATATGATTATTTTGGTAATCGTTCAATTTTATCACAAATTGGTGAAAATCAACTTTTGGGTGTGTCTTATTCTTTATGTGATTTGACTTTGCCTATATGTATTGAAGCTTCACAAGGCAGTTTAATTTTATTTATAAATGTACATAAAATTATTACTCCATGTAAAAAATTATGTCAAAATCATCTTGTCTTAATACGTAATCTTTTAAGTATTTTATCAATGAAAAATATAAGCCAAAATCAAAAAATAGAATGTTTATCTAAAAGAACAACTAGAGAAAAAATTCTAAATTATCTTACAATAGTATCTATGCAGAATAATTCAAAAACTTTTAAAATTCCTTATAACAGACAAGAGTTGGCAGATTATCTATGTGTAGAAAGATCTGCAATGTCTGCCGAGATAGGTAAACTTCAAAAAGAGGGTTTTATAAAAACTAATAAAAACTATTTTGAGATTTGTTAAATTGTATTTTTTATAAATAAGACCAATTTGCGATAATATACAAACATTATAACCGTTAAGTATTAGTATTTAATATCTGCATTTTCTAAATTTAGAAGATATTTTTTTGCATTTAATCCTCCGGCGTAACCTGTTAATTTGCCGTTTTTGCCAATAACTCGATGACAAGGGATAATTATTGATATAGGATTGTGTCCAACTGCCCCTCCAACGGCTTGTGCTGACATTCTTTCAATACTTTTTTGTTTTGCAAGCTCTTTTGCTATGTCTCCGTAGGTTGTAACTTCGCCATAAGGAATTTTACATAGAATTTTCCATACTGATTGTCTAAATTCGTTTCCAATTGGTGAAAGGTTTAAGTACTTAATATTTGGACGATTGCCTTTAAAATATTCGTTTAACCATTTTTTAGTCTTTTTAAAAATTTCAAGACTATCTTCAGAAATCATTTCTACATTAACAGTATTAGCAAAATATTTTTGACCTTCTATCCAAAGTCCAACAAGGTGGTTATTCTTTGCGCAGATAGTTAATTTACCGAGTGGTGAAGAATATTCTGTTTTATAAAATAAAGTCTTATCCATTTATGCCTGTTAAATCTTTTATAACTTCTCCTGCAATAATAAGACCAACGACTGGTGGTACGAATGCTGTGCTTCCTGGTATTTGGTGTTTTACTGTGCATTTTCTTGTATCTGGAGGGCAAACACAGTGGTTTCTACAGCTTATTGACATATCTTCTTTTGGTTTTATTGGTAATTCTTTTGAATATACGACTTTAACCTTTTTTATTCTGCGTTTTTTTAATTCTGTTCTAATAACTTTTGCCAATGGACAAACAGATGTTTTAGAAATATCTGCAACTTCAAATTTTGTTGGGTCAAGCTTGTTTCCTGCACCCATAGCACAAATTATAGGTACGCCTGCTTGTTTTGATTTTTCAATTAATGATAATTTTCCAACAACTGTATCAATCGCATCAATTACGTAATCGTATTGAGAGAAATCAAATTGGTTTTCTGTTTTAGGAGTGTAAAATGTTTGGTGGGTGTTTACGATACAATCTGGGTTTATGTCTAAAATTCTTTCTTTCGCAACTTCCACTTTGTACTTGCCAACTGTTTTTCTCGTAGCATAAAGTTGTCTATTTAAGTTTGTGATACATACTTTGTCATCATCTACAATGTCAATTGTACCGATACCACTTCTTACTAGTGCTTCTACTGCGTATGCTCCAACTCCACCAATACCAAATACTGCAACTCTTGAATTTTTAAGCTTTTCAAGTGCTTCTTTTCCCAATAATAATTCTGTTCTAGAAAATTGATTTAGCATTTTTTCTCTCCCATTAACTATTTGCTATTAAAAATTTTGCGCAGTGAATACCGATTATTACTGACAATAAACCGATTATTACACTAAGAATTATGTATAAAAATGATTGGATTATTTGTTGATTTTCAATAAGTTTAAAAATTTCTAACGAAAAGGTGCTAAAGGTTGTAAAAGCTCCGCAAAAACCAACGGTTAGAGCTAAACCTAGATTGTTATTCATGTTTGTTTTTTCTAAAAACAAAATGTAAAGAAATCCTAGTAGAAAACAACCAAGAATGTTTATTGAAAATGTTGCGATTGGAAGTTCCATTTCTCCAAATTGTTTAACTATACCTAAACTTACTAAATATCTTGCGATAGCGCCAATTCCGCCACCTATGAAAACTGATATTAAATTTAACATTTATTCAATCCTTTTTTGCTTTAATTATATTATAAAATGGACAAACGAGCGATTAAAATGGTATATTTGTTTTATGGAAGAAAATGTGAGAAAAAATTCAAGCTTTTTGTTTGTTGGAATTGTCATAATTCTTGGTATCTTTTTGCGACTAGGAACGCTTGTTAAAAACGTTTCGTTCTCGTTTGATGAATCAGCTTTAGCATACAACATTCTTTCTCTAAAATATGTTAATTTGTTTGATATTTTACATTTACAGCAAGTTTCACCGCCTTTGTTTTTGGTAGGTACAAAGTGGATTGTGTCTCTATTTTCGACTTCTGAAATATTTTTTAGAAGTATGCCTTTCTTTTTTAGTTGCGGAAGTTTAATTGCTTTTTATTACTTATTAAAAGAAATCTTTGGTGATAATTCTTCGCCCATCAATTTTAGTATGTTATTGTTTGCAATAAACCCTAAGATGATTTATTTTGGTGCTGAATTTAAACCATATACGCTCGATGTGTTCTTTGCAATTTTGATTTTTTATCTATTCTTGAAACTTGATTTAAAATCGTATGACTGGAAAAAACTTTTAATCTTTGGAACAGGTCTAGCTTTGACTCTTTGGTTTTCTTTCCCTTCTGCAATTTTAGTTTTTGTGGGAATGTTAACTTTATTGATTTCTCAAAAAGAGTACAAAAAATGGCTAATTTTATTTGCACCAATATTGGTAGGCTTTGGTTTATTCGGTTTATATTTTGCAAATATTTATAGCTTTTATAATAATTTTATGACAAGTCTTTTTGCAGGTGATTTTAATCATTTTACGTTACCTGTGGCTTACTTTTTTAATAATGAAATACCATTTGCAATATTAATTATTTCAATTATTTTACCAGTTGGGATAATTTATTTTATGGCAGAAAAAAAACAGTTTGAAATCTCTTTCGTAATGTGGACATTTATTTGCACAATTATGTTGAGTCAAGTACATTTATATCCGGCATATCAACATTTTATGCTATTTTTGTTGCCATATACAATAATAATTTTAGCAATGGTCTTTGCCTCTTTGATTAGAAAGAAAAATTTTCAGTCAAGATTGGTTTTGATTTTTGTCTTGCTTTCTCTTATTCCAATTTCTGTAAATTACAAAAACTCTGAGTCTAGAGAATTAACGGAATATTTTTTAGAAAATGTCAATGCAAATGATTTGGTTATTGTTGACAATATTGCTTTGCCTGATTTTCTTTATTATACGAGAGATACAGAGATGAAAAACAAAATTATTGTTCCATTTGAACGTAAACACGGCAAGATTTTGTATAAATTGAAATCAGAAAACAATTTTCCAACTGAGTATAAATCTTTTTGGTATTATGCAACACGTACAAAAGATTTTGATAAAGTTATAGAAAAAGACGGAAATTTAGAACTTATAAATGACTATAATATCGAAAATAAAATGATAACAAAAAACGGTGGCGTATTTAAAGTTTCAAAGATTGAGAACTAAAGTCAAATTTGTTTGATTCTTGCAAAATTTTAAGTATGTATTAAAATATATGTAATAAACCGAATTTAAATAGGATTTTTATATATGATAAAACTGAATTATAAAGAAAAATTTGCTGAAATCTTGGCATCTTCAACTTTTCGCTTTGCAGTGTCTTTTATTATGTTCACTGTTGCAATGACTTTTATTGTTAGCTCTCAAAACTTCTTTTTCCAAAAGATAGTTGAAAACGGTATCTCTAAAAAAGATGTTATTGCAGAAAAAACAATTGTTGTTGTTGATACAAAAAAGACAGAACGTCAACGTAAAGAGGTTGAATCAAAGATTGAGCCTGTTCTTACAACTGCTGAAGATGATTTTGTTAAAACAAATTTGACATCTTTAGAAAATTCTATTCATGCAATCAGAAGTAAAAATACTACAAGATTTACTAAAAAAGATGAGTTGGGTGCTCTATTTGATATTCCAGATGATAATCAACGTAATTACATCGTGTCATATCTTTTAAATGCTAATGATTCGGCATTAAACAAAGTATTTGAACAAACAAAATTAACTCTTACAAATATCCTTGCAACAGGTATTTCTGAAAAAGATTTTGAAAAAGATAATTTGCGCAAAATCTTCCAAAAACATTATGCTTTAAATCTTACAAAACACCAAAATACAATTGTCAACGCCCTTTTAGAGCAAGTAATTGTTCCTAATATGGTTGTTGACGAGATTGCAACAGACATTGCAAGAAAAAATGCACGTAATTCTGTAAAACCTTATGAAGTTGTTTTTGAAAAAGGCGACAAAATCTTATTTGAAGGCGAACCTGTTACAAAATTAAAACGTGATGCTTTAAGACAGGCTGGTTACAACTTAGTAGATATTAACTTCTTAGGTTTACTAGGCATTTACTTCTTTGTAGCCTTCTCGACATTTATCTTTATTATGTTTAAAGATGATTACGAAAAACGACACCCTGCAAAATCAAACTTATCTATTTTTGCAGTTTTATCATTAGTAACAGCATTGGTTGCAGTATTATTACCAACAGGTTTTTCACCATATATTTTACCATTCCCAGCTTACATAATAATCTTATCAATTTTTGCCAACTCTCGTTTAGCATTCTTAGCAACGTTGTTATTATTATGCAACCTAACTTTAGGTCTGCACTTTGATATCGAGTTTTTAATCTCATTCATACTGATTTTATTAGTTGCAGAAATTACGGTTTCTAAAGTTAAGTTCTCAAGACGTTCTGACCTTATTAAAGTTGGCTTTTATGTTGCATTAACAGGGGTTTTAGTTGTAATGAGTGTTTACTTATTAGAAAAATTCTTAATCGATATCGACAACGTATTAATTTTAAGAGATTCTTCAATGGCTTTCGTAAACGGTATTATAAGTGCGGTTATCGCACTTGGTGTTATGCCAATGCTTGAAAGCGCATTTAGAATTACAACACCTTATGGTTTAGCAGAGCTTGTTGACCATAATCAACCTCTATTGAAACGTTTGCAAATGGAAGCTCCTGGAACTTATCACCACTCATTATTAGTTTCTCATTTATGTGAAGCTGCTGCAGAAGCTATTGGTGCTGACCCTATCGTTGCTAGAGCTGGTGCTCTTTATCATGATATTGGTAAATTAAAAAGACCATTATTCTTCGTTGAAAACCAATCTTCTTTTGGTATCGAAAACCCTCATACTAAATTAAATCCAAAAATTAGTAAAACAGTTATTATTTCTCACGCAAAAGACGGTATTGAAATTGCAAAAGAAAATAATTTACCGCCTATAATTTTAGATTTTATCCTACAACATCACGGCGACAGTTTGGCTAGTTATTTCTACAACAGAGCTGTTCAAGAAGAAGGTGCTGAAAATATTAAAGAAGAACAATTTAGATATCCTGGTCCAAAACCTAAATCTAAAGAGGCTGCAATTCTTATGATTGCTGATGCGACAGAATCTGCTGTTCGTTCTTTAAAGACTCCAACTCCTGAAGAAGTTGATATTGTTATTGATAAAATTATTGCAGACAGAGTCAATGACGGTCAATTGTCTGACTCTCCGCTAACTCTTAAAGATTTGAAAACAATCGCTTCTACCTTTAGCAGAATTATTCGTGGTATGCAACACGAAAGAATTAAATATCAAAACGATATAGATAAAGAAGTTGAAAAAGCTAAAAAAATTCTTCCAGATGTTATGGATAGAGAATTTGAAGAAAAAATAAAATCTTTGGAAAATGAAAAAAATGAAAAAAATTCCAACAATTAATATATTTACAGAAAATATTTATGAAGAATGGGACGTTAATCAAAAACAATTAATTGATAATGCCCGTGTTTTCTTGAAATATTTTTTATCAACGACTGAGATTTATGACAATTCCTGTTTAAAAAATCAAGAGTATGACACAATCGTTTTTGATATTCTTTTCTGTGATAGTGAAAAAACTCACACTATGAATAGAGATTATAGAGATAAAGATTATCCAGCAGATATCATTACTTTTGCAATTTTTGCAGATAGTGCTGATGATGAAAAATTTATTTTTGATGGAGAAATAAATTTAGGTGAAATTATTATTGCTCTTGATAAAGTAGAAAAAAATGCTATCGAAAAAGGTTGTACAAGAGAGAGAGAACTTAACTTTCTAATCGCTCACGGTATGATGCACTTGTTAGGATTTGACCATCAAACAGAAGAAGAATATAATTTTATTGTAAAGTCGCAAGAAGATGCATTATCGTTAGTAAAAGGATTATGAAAATATGTCTAAATACAAATCTCAAGGTTTATTTGGCGCATTTAGAAACGCAAACAGAGGTATTCGTTTAGCTTTGAAATCAGAGGGTAATATTAGAATACATTTTGTTATTGCTATTTTAGTTTTAATAGCTGCGTATTATTTGAATTTTACAGCTGTAAGATTTTGTATTTTATTATTGACAATTTCAATGGTAATTGTTGCTGAAATGGTTAATTCGGGCTTAGAATACGGTTTAGATGCAGTATTTCACAACAAATATTCAAAGCTCGTTGGTATGGCAAAAGATATTGCCGCTGGGGCTGTTATGTTTGCAACATTTATGAGCATAATTATCGGGATTATACTGTTTGGTGAGAATTTAATCGTTCGCTATGCACATCTACTATCTTAGCGCCTTCTTGTTCAACTTTTGTTGAGACAATTTCGCCGTTAATATTAAATTGATTCCAGCATTCTCTAACTTTTTGTTTAATATTATCGATATTGTTGCCTTGTGAGATAATAAGAATTGTTGGTCCTGCGCCTGATAAAACACAACCCATAACGTTTTCTTCTTCTTTCATTGATTGCTGAATTTCAGCAAATGCTGGTAAAAGTTTCATTCTGTATTGTTGATGAAGCTTGTCTTTTAGAGCATATTTCATTAATTCAACATCTTTGTTTCTGATAGCTTCCATAAGCATTGCGCATCTCATTGCATTAAATGTCGCATCTTGCATTGGAACTTCTTTAGGTAACACAGAACGAGCAATTTCAGTTTGTAATTCATAATCTGGAATACAAAGCGTTACGTGCCAATCTTCCGGCCATTCCAGTTTGTGATAGAAAACGCTTCCGTCATCTTCTATAGAACTTGCTACCAAGCCTCCAATAACTGCAGGAACAATATTGTCAGGGTGTTTTTCAACTTCTGTTGCGATAGATAAAATAGCCGCTTCATCAGCTGGATTTCCTAGCAATGCGTTTGCTGCCATTAATCCCCCAACGATTACAGATGCTGAACTTCCTAATCCTCTTGCAATTGGAATTTGTGTTTCAATTGTTATTTTTAAATCGGTAGGTGTTTGACCTGTCAAGCTATATAACATTTCTACAGCTTTATAAACAATGCAATTTTCGTCTGTAGGAATTTGGCTTGCAGATGCTTCATCTGAAGGTTTATTTGTAATAATATTAATTTCTGTTCCGCTACCTGGAAGAACTTTTTCTTCAATAGTTATAATATTATAGATTGGCAAAGCCAAGCCAAGACAATCAAATCCTGGTCCTAAATTTGCTGATGTAGCTGGAACTTTTACACTTACTTTCATATCTTACCTTTTGTAACCCATTGCATTATAGCATACTTATGCTAATTTTGCCAAATTTCGCTGAAAGGTCGTCTATATGGTGAATTAGGTAACAATCAGATTCTACATCTTTGTCATTTAAGTCAATGATTGCTCCCCAATCTGCTCTGCCATGGTGTGCTGCAATCATTCTGGCAATGCCTTTGAAGCCATGTTCCATACACAAAGAGTATCCATATTGTGAGTGTGTTAACCAATCTTTTTTAAATTCTTCGTTATAATCTATCAATCCAGATTCTTCATCAATAGTGTATTCAAAGATTTTCCCGATATCGTGAAGAATACATGCTGCATAGATTTTGTCTCTTGAAATTCTTTGGAATGATGTTTCAAGAATTGTGTCTGCATATTTTAAGCATTCAAGAGTATGAATCATTAATCCGCCAAGATAGTTATGGTGCATTAATTTTGCTGCTGGTGCAACTTTTATTTCGTGTTCGTGTTTGTCAAAATATTCTTTTAAGAATGTTTTTAATTTTTCATCTGAAATCTTTTCTATGTAGTTAACAATTTCTCCATAAACTTGTTCTTGTTCGTCTTTTTCAAGACCTGTTTTAGCTTCTTCAATTAATTCTAATGCTGAAACCAAGCAGTTGTTATATTTTTCGTTAAAAGAGCCAGAAACAATACGTAATTTATTTCCTGTTCTGAATAATTTGCTATCAAGTCTGTTTAGTGTTTCTTCCCAAAGAATACAGTTTAAAAGGCTATCATCTTCAGGGTCTTTTAATTGAAGTTTTCCCATTTTAGTACCTGATTTTGTATCTCCTATTGAAAATATTACTACTTCGTATATTGTTTCTGTGTTAAACATTTTTACCTCATTTATTCTTTTTAAAAAAGGGTTCTAAAAAGAACCCTTTTAGTTAATTGCTAATTGTTATTAGTTTTTATCTCTATCGATAATTTTTGATTTGCTCCAAGTGAATGAAGAACGGATTTCTGCACCAACTTTTTCAATTTGGTGGTTTCTGCCTTCTTCTCTTAATTCATTGAATTTTTTGTTGCCAGAATTTACTTCGTTTAAGAATTCATCTGCAAATTCGCCAGATTGAATTTCTGAAAGAATTTCTTTCATAGCTTTTTTAGATTCTTCAGTGATAACACGAGGGCCTCTAGTTAAGTCGCCGTATTCAGCAGTATTAGAAATAGAGTATCTCATATCTGCAAAACCACCTTGATTGATTAAGTCAACGATTAATTTCATTTCGTGGCAAACTTCAAAGTATGCCATATATGGAGAATAACCAGCTTCTACAAGTGTTTCAAAACCAGCTTTGATTAATGCTGTGCAACCACCGCAAAGAACGGCTTGTTCGCCGAATAAGTCTGTTTCAGTTTCTTCTTTGAAAGTAGTTTCAATAACGCCAGCTCTACCTGCACCAATAGCACTTGCGTAAGATAATGCAACTTCTCTTGAATCTCCTGTTGCATCTTGATATACAGCGATTAATGAAGGAACACCTTTACCTGCTTCGTATTCACTTCTTACTGTGTGTCCCGGACCTTTTGGTGCTACCATTATTACACTAACGCCTTCTGGTGCAACGATTTTTTTAAAGTGAATGTTGAAACCGTGTGAAAACATTAAGTATTTACCAGCTGTCATATATGGTGCAATTTCTGTTTCATATACTTTTGATTGAATTTCATCAGGAATTAAGATTTGAACGATGTCTGCCCATTGAACAGCATCTTTGATTGCCATTGTTTTAAAACCGTAGTTTTTAGCTTTTTCATCACTCTTGCCACCTTGTCTTAAGCCTAAAACAACGTCGCAACCTGAATCTTTCAAGTTCATTGATTGACCGTAACCTTGTGAACCAAATCCGATTACCGCAATTTTTTTTGTTTTGATTAAATCTTGATTAATATCTTTGTCTAAATAAATTTTTAATTCTGTCATTTTCTTTACCTCACTACCACTTGTTTTAATTATATTTACTAAAAAATTTCTTGCAATAAATCTTTATGACTTGAAACAATGTTCAAAATATTTTAGAATAGAGCTATGAAGAGATTTTTGTTAATATTTACAATTTTACTATTTTGCCCAATAATGGCTTATTCTGAAGATAGTCAAACTCTTCAAAATGAGGAAGTTGTTGCTAACGATGTTGTAGATGGAGACGACCAAGAGGTAGAAGTTTTGAATGGGTATGTTGAATACTATCCAGATGGAACTGTATTTTTTGACCAAATAAAAGATGCAGAAGGTGTTTTCTTAAATATAAAAAATCCTTCAACTTATAATCAATATTCTGTTTTGGATATAAAAGGGGTTAATTACGAAGATATTAAAAACAGACAAGCTGGTGCAAAACAACATTATGCGAACGAACATCAAGTTGATAACTTTGTTACTTCATATACAGAAAAATTAGGTAAGTTCTCGTTTGGTACAATTTACGGTGCTGATATTGATACTGGCGAATACGAATACAGTACGAAATTTTTTGCAAGATATGATACAAAGCGTTTTGGTATCCAAGCTACTTATGGTAAAGATTCTTATATGTCAACAGGTTTGCAAGCTGATCATATATACCTAACTCCTGAAATAAAAATAGGCAAAGGCTTTGTTTTAAGTGATACCTTTAAAGCCAATGTTCTGGGTACAAGAAATGATAATACTATCATGTTAAGATATACTCCACAGTTTATAAAAGACAATCCTCTCGCAGTGGGTGTAGGTATAGGTCAATCTTATTATCAAAACGGTAATAGAAAAAATGTTGTAAAATTTGAAACAACTTTGCGTTTATAATTAAATTATATTATAATCGTTGTACGGTAAAAATGAAAAGAGAAATTGATAATAAAAAAAGATTTTCTAATAAAAAACTTTCTAAAAGACAATTAAAAGCTTCTTCTAGAGGGGTAAATAAAGTTGCTTTTCTTAAAGAAAAAGCTGACAAAAAAAATCAAAAAAATCAAAAATCTCAAAGTTTTTATTATTCATTTTTAACCATTGTACTTTTAATATTTTTAGCTCAAGTTGCGTTCAGTGCTATTTTGAACATAACTAAGGTTATTGCTTATCAAACAAAAATTGCAGCTATTAAAAAATCTCAATTTGAAGCAGAAACAAAAAATAGACAACTTAAAAAAGAATTAAAATATTTCTCTTCAGCGGAAAGTTTAGAAGCAATTGCGAGAAACAATCTTAAAATGGCAGGTAATGACGAGGTTTTAATTATCATTAACGAAATTAAAAAACAAAGTAATGAGGAAACTCAATCAAATAAAAAAATAGGTATATTGAAAAAGTTAGGTAAACATGACAAACAATGAAATTTTATCATATATAACTCAGTCTTTTGACTTGAAAAGACAAGGATATTATAAGCAAGCTATCGAAATGCTATACAAAGCCTTGGCGATAGAAGGTAATAATGTGGAAATTCTTTCTCAATTAGCAGATTTATATTTTTTACTTGGTAATGACGAAAGAGCAAGACAATATGCTGAAAAAGCGTTAGAAATTGACGAAAATCATTTAGAATGTTTAAAACTTTTGGCAAAACTTGAAACAAAAAACAATGAAGCTTCAAAAGCAAAAGAAATTGCAGTAAAAATCTTAGGTATTTCTTCGTCAAGCGAAAATATGGTTGAATACATCAAAATTCTGAATGATTTAGGTGATTTTAAAGCTATTGAAGATTTTAATGAAACTCACGAAAACCTTGATGAAAACGTAATTTATGAGATTGCAAAGGCTTATTATGAAAAAATGAAATACGCCGAAGCAATTAAACTTTTGGAAAAACTTGTTGTAAACGGTTGTGAAAATTCAAAAGTTTTGACATTGCTTGGTGTTGTTTATTACAAAAATTTTGAACTATATAAATCAAAAGCCTTATTCCAAATGTTAGAGAAAAAAGAAGATAATGATATTTGTATGCATTATTTAGGATTGTTTGCGTTAGATGAAGAAAGATATATGGACGGCATAAGCTACTTCCAAAAAGCGTTATCTCTAAAACCTAACAATGCTCAATACGCATTTGATTTAGCAAACGCATATTACTTAAACGGTTGGATTGATGAGGCTGTAAAATTCTTTAATGAAGCTATTTTAAGAGAACCTGATAACAAAGAATTCTTATATGCCTTGGCTTATTTGTATTACAGAAATAATGAATATGAAAAAACAAATTCAAATGTTTCCAAGATTTTGAAAATAGATGAAAACTATTTACCAGCAAAGATTTTGAAAGCTTTGGTTAAACTAGAAACAAAAGATGTTTTAGGTGCAAAATTTGAATTAGAACAGTTGGTAACTCTTGAGTCTAGTGATGATTTTGCTGTATTTTCATTAGCAAAAATTTATATTGAACTAGGTATGTATGAAAAGGCTAAAAGTTATATCTTACGTGCGTTACAATTAAATTACGATAGCATTGAATATATGTGTGAATATATTAATCTTGTTATTCACGAAAAGAATTACGAATTAGCGCAAAAACTTGTTGATAAAGTTAAAGAAATTAGCGAAAACTATTTTGATAACTGGGTTTTACAAGCTCGTATTTATGAAGAAACTGATAAATGTATGGAATTATTTGACGTAGCTCAAAAGCTTATTGAATTAGATTCTAACAGATATGAAGGCTATTATTTCAACGCATTAGCTTTATATGCTTCTGAAGATATTAATTTTGCGATTGAAAGTTTAAAAAAAGCAATCTCTCTAAACGTTGATAATGCTTCATTATACGTATTGATGAGCGAATTCTATCAAGCTATTGGTAGAAATGAAGAGGCTCTTTTATATTTAGACGAAGCTACAAATATTGACCCGAGTGCTAAAAATAAAGAGTTGTATATGAATTTGGTTTCAACGGTAAGAAAAGAAAGACGTAACAGTTTAGAAAAATAATAATATTATTTTTTCTGACAATTCTTATCAAGTCCGTCAATTTTTCCGTCAAAGTTGTTATCAACTCCGTCGTAGCAAGAACCTATTGAGTCTCGGCTTTCCGCTGGAACATTATATTTTAAATACTTGTTTGGAATTTTCTCCCAGATAAGGTTAAACTGTTTGATTAAAAACTTTGCTATTTGCGGATTATCAAGGATAACTGTGTTTTCGTCGTTTTTTTCTTCTCCACTTCTTGAAAAATTCATTGAACCCATAATTACATATTTTTCGTCAATAATTATTGTTTTAGAGTGCATTTTTCCAGCATAATTTTCAACTTTTACCTCAATGCCATTATCTCTAAGTTGTTGATGTTTTGAATATTTATTGCTTGCATTTGCGGCATCAATTATTACTTTAATTTTTACACCACGTTTTTTGGCAGAAATTAATGCTGATGTCAATTCTCTATGCGTAATCAAAAATGTTGGCATATAAATACTAGTTTCACTTTTGTTTATTAAAGGAATTACTTGTGATTTTATGACGTTGTCCTGTGGTGAAAAATGTACAGAAAGAACGGTTGCACCTATTGCAAATTTGTTATCTGAAGTTTTTACTTTTGAAGTGTGGAATTTTCCTTGATACATTTGCTCAAATTCATCTTTGTATAATTTTGAAACCTTTTCAGATTTTATTATAATAAATGCATTTGAATTGTAGTTTGATAAATCAGATGGACTCAGGTTTGCTGAACCTGTAAAAACAGTTTTGTTATCAAATATTATAAATTTGTTGTGCATAATAAAAGGTTTTGTTGATATGTCTGCTCTGTCGCAAGATGAATTTTTGATTATATTTACCAAAGCTAAAGTATCTTTGTAATAATTTTTATCGTTGTTGTCGATGTCATAAACAATTCTAATTTTTACACCTCGATTTTTGGCATTTACGAGAGCCTCTCTGATTTTTGGAACATTATTGTAACCATAAATTGCCATATCAATAGATGTTTTTGATTTGTCGATGTTGTATTTTAAAAGTTTACAAATGTCTGTACTGCAAGAAGTATAAGGTTTTAAGGTTTTAGTTAAATCGGTGAATGCAACTTTCACATCTCCCATATCAAGAGTTGCCATAGTGTTGTTTACTGGTTGTGGTTTTACATCTTTTTCGTTTAAGACTCTACAAACCTTACATTCTTTGGCATCTTTTGGAATATCTGTTTTTTTTATGATTACGTAATCGTGAGATTGTCGACCGTATTTGCAAGATAGATGATGATATTTCTTTGATTTCAAATTTAATATTCTTAAATTATCAAGGTTTTTAAGATTAATCTCGTGATTGTTGAAGGTTTCTACGTAGCTTTGTCCTTCAATTTCAATATCATTTTTATCTTTGTTATATGTAACCTTTTTATTTTTTATTAAATTTGTTGCATATTCTTTTGCAAAATAATCATAGGCAAATTGTTCTTCTTCTGAGTCAAACTTTTTTAGTTTTAATTTGAAATTAAGAACTTCTTCGTTATCAATTTGTCCGTTTTTGTTAAAATCTACTCCGATTTGATTTGGATTGTAAACTTCTAGCACTTCAAACTTGTTCTCAAAGTTCAGAATAAAACTAGAGAACAATATAAATAATATTAATATTATAAAGGTTGTAATTTTTCTCATGAATTTATACTATTTTATATCAAAAATAGCCAATTTCTATTGAAATTTTTTGAACGATTATTATAATTAATGTATGCAAAAGGGATTAAAAATACTTTACATATTCATAGTTGTATTTATTTTGAACGCATTAGTATCTTTTGCGGTAGATGATTTACAATTGAGAAATTACACACCAATTGTAGTTCCTGCAGGCACTTTTGTACAAGTTATAAACTTACAGGAATTTTCTACAGAATATAATGATGATACGACAAAATTAAAATTTGCAGCGACAGACAACACTTACATGTACGATACTGTCGTTGTTCCTAAAGGCACTATAATTTTGGGTGAAATTGAAAAAGTAAATGAACCTATTGTCGGCACTCACGCATCAATGGTTGTCAAGTTAACAAAAATGCAATTGCCAGATGGTTTTGAAATTCCTATTAAGGGCTATATTTATTCTGGTAAACCAGGTTACGTCTTAGGTGGAGATGTTACAGAACCAGAATCTTATAAAAAACTTCCGCATTATCAAGAAGGTTTATATAAAGGAACATTAAGATGGATTCCTGGACCAACGTTAAAAATGGGTGAACACCTTACTATTGCTGCGGGTGCGGAGCTTGTGATGGTTTTTGATAAGCCTGCATATATAACACATACCTTAACAAATTGACACAACATGAAATAGACTTTACAATGTAAATTGTAAAATTTTATGTGGAGGAATAATGAAATACAAGCTGTTAGGGCTAATGTGTGCAATATCGCTGTTTGTAGGACAAGCTTATGCTGTTGGTGCAAGCGTTGGCGATAGAGTTCCTTTGAAAGCCGGTGAGCTAACAACTAAACAAAAAGTTATCACTGTTCCTGCTAATACTGAATTCTCTATAATAACAACTTATGAGTTAAACTCAAATGAATTGTTAACAGGTCAAACAATTACTGTTGCTATTCCAGAAAATTTTACGCATAACGGTGTGTTGATTGCGCCCAAAGGTAGCATTCTTACAGGTAACATTATTGAAGCCAAAAAGGCTAGACAAAATGGTACTGACGGTAAATTGAATATTAGATTTTCGTTAATTACTACTCCTTACGGTTTGCAAATCCCTATTGTTGCTAAAATTAAAACTTCTGATTTATCAGGTGTTTTGGTTGGTAATTCTCAACAACAGCAACAACAAAATGCAGAAGTAGGTTCAATGGTAAAAAAAGCTAAATCTAATAATATAGATTTGGACGAAAACTTTTTGAAAACAATTTGGAATTTTGGGGAAAATGTTGTAGTTCCTGCAAAAACAAATATGAAAATTGTTTTGACTCAACCAATTACGATAACTCCAATTGAGTTTAAGTAATAAATATAGAAACTAAGGTAATTTGAAATTTTAGTTAAAAGTAAATAATATACGTAAATAGATTAAAGGTATAGTATGTCAATATTGGGAAATTTAAACAATTTAATAGAAGATGAACCACAAAATAACGGTGGTTTTCAAGTTCCAAAAGTTGCAAAACTTGAAGAGGACGAAAAGGGCTTAACATTTAAAAAGTGTGTTGCTATTTCATCGGCATTACACCCATTAGTTGCGTTTTTCATAATCGCACTAAGCTTTTTACTAATGTTATTGGGCATTAATTTATTTATGTTCAAAGCTCCGCAAACAAAAAATCAAGATATCGAGTTTGTTCTGGTTGATAAAGAACAAATGCCTATAAATAAAAATACAAGATATCGTGCTGATAGAAATTCAAGAGCAGGCGGTAAACACGATCCTAAAAAGAAAGTGTCAATGCCTTCAAAAGCTACTAAAAAAGCTCCTACAGCTGCAAGTTCGACACAAAACTTGATTAAAAAGGTTGCAAAACACCAAGCGCAACAAGCTGCTAAAACAAAACAGGTAGCAAAACCTACTCAAACACCGGCACCTAAGAAGACAACTACGCATGCGGCACCAAAACCAAAAATGCCAACTGCAAGACCTTCTTACGCACCGCCAAGTGCACCAAAAGTTAATACAACTCAAAAAGCACCAATTGGTTTACCTGCACCTCCATCATTAAGTGGTGCAAAACATTACTCAACTGGTCCTGTAGGTGGTAAAACTTCTGGAACAAGTGCGTCATCTGGCTCAAGAACAGGTTCATCAAGCGGAAGAACTTTAGCTTCTGCTGGTTCAACAGGTAGCAGAGGTGGCTCTGGTTCTGTTGGTAACGGCGGACCCGGAGGAAATCCAAACGGACCTTGGGGTGTTGATGCTCTTAGAGAACCAAACTTTGCACCATATATGAGAGAATTGCAAAGTAGAATTAAATACAACTGGGATCCTCCAAAAGGAAATGAAAGCAAAAGAGTTGTGCTATTATTCAGAATTGCAAAAAACGGTCAATTGCTTTCAAATAGGGTTTCAAAATCATCTGGCTTAGCTGCAGCAGATAGAGCAGCGCTAAATGCAGTTGAAGTAACAGCGCCATTTAGACCTTTACCAGCTGAGTTCAGAGGTCAGTATATTGATATCCAATTTACGTTTGATTACAACGTATTTGGGGCAACAGGTTATTAAAGATAAATAAGTACAACATAAATAAAAAGAGGAAAAAATTATGGAATTATTATTACATTCAATTCAATTAGATTGGCCGGTATTATTACCAATCTTAATTTGTTCAATTTTAGTTGTTGCAGTTGCAATTAACAGATGGGCTTATTACCAAAAGAATAAACGAGACGTTGTTGAGTTTATTCCAAAATTACAAAAAGAATTATTGAAAAATAATTTGAACGGCGCTCAAAATTTAGCAGTATCAGTTGGTGGTGTTGTTGGTGAAGTTACAGAAGAAGCAGTAAGAATTTTTGCAGAACAAAAATCTGGTTTCTCTCGTTCATTTGATATCGCAGCTAACTTAGCTACAAGAAAATTAGAACATCACTTAACAATCTTAGGTACAATCGGTGGTGTTGCTCCGTTCCTAGGTTTGTTCGGTACAGTTGTTAGAATTCTTTATACATTCCAAGATTTAGCAGTACAAGGTAACCAATCAGCAGCAGTTGCTATGGGTATTGGTTCTGCGTTGATTGCTACTGCATTCGGTCTTGGTGTTGCGATTGTTGCAGTTATTTGCTACAACTCTTTCCAAGCAATTGTTAAACGTTACGAAGATGATTTTCAACTTATTAAGTTGTTATTCTTAAGCTTTGTTGACGGAGAAGAAGCTAACCAACCTCAAAATGTGTCTATGTAAGGAAGTAAAAAATGGCAGTATCTAAAAGTAAAAAAGGAAAACTTTTTACAGAAATAAACATAACTCCATTAACAGACATCTTTTTGGTACTGTTAATCATCATGATGGTTGTTGCTCCTACATTTCAATCAATGGATAACTCTATTAACGTTCCTGAGATTAATAGTGGTATCACAATTGAACAAAAGAATGCTACAGTTTCAATAACTAAAGCCGGCGAAATGTTTTTAAACGGAACACCAATTTCTGAAAGTGGATTAACAGACGGTTTGATTGCATTAAAACCGAAATTAGAAAAACCAGAAGTAGTTGTTAAAGCTGATGCTGAAACAAAGAGCTCTGAAATAATGAAGGTTATGAACGCAGCGAAATCAGCTGATTTTGAAAAATTGATAGTTGCAGGTGAGCCTTTGAGTAAAAAGGAACAAAAGGAACTTGTAGAAACTATTGATGAAGCTCAAGAGGAAAATGCTGTTTCAGGAATGCCAGCTTCTAACGATAATGTAGAAGAGTGGGCAGAATAGGAGGTATTAATATGGCAATGAGAGATTCTTTTAATGAAATTAATATTACTCCGTTAACGGATATTTTCTTAGTATTGTTAATTATTATGATGGTTATTGCGCCATTGTTAGATCAACAAGGTTTAAACTTGACGGTTCCAGATATTGTAAAACAAGAGGACTTGAAGGATTCTAAGTTGATAACGGTACTTGTTACAAATGATAATAAATATGTTATTAATGACGAAGAAGTTTCTGAAACAGACTTAGAAAACACAATCAAAACAATGATTACAGAAAATCCAGATGGACTTGTAATACAATCGGAACCAGAGTCTGTACACGGAGCGGTCGTAAAATTAATGGACAAAGCTCGAAATGCAGGAGTTAAAAATGTTTCAGTAGTAGAAGGTTAATCCTTCTACTATTTTTTATTTTCCTTGAGCTTGTCTGTTAACTTCTCTGGTAACAATTTTATCATAAGCTTTATAGTTAGTTTTACCGTATTTTAAGATGTAGCTAGCGCAGCCTTGTCCGTTGCCTTCAACACATTTATCAATGTGAACGATTTCAATTTTGTATGGTTTAATTTCGTTTTTGTAAATGCCAAAATCAAAAACATCTGAGCCGAATTTGTTAGGACCTTTTTTACCGTTGATATCAACGAAAACAGAACCGCATCTGCCTCTAGGTGCTTCGCAAGTCGGGCTTTGAATACCAACAGCAACAGTCATGCCATTTTTTAATTCTGCTTTGCGGAATTCGCTCATTTTAGATAATTTAATAGGACCAACTTTGTTTTTATATCTTACATAAGGTGCAAAGCAAGTGTTGTCTCTTTTTGCGCAATCTTTTTTGACAGGAAGATATTTAATGTATTTGTTAGCAAGAACATTTACATTCATTTTTTCTTTTGTCCATTCATATTTTTCGCTTTTTAGAGAAGTTTGATAAGCTTCAGTTAGCATATTGTATGCTGCGAAAACTTGATGAACAGTGTATATTTCTATAATTTTATTTACCGCAAAAGTTACTACTGCAATAATTAAGATTGCAGAGATAGTAATAATCGTATATTTTTGTTTGTCATTAGAAAAGCGTAAAATCATAAAATCTCCTTTTGATGTTGTTAAGTATAACATATTACATTGTAAAATTAAACTGTTTATAAAAGAAATTTAAATTTATATTAAAATCATGTAGATTTGGGGTAGGCAAAAGTGGCGAATAGTGGTATAATATACATGGCTTACTATAATCGAATACGGTGATAAATGATTTCTAATATACTTAGAATGCTTGGTGTATCTGCATTTTTAGGTATTTTACTATTCAATATTGCAACTAGTACAAATACTAAAAGTTCACAGAAAATATCACAAGGATTCATAAATTATAAATCATTAAACGAACGTAGAAGTGTTCAGCTTCACCAAAATTATGCACCTAATGTTATATATTTGGGTGATTCGCAACAAAACAATTCGGGTTTAGTAAACCTTCGTTCAAGAGCTAGATAGTAATTGAATGAATATGTATATTTATTGCTAAAATACCGAAAGCAGAGGATTAAATGAGTTTAGGAACTCTAGAGATAGAAATTTTAAATATAGTCTGGCAAATACAAAAAGAAGACGAAGACCGAAATATAGCAGTGAAAGACGTAGTCGATTATTTAAGCCAAAAGAAAATTGAACGTGCTTACACAACAGTAAAAACGGTAATGGACAGATTAAGTACGAAGGAGTTTTTAGTCCGATACCGAGTCGGAAAGAAGTTTTACTACAAGTCTGTAATGGACAAAGATGAAATGGCAAGAGTTGCTATAAACGAAGTGATACAGCAATTTTTTGACGGAAGTAGTATAGACTTAATCCATTTTATAGAACAGCAAGTTGCAACGTTGGTAAAAGAATAGACAAAGGATAAATCATCTATGATAATAAACGCAATCAGAGACAAAATCAGAGAATACAGTTCAATGAAGAAATCTGCCTTTACGGTAGCGGAAGTTTTAATTGCGTTGGTTGTGCTTGGAGTAATCGCTTCAGCAGTTACTGGTGTTGTTTATTTTTCAAAAAACGGAGGAGAATTCCAAAACAGAGATTTAGTAGCCACATTACAAAGCCAAGTAATCAAGTTGAATCGTTCTTACAAGATTGCATTAACAGAAAATGATGATTTAGACCGTTGGGTATACCGAGATGCCAAAGGTACGTTGACAAAGATGAGCACACAAAGCACATCTGCGCAACAAAACAGTATGTTTGCGAAAGTATGGAAGACATACGCATCAACTACAATGGATTGTGGTGCGACAACAAACGGTGATTGTTTCCCAACAGCTACATTAAACGCATCGAATGGTGCTAGCGTAGATTACAACAAAGATGCTAGTTACTATAAGATGAGAACGGCTGACGGCGCAGCGGTTGCGATAAAAGTTACTGATCCGTTATGTAGAGGAACAGGCGCAACATCGAGAGATAGGGGCGTTTGCGGTGAGATTATTGTAGATATTAATGGCAATAAAGGTCCGAATAAAGCGGGCTTAGACACATTCCGTCTTGGTATTTTCCATGACGGAATCAGAGCGTTCAATGCAGGTTGTAATGACCCATTGAACAGCGCAAGTGTTGTATTAACATCAGGGGCACCTTGTTCAGAAGATATGAACGTAAAAGTTTGTCCAAAAGATGCGCCACAAAAATGTTACAACTGTGCTGGCGAAGTTGTTTGCGTAGCTGACCAAAAAGCTTGTGAGACATTGCAAAAGCAAGAAGGTTGCGCAAAAGAAACTTGTGCAAAAGGTACAGTATCTTACTATGTTGACGGAAAAGTTCAATGTATACCGGAAGCGCAAAAAGAATGTTACGAAAAGATAAAACTTAACCCAGAATTCAGATGGGATCCGGTTAAGAAAGCTTGCTTGGAACCAGACGACAATTGTACAAAGAATGGCGGATACTGGGAAGCAAGCAAAGGCATTTGCTGGGATTCTCCAGAACATATGTGTCAAACAAAGCAAATGATATATGTAGCAAAACCTGGACAAACACCGGATTTTGAATGTATCACACAAGAAACATATTGTAAAAGAGCCATAAAAGACGGCGGCTTAGGCGGCTGGTTATGGAAGAATAACGTATGTTGTACAGCGACAACACCGGCAGCGAATACGAATGCTACATGTTGTAATTCATATAGCGTTAAGGATTCATCAAAGAAAACTTGGTGGGACGGATCTGCTGCGTGTTGTACAACAGAAAATACAGAGGCATGTTGTAAGAGTGCAGAAAACGGACATGCTGCGGGATTCTGGTCTGGCGGAAAATGTTGGAAAGATCCAAGCACACAATGTACAAAACCTAAATCTGAAGGCGGTTTAGGTGGTATTTGGATACCAAGTACAAGTTCATGTTGTACAACAAAGATTGTTGATGATGTGAACAATCCTAAATTCTGTTTTGCGAGCGAAAAGGACAAATGTAATGCTGCCAAGGATAAAGGTGGCAAAGGCGGTTGGTACGTAGCAAGCGCAGATAAATGTTGTATAAATGATACTGATGACAGAGTTTGTTGTAAAGGTATCTGGAGAAGCGTAAACGGCAAGAATTATTGTTATGCGAACGAAAAAGATGTCTGCTTAGCACCTACAGCGAATGCAGGTAAAGGTGGCTGGTGGGTACCAGAAGCCACTACTTATGATGAATTTGCAGGATGTTGTACATCAACAAGTTCAAGAGCTTGTTGTAACGGCAAAGACAAAGCACACTGGTGGGCATCTGCAAGCAATAGTTGTTGTACAGGAGCGATAGAAACAACGAAAGCTTGTTGTGAAAGTGCTGATAACGGACATGAAAGCAAATATTGGACATCAAGACCATCACAATGTTGGACATCAGCATCACAATATTGTATTACGGCGAGTGGTTCTAATGGCTTAGGCGGTTGGAACTGGATTGGCGATGCTAAGAATGGTGTTTGCTGTACAGATACAGCGAAGTCTACACGTTCAAACGATAGTGGCAATGGTGAGATAAGACATCAGGGTCAATTTGATAGACAATTGACAGATACAGAGTCTAAGTTATGTTGTATTAACCAATCTACATTGAACGGTCATAGTAGATTTATATGGTATACGGCTAATTTCAAGGGCAATTCTGGATATTGTTGGGATACAGTTAACAATTTATGTCAACAACAAACTGGTACTTCAGACGACCACGGCTTAGGTGGTTGGTATTGGGACGGAACAGATTGTTGTTCTATTAATACAGAAACAAGTTCAATTAAGTATTGGACAAAAGGTAATATCAAGGCGAACCCACCTACATTAGAATCAACAGCGCCGGTATCTATTAAGAACCAATCTAATAGATCGACAAAATCTTGTTGTACAAATAGTAATACAAAAGGTGGACACGACAGATTTAACTGGACAGATAAGAACTACCAAGGCAAGGGTGGTTACTGTTGGTTTGATGACGAAGAGTTATGTCAATCGCAGACTGCGAATTCTGGTAACGACAACGGCATGGGCGGTTGGTACTGGGATAAAGCGACAAGCAGATGTTGTACAAGCAAGTATGATGTTGATAAGAATACGAATACAAAGACACAACAAGTATACAGAAAAGGTGCAACAGGCGCACAAGTTAAGGCATATAACCAACAAAACGATTCAAACTTAGCTTGTTGTACAAATAGTAATACAAAGGGCGGACATACAAGATTTATATGGACAGCAAAAGCTTATGCTGACACAAGAGGCTATTGCTGGTTGGATAATAATGAATTGTGCCAAGCTCAGACTGATGATAAATCATATAACCACGATGCTGGTATGGGCGGTTGGTACTGGGATAGCGCAAGCAATAGTTGCTGTACAATCAGAACAGCTTCTGCGCAACCAATAAATGTTAAGGGCGGTTCAGCTTCAAGCGTAGCAGTAAAGAACCAATCAAGCAATTCAAATAAAAACTGTTGTACAAATAGTAATTCAAAAGGCGGACATGACAGATTTAACTGGACTGACAGTACGAAAGTAACTGGCAGTAAGGGTTATTGTTGGATGAATGATTCAGAACTATGTACAAACCAAGTCAACGGCATGGGCGGTTGGCACTGGATTATAAATGGAGCGGGCTGTTGTACAGCTAAATATGGAGAAGAAGATTCAACAACAACACAACAAGTATATAGAAAAGGTGCGACAAGCGCACAAGTAAACACTTATAACCAAAAGGGTGCATCAAATAAGGAATGTTGTACAGATCCAAGCACATTAGGTGGACATACAAGATTTAACTGGACTAACAGTACGAAAGTATCTGGCAGCAAGGGTTATTGCTGGTTGAATGATTCAGAACTATGTACAGATAAAGTCAATGGCATGGGCGGTTGGGCTTATGATAGTTCAGCAAATAGATGTTGTACATCACATTATGACGTTAATGTAAATACAAATACAATGACACAACAAGTATATAGAAAAGGTGGATCACGAGGAGCCAGTGTTTCTGCATACAACCAAGAAAACGACTCAAACGAATTCTGTTGTACGAACAGTAACACATCAGGCGGCCACGGTAGATTTATATGGACAGCAAAGACATATAATGATACAAGAGGATATTGTTGGGCAACTAACGAAGAATTGTGTCAAGCGCAGACTGATAATGCGACATACAGTAAAGACCACGGTATGGGTGGTTGGTACTGGGATAGAGCAAGCAATAGTTGTTGTACAATTAAGACAACAACAGCGCAAGCTGTGAAGACAAAGGGCAATGTTGCAGGCTCAGTAGCTGTTAAGAACCAATCAAGCAATTCTAATATGGCTTGTTGTATAAATAGTAATTCAAAAGGCGGACACGACAGATTTAACTGGACTAACAGTACGAATGTAACTGGCAGTAAGGGTTATTGCTGGTTTAATGATTCAGAACTATGTACAAACCAAGTCAACGGCATGGGCGGTTGGGCATGGATTGCCACATCATCAACAGAAGGATATTGTTGTTCAGTTAAGTATGGAGAAGAAGCTTCAACAACAACACAAACTGTATTCAGAAAGACACCTAAAGGTCGTGCTCCATCATCAACACCAGTATCTGTGAAGAACCAAAAGGGTGCATCTGATAAAGCTTGTTGTACAAACTCAAGTACATTAGGCGGACATACAAGATTTAACTGGACTGACAATACGAACGTAGTTCGCAGTAAGGGCTATTGTTGGATATCTGATGCTGAAATGTGTACAGATAAGACAAACGGCATGGGCGGTTGGCTATGGGATAGCGCAAACAACGCTTGTTGTACAATCGAGTATGGCAAATATGATAATACAACAACGCAAGTAGTATATAGAAAAGGTGGAACATCAGCTAAAGTTTCTACAAAGAACCAAACTGGTGCTTCAAGCAAAGCTTGTTGTACAAGCTCAAATACGTCAGGCGGACATAATAGAAGAATTTGGATTGACAACAATTATAAAAATAGAGGCGGATATTGTTGGCAAACAGTAAGCGAATTGTGTACAACAGGTACCCGCGGCATGGGCGGTTGGGCTTGGGATAGCGCAAACAACGCTTGTTGTACAATCAACACTACATCTAACCAAACTATCTATAATGGTTCAACAATAGCATCATCTGTAACTGTTAAGAACCAATCAAGCAACTCAACAATGCAATGTTGTACAAATTCAAGTTCAAATTATGGACATGATAGAAAATTCTGGTCATCAACAACAGCTAGTCATACAGCGGGATATTGTTGGAGTGGCAAAGAAGAATATTGTAAATCTACTTTAGCCGGAAAAGGCTTAGGTGGATGGGCATATATTTCAAGCGGAGATGTATGTTGTACAGATAATTCAACAACAAACAGAAGATACTATAATGGCTCTTCATATTCTACAATGAACAGAAAAGACCAAAACACAGGTTCTTCAGAAGCTTGTTGTACAAATTCAAGTTCAATAAACGGACATACAAGATTCAACTGGATTAATAGCAGATGTTGGGCATCACAAAGTGAATACTGTACAACTGGTACAGCAAATAGCGGTGCAGGTGGATACCACTTGGACGGCACTAACTGCTGTACAACAGCTAAGACAGGCACAATTACTGTAAAAGGTAAAGGTGGCTCTTCGTCTACTATTACATTCAAGAATAATTCAAGCAACTCAACAGAGGGTTGCTGTAAGAAATATGACGGTAATCCTACAAGAACATTGTGGTTAAACAACAGATGTTGGGAAACTTCTGGTGGTGGTTCTGGCACGACTGCATCAGATGCATTCTGTAAAGGCTCAAACCCTGGTATGGGTGGCTGGTATAATTACGATAGCGGAAGTACCCATTATTGTTGTACTACAACGACAACACAACCGGTTACTGGTAAGTTGAACGGTAGCTCATATACTGTTACTCCAATTGATCAGCACGACACTAAAACATGTTGTAATAATTTAACTGGTACACGTTGGTATTCAACATCAGCAGAAACTGGTGGTTCTTGCTGTACAAACGAAGATAGTGAAATTTGTTGTACTGCTCCTACAAGAAAAGTTGGTAGTACTACTTACCATACAAAGGGTACTTGGGTTGCAAAAGGTACACATTCTGCGACAGCAAATGTTTGTTGTCATGACAAAAACGCATCTAACGCTTGTTGTAAAGGTATGAACAACGACAGCTATTGGTTAGCCGGCGGTTCTTGCGTTAATACAGATAATTCTAAAGCGGCTTGTGAATCTGATAATAATCCGAAAGGTAAAGGCGTTTGGGTTGCATCTGCAAATGTTTGTTGTTACAACGAAAATGCCTCTCAAATTTGTTGTAGCGCAATTTCTCCAAGCAAGTTCTGGGTGAATAATGCTTGTGTAGCTTGCGTTGACGACTCTAATAAGACAAATTGTGAATCTGACAACAACTGTACTTTCAAAAATGGCGGTGGCAGAGGTGTTTGGGTCGCTAAAGGTACTCAATATACTTATACCGCTATGTTATCACCTGAAACTCTTAATAACAAAACTCTATTGGCACAATCTAAATCATCTCTTGTTGCTTCTTCTATGGATGATTTAAAAGCTTATCATGATTTTGTTATTAATTATACTCCTATCCCTAACTGGAATTCAGGAAATGTCGCTTTGGCAGCTTCTTCTGATTTTGGTTGTTCATTAACATTTAATAAACCAACTGCAAATTATAAGACTGCTACTCTTGGTACTTATACAGCAGGTACCCATTCTCCCTTGATTTGCGGTCCTAGACCTGAGCTTTCCGCTACTCTTGAATGTAATACTGGTTACACGCCTTCTATTACTTCTACTGGCTGGTGTAAATACGTCGGCTCTGGCAATACTTCTACTAGTTCGACTGGTACCGTTCAATACAATGCTAACTTCCCTGATGATAAATCTTGTACTGTTACTATGGCATGTACCAGTGGTGGTAACTTAAACTGGAATCCAGGGGACTTTAATATTGGTTGCGGTTCTCCAATTACTCTTTCTGGCACTCCTCAATCATCTGCAGGTGCTGTATCTGAGGGTTGCTCAGGTTTAAAACCTGACGGTGATTGTTATAAAATTACAGGATTAAAAGTTACTGCAAATAGTACATGGCAAGTCGCTGATCACCCAGATACTCCAGGCTGTTTCATGACACATAATGCTTGGGTTGAAATAGCATCTGGACAGGCTGGTGGTGATCCGGGTACTAAAGGAATGGATATTTATGTAAAAACAGGTGCATCTGGTGATTGCAAATTCAAAGTTTGCAATGATAAAGGCTCTGCTTTAGGTAATTGTGCCACTGTTACAATATCAAGTTCATTAAATGTGTCTTACGAGAAAAATGGAACATGTCAGTCTGGCTCTGGTTCTGACCCTGACCCTGCTCCTGCTCCTACTTATACAGTTCCTTCGGATACTTGTTGTCATTCTCAACAATCTTCTGAAACTTGTTGTTATGCGCTTTGTACTTCAGGCGCTGATTGTAAGTGGGAAAACAATTCTTGTAAAGTTGTTGGTTGTAGCAATTTAACTATTGCTACTAACCCTGGAGCTTCTGCTGTTACTGTTAGTACATCAGGTGGTTGCTATAAACCAAATCAAACTGTTTCTGTTACTGCAACTGCTCAATCTGGATACACTTTCACAGGTTGGACAGTTTCTGGCGGTTGTACGGTATCTTCTGCGACTAGTGCCACTACTACAATAACTATGGGCTCTTCTGCTTGTACGGTAACTGCAAATGCCGCTAAAGAAGAAATTCCTGATGTATATGGTCCATGTGAATCTTGTTCTCAATACATGGGTGCTGACGGTTGCAAATCTAAAGATTACTATACAACTACAACTGGTGGTATTTCTTGTTTATTAAATACTCAAGCAAAAGCTACAATTTCTTCACAGAATAAGCAATGTTGTTTAACATATACTAGTACGGCTAAACAATGCATGGACGGAGAATACTGCCCTAATGAATTTATTGGTGGTGGTAGTAATAATATAGGTAATGTTAATCCTTGTCCTTCTTCAGTTGCACCTCAAAATGCTGCAGGTAAATACCTATTTACAGGTCCGAACAAAGGGCTTTGTTTTCAACATACTGCAAACGTTAAACAATGTTATAGTGATGCTGTGATGGCTCCTGTACCTTTGTCTAATTATAATAATCCAGTTCCAAATCCATCATCTGGTTGCGTTGCAGGTGGTTCAGCTTACTATATAGATAATAGTAGATTTGATACTTCAGATTCTATCCACTGTGCTAATGCACCAAAAACAACTACTTCATATACTGCTGATTGTACTAGCAACAAATACGGTACTATTGTTAATATTAAAGCCGGTACTGGTGTTCAATCAGTTACTTACTCTGGTAAGAAACGTCTATGGCTTGGTGGTAAAGCTGATATCTCTGCAACTATGAAATCTGGATATGTATTCGACTCTTGGTCAGTATCAGGCTCTGGCTGTTCTTATTCTACTAGTGCTCAGTCTTCTAAAGCTGTTGGTTCTGGCTGTTCTACTTCTGGCGGTTGTACTTGTACGTTGACTGCTAAGGGTAAAGATGCAAGTATTGTAACCTTCAAAATGTATGGTAAGCCAACCAATGCTTCAGAAGCCGGTATCATTCAAGGCAGTAGATATGTCTTATATGCAGAGTCTACTTCAAGTACTGGTACTGTAAACATTAATAACGGTACGATAGTAGCGAGAGTTAAATGTAAGTCTGCTTACTATACTCCATCCATTAATGTATATGGTACAGGTTGTAGCATGTCAGGTTCTAAATCTGATGCAACATATTCTGGTACTGTAACAGCCTCTGGCGGTAGTACATGTGAAGTTTACTTCTACTGCTCAGAGCCATCAACTGGCGGTGGCGGCGGCGGTGGCGGCTGCGGCGGTCCAATCACCGATGGATCTGGTAATGGCGGTGGCATTAACCATGGTGGTGTTCATCACTTCAAGCAAAATACGATATGTTAATCAAATGAAGTAATCCAAAAGAAAACCAAAACTAACCCTCTCCCGCAAGGGGCGAGGGTTAGGGTGAGGGGTGAGTCCAAGAACATGTCATTCCGTACTTGATACGGAATCACGACAAACGACCGCATTATCCATGCCTTTTGTGTCATTCTGAACTCGTTTCAGAATCTTACCCCCTAGGACTGGATAAATACAACGTAGAAAATAATATTTACGTTAAATTTATACATTCAACACTGGTAAGACCCTGAAATAAATTCAGGGGGACAAAATGGAAAACATGTCATTCCGTACGTGATACGGAATCACGACAAACGACCGCATAATCCATGCACAAACCTCAGAAGAGTAGGTTTCCACCCCAACAACAATCTACTCTCCACTCTCTAATTCCCACTTGTTATATTCCTCACAAACTGGTATAATATTTAATATGAAACTTTCTATAAAATACAATCTAAATTTTAATATAGACTTTAAAAGCAAACCTGTAATTATCACTCTTTCTGTGCTTGCTTTACTGTTTATTACTGTATTTGTTATTTTATACAATATTCATTACAAGTATGATTCGCAAGACCCATTTTTCAAAAAACTTATCGTTCGTGCAAACCAACTTGATGATAAATATGTTCTAAAAAAGATATTCGTCATTCAGTATTCTCTTATTTATGCAACTAGCCCTACTAATGAAAAAAGCGCTGAATTACGTAAAATCGTTCGTAAAGACAAAAACTTAACAGCCAAATACATCGCTAACGATATCGTTGCAAACCCTCTACCATACCCAGTATTCCGCCATCGTAGCAACAAATATTTTGTAAAACTTATTCGTGCCCTTGGTTGGGTAAAAATAACTGATAGAAGTGTTTTTGCTAAATATTACACAGATTTAAACAACCACGCATATACGATTCCATACGAAAATCAATATACTTATGTTAAACTTCCGTATGGCTCATCTCTTGCGTTTAAAATTACTGACCCTTCTTGTATGACAAAATCTGATGCCGGTCGTTTTTATTGCGGTGATGCTTACCTTGATATCAACGGCAAACGTGGTCCAAACCAACTAGGCGTTGATTTGTTTGATGTCGGTCTTTACTACAAACCTTATGGTTACCTTATTTTAGCTGAACGCTATGGCGAAACTATTTCTCGTACATACTGTTTTAAACACAATGGTCAAGGTTGTTTCTATTTTGCTAAAGATATGGACAGAAGCTTTTTAAGTAAGCCTGACCCTTTCTTTGTTACTGATTATAACTTTGCGCCACGTATACCTTTATATCTCTATTTAACATCTAACGGCAAGTTGGTATACTTTAACAGAAGTGGTTTCGATACTTTTGTCAATGCTGAGTCTATCCTTTATCAAGCTAGTATGATTAAGGCAAATCTTCGTTTGCCTCACCCTATACAAGAGCTTAAAGCCTCATACGAAGCTTTCTTATTTATTAGAAGCCTTCAAAAACAAGCTAAAGAGGCTGAAAAAGAATTAAATAGAACAGAACCTCTTCCTGTTCGTGCTTTCTACAACTCAACTGGCGACCCTGCTCCAGTAAATGGTGTTGAACCAAAATACACCTTAAAACAAAAATATACAAAATACGTTCGTGATAAAAAATTAGAACGTACGAATAAAAGTGTTCAAATTTATCCTGTTGGAAAATAAAAATGCTAAAGCCATTGTGCCGACTCTTCCCTCTGTCGTTTCCTAATTAAAGAGCTAATTTGGCATCTACTGTTTTACCTTCACGCAAAAAAAAACTCCTTTTAAAGGAGTTCAAAATTTTCTATAGGAAGGGAAGGTAATTAGGGTAGGTTTGTAGAATTTCTCTCTCTTATAAAATACGTAACTAATTGCTCGTGTTCAATTAATGTCTCTCGTATCTTACATCTATATAAAGTATTTCTTTTACACCCAATTTCAGCATGTATAAATTTTGTTACAAAAGTTAATAACTTGGGTGATGACTTTTTTCAAAAATCTGTTAAAATATCAATATGGTCTCGATTTGGTATCATTCACTTTTAAAACCATATATAACACCTCCAGAATGGGTTTTCCCCGCTGTTTGGTCTGTTCTATATATCTTTATGGCCTTTGCCTTTATTCGTGTATTTAGAGACTTTAAATTCGCTGAAAAAAGAAAAGCTCTTATCCTCTTCTTCTCTCAGCTTATTATTAACTTATGTTGGTCGCCTGCATTCTTCACTCTACACAACATAGCCTTAGCTCTTATAATCTGCGCTATCCTTTGGGTTCTTGTCCTTCTTACTATGTTAGAATTCTTCAAGTACTCTCGATTAGCAGGGCTCCTTTTCGTCCCTTATATAATCTGGGTTTCTTGCGCTCTTTGGCTTAATTCTCAAGTCCTAATTTTGAATTAAAAAGTTTGCTCTTGAAACAGCTTGGTTTACTGAAAACTTAATGTCTTCCTTAGTCAAAATACCTTCCAATCCCATTTTTAAGATTTTTGCAGCCAATCGTTTGTTTTTAAGCACTAACAAGATTTTGATATTCTTATCTTGAAGTTTCAAAATAATATCTTCCAACGCAAAAACGGCTGAAATATCAAACGAATTCAACTCAGAACAATCCAACACAATCGCTTTACTATCAAAAGATTCTTCAACCTTTGAAACAAGTTGTGCCGTTGATCCAAAGAAAAATATACCATTAACCTTTAATACAGTAACTTCGCCATTCTTACAATCAATTGTACAATCACTCATTTCGCCCGTATCTTCAAGGTTAACCTCAAAATGTTTTGATACCTTTGCCGCAAATAAAAGAGCTGAAAGTACGATACCAACTCCAACCGCAAAGATTAAATCGTATAAAACAGTTAACAAGAACACTGCTATCATTACAATTAAATCTGACTTTGGCGAGAATTTGATAACCTTCAAATATTTATAATCAACAATATCAATACCTACTTTAATCAATATAGCGGAAAGTATTGCCATTGGAATTTGTGAAGCCAATGGTGCAAAGAATAATATAATACTTATCAAAAACAATGAGTGTACTACGCCTGAAAGGTTTCCAGTAGCTCCAGCCTTAATATTTACAACTGTTCTCATTGTAGCCCCTGCACCTGCCAAGCCTCCAAATATACCAGAAATAGCATTACCTAAGCCTTGTCCGAAAACTTCTTTTCTTGAATTATGTTTTGTCTTTGTAATTGAATCAGCAACAAGAGATGTCAAAAGTGAATCGATACAACCTAAAATCGCTAAAGAAAATGCCGCTGGAAGAATAGCTTTCAATTCATTAAAACCAATCATTCCAATCTTAATTGAAGGAAATGCTCTAGGAATTTCGCCAATTGTAGCAACGTCAAATTTCATCATTACACTGAAAACAGTACAAACTACCAACGCAATTAAGCTTGAAGGTACTTTTTCATTAATCTTTTTTGGTGTAAAGAACACAATCGCCAATGTCAATACACTTAAAATCAACGCTTGATAATTGATTGTGTCTAAATGTTTTACGAAATAAACAATGTGTTCAATCGGAGCACCTGTATACTCCATTCCGAAGAAAGGTGTTAATTGAAGTAATATAATAATTACTCCAATCCCTGTCATAAACCCTGAAATAACAGGATATGGCACGTATTTTATTAAGTTAGCGAGTTGTGTAAACGAAATAGCTATCTGTATTAAACCTGCTAAAAATATTGCCATAAAAATAGTAGAAGGATTGTCTGGATATAAAAGCACTAACCCTGCCACAACAACAGTCATTGGACCAGTTGGACCAGAAACCTGTGTAGGTGTTCCTCCGAACAACGCTGCAAAGAAGCCCACAAAGATTGCGCCGTACAAACCTGCTGTTGCGCCTAATCCACTTGCTACTCCAAATGCTAATGCCAATGGCAACGCGATTACGCCGGCTGTTATACCTCCAAAGATATTTCCCTTTATATTAGAGAAAAATTTTGTATTTTCCATATTCAATCCTTTACTATTTTATTTAATTAGTCTAAATTAAACATTTGCTTAATTTCTCTTCGTTTAATTTTTGATGTCGCAGTTCTTGGCATTGGTTCGTTCATCAAGAAAATGTTGTTAGGTCTTTTGAAGTGTGAAAGCTGTTTAGACATTTCTTTAACTTCATATTTTACGAATTTTTCAACATCTTCAAGATTTCCTCCACGTTCATCATAAATATATTGTTTTGGTCTTACAAATACGTAAATATCTTCACAGCCGTCTTTTTGACCGTTTTTACGTTTTGCACCCAATGCACAAACTTCTTGGAAGTTTGGATTTTTTTCAAGAAGTGCTTCAATTTCTTCTGGGAATACTTTTTTACCTCCAGAAAGTACAATCATATTTTTGATACGTCCGGTAATCCAAATAAAGCCATCTTTGTCGATTTTAGCGATATCACCAGTGTGTAACCAACCGTCCGGAGTAATAACTTCGTCTGTCATGTCAGGTTTGTTATAGTATCCCTTCATAACGTTGTCGCCTTTAACAAGTAATTCTCCTGTTTCAGAATCAATCTTTGCTATTACGTTAGAAAGAGGTTTACCAACAGAACCAAGTTTGCGAGCTTCATTTGTGTTCAATGAAACAACAGGGCTTGCTTCTGATAGTCCGTAACCTTCATAGATTGTCATACCAATGTTTTCAAAGAATTTAGCAGCTTTTATATCTAATGGAGCTCCTCCTGATAAGAATCCCTTGAATTTACCACCAAATTTTTTATGAATATCTCTAAACATTAATTTTTTAATTTTTTTGAACTTGATAAATTTTGCTAATTGATATTTGATATCAAATATTCTTCTTGCAAATATTGATTTTGAACGTAATTCAGCATGTATGCTTGATTCAAGAAGCTTCATGAATGCAGGAACAACAATCATGAACGTGATTTGTTTTTCTTCCATTAATTCAAAGATGTCTTTTGGTTTTAAACTCTTTGAATAGTAAATTGAAGTACCTAAGCTCAAAAACGTTAAAAATCCCACTGTTAACTCAAATAAATGATTCATCGGTAAGATTGATAAAAGTCTATCATTTGGTCCCATATTAAAGCAAGGTCCCATAGCCTTTACTTGCGCTAAAATGTTTCTGAATGAAATCTCAACACCTTTAGGGTTGCCTGTTGTACCTGATGTATAAATAATTAACGCTGTAGAATTTATATTTCTATGACGCCATTTTCTGTTTGGTTTGTCTTCAAGTGTGTAAATGCTTGGATAATCCTTGATAGAACCTGCATCGTTAATGATGATGATGTGTTCAATTGATTTGATTGTTTCTTTCAATTTTATTGCCATTGGCAAGTATGTTGATGATACAAGCATAACTTTTGGTTGACAGTCTGAAAGAATTGATTTTAACTCGTATTCTGTTAATTTAATATCAAGAGGGATTGTTATAGAACCAGCCATTGTAGATGCGAATAATGCAGCACCCCATTCAGGCATTGATTCTGAAAGAATAGACAATTTGTCCCCTTTGTCTATACCGATTTCGATTAAATAATTTGCCAATCTTTTTGATAGTATATCCAGACCTTTGAAAGTTAATTCCCTCCAGCCTAAATGTGATTTCATACCTAATGCAATACCACCTTCAAGCTTTTTTAATTTTCTTTCAATAAATAATAATGTATTTTCCATTCTTATTATCTCCTATAAAATTTGCCCATACGACTATACCACAAAAATTTTAAAATTCCTAATTTTTTGATACAATCTTTAATATGATTTTTACTTATATAACGTTATTTTTAAGAATAATTTCAAATCCAGTAGCTAATGCTTTTCAAAAAAAAATTGTGCAAAAGAATTCTGCAATTGTGAGCAATTTTTATATTTATGCCTTTATGAGCTTGTGTTGTATTCCGTTTGTGATGAATACTGATTGGACACATATTGGTGCGAATGTTTACGGCAATGCGTTTTTTGCCGGTATGCTTTGTTCTACAGGGACTGCATGCTTGATTAAGGCTCTACAAAGTGGGGATTTATCTGTACTTGGACCTATTAATTCTTATAAATGTATTGTTGGGTTAGTTACTGCTTTCTTTTTGCTTGGCGAAATTCCTACGTTGCTCGGTTTTGCTGGCATGATTTTGATTATATGGGGAAGCTGGTTTGTTTTTGATGCAACAAAGGAAGGTTTTTCACTTGCTCTCTTTAAGCGACGTGATATACAGTTGAGATTTTTGGCGTTACTCCTGACAGGGATAGAGGCAGGGTTTTTGAAAAAGGTTATTGTACTTTCTTCACCTGAAATCTCGTTTTATTTGTGGTGTTTTTCCGGAGCATTGTTTTCATTTGTGTTGTTACTCTGTTTTAGAAAAGGCTTTGAGAGAGTTGAAAAGAGTTGCTTGAAGGATTACGTGATTGTGGCTACTTGCCTTGCGGTTATGCAGTTATCTACAAATTACGTGTTTGATAATATGAATGTAGGTTTTGCTTTGGCTTTGTTCCAGTTGTCAACTTTGGTGGCATTATTTTTGGGATTTAAGATGTTTCACGAAACCGATATGACGAAAAAGATTATTGGTACAGTGATAATGATTGTCGGCTCAATCTTGGTTTTGACGACATAGCGGTAAATAGTGAATGGTTTTACAACAAGTTCTAGTCTAGTGTTTATTAATATGTCAATACAATCTTTGAAGGCTCAGGTGTCTGTGTGTGAAATTTTTAGCCCTTTATTCAAAACTCTTTATTATTAGGTGTTTAAGAACGATGTCTAAAGTTTTGCCATTACTCTAAAATCGAAAATCTCTTTCACCCTTAGCGATTTTTTCAACATTTTCCTTTGTTAATTCTTTTACCTTTTCGCTTTCAAGAGTTTCAAGTTCTTTTTCAATTAATTTATTACCAACTTCTTTAGTATCTTCTTTAGCGTAATCTTCCAAATATTCTTTTAAAGTCATGATTGCATTTGGGTGGCAGAAATTTTGGATTTGTTTTGATTTACAAATATCCATAAATCTTTCGCCAGTTCGACCTTCTCTATAGCAAGCAGTACAAAAGCTTGGCAAATATCCGATTTCCATTAGCCATTTTATAACTTCATCAAGAGTTCTTTTATCTGTAACATCAAATTGAGATGAATCTTCTTCTGTATAATCTTGTTCATTATACCCACCAACAGATGTTTTAGAGCCCCCTGAAATTTGTGAAATACCTAAATGTAAAACTCTTTCTCTAACTTCTTTTGACTCTCTTGTAGAAACAATCATACCCGTATAAGGAACAGCAATTCTGATACATGCAACAATCTTACAGAAAGTATCGTCATCAATACCGTTTTTAAATGTGCTTGGGTCAATATCGTCTGCTTTTCTAATTCTAGGAACACTAATTGTATGTGGTCCAACTCCGTGAACTGCTTCCAAATGTTCAGCGTGCATTAGTTGTGCTGCAAATTCGTATTTATAAGTTGAAAGTCCATAAAGTACTCCCAATCCTACATCATCAATTCCGCCTTCCATTGCTCTATCCATTGCTTCTGTATGGTAATCATAATTATGTTTTGGTCCTGTTGGGTGAAGTCTTTCGTATCTTTCTTTATTATAAGTTTCTTGGAACAGTATATATGTACCAATTCCAGCTTCTTTTAATTTTCTATAATTTTCAACGGTTGTAGCTGCAATATTAACATTCGCACGACGAATAGCGCCGTTTTTATGTTTAACGCTATAAATTGTTTTTAAGCTTTCCAAAATATATTCGATAGGATTATTAACTGGGTCTTCGCCTGTTTCAATTGCAAGTCGTTTATGTCCCATATCTTGAAGAGCTATAACTTCTCTTTCAATCTCTTCTTGTGTCATTTTTTTTCTAGGAATGTGTTTATTTTTTGCGTGGTAAGGACAATAAACACAACCGTTTACGCAGTAGTTTGAAAGATATAAAGGTGCAAATAGTACAATTCTATTTCCGTAAAAATCTTTTTTAATTTGTTCTGCTAGTTTATAAATTTCTTTATTTTTTTCTTCGTCTTCGCAAGCCAAAAGTACAGACGCTTCTCTGTGATTTAAGCCTTTTCTTTCTCTTGCTTTTTCTAAAATTTCATCTATTAATTCAACATTATTTTTATTTTTTTCAGCATAGTCTAACGTGCTATTAATTTCTTCGTCTGATATAAATTCTTCAGCTTTTAAAGACTTTGGATTATACATATTAATTCTCCTATTCTATAATATTGTATAACTTTAATATTTTATTGCAAAATTTTTATTTCTTACCAAAAAAGTTATTTTTCAAAACAATATAACTGCACATCAAGCCTTGTGTTAAAAGCAAAATGCTTTGGTGAATTGTAGAAATTCCAAGTGTTGTTGATTTATCAATTCCAAAAATTCCCAATGCTAAAATATACGCATATTGATAAGGTCCAACAAATGAGCTTGCAGAAGGTATCATTGTAGAAAAAGAAATTAAGCTAATTACAAACAATGATGCCGCAAAACCAATTTGCATATGAAAACTATTTATTATCAAATATGCAACAACGCATTCAATTCCCCACGCAAGTGCACTAAACAAAAATGCTTTAAATGTGTATTTGAAAGAATTTAGCGCTTTAAACCCTTCTACAAAATTATTTAACTGACTATTTATAAATTCAAAAATGTTTGAAATTTTTTTGTGGTATTTTTGAGGTAAAAATTTTATTGCTAAGTTTTTAATCTTTCCAAATATAAAATCTAACTTATTGTATTTATAAATTAAATAAAAAGATACAAAGCTTCCGATAAAAAGTGTTCCAACAGTATAAGATAAATTTATTATCCATTTTGTCTTGCAATACATAACGACTGCAAACAGTAAAATCAAAAATACGCAAATTCCGTCAAAAGTTCGTTCAATCAAAATTGAGCCCAAAACCTTCATTTTCTTTTCGTCTTTTGTTGCGCCTAGTTGATAAGCTCTATACAAGTCTCCGCCTCTTGCCGGTAAAAAGATATTTAAAAATATACCAGTAACAAAATTTTCTGAAAGTTCTAGTGCCGAATATTTTTTATCGTCTAAAAACAAGGCTTTCCAACGAAAACCTCTAATATACATTGATAACATGTATAAAATTATAATTAGCCAAAGGTTTTTAAAATCAAAAACTTTAAATGTGGAGATAAGTTCGCTTACATCTAATTTATAAAAAATTAAAATAAGAAAAAATATTGTAACAAGTAGTGCAAAAATTTTTCTCTTATTCATTAGTAATCTTTTCCTACAAGGCTATTGTGAGCATTCATCTCTAATGTGTCATCAAGATGAGGAAGTTCAATATCTTCTCCACCCAACGCCAATTTGATTAAGTAATCTGTAAAATGAGGATTTTTAGGTAAAAAAGAGCCGTGTAAATATGTTCCGAAAACATTTTTATATCTTGCGCCTTCAAACATGTCTTCACCATTATTACCATTACCAATTACAATTTTGGCAAGTGGTTTTGTATCACCTGTAAGATAAGTTCTACCTGAATGGTTTTCAAAGCCTACAAGTGTATTAGGTGTCAGAAAATCAGTTTTAGCTGTAACATTTCCGATAAATCTTTTTTTGCCGCCAATAGTATAACCGCTTATAAGGCTTATACCCATTAATTTTTCACCGCCAATAGTTTGGAAATAGTCTGCCAAAAGTTGATATCCGCCACAAATAGTTAAAAAGACTTTGTTTTCATCTCTCTTTTGTGTCAAAAAACTTTTATGTTTTTGAAGTTCATTAGAAACATCAACTTGTTGTCTGTCTTGTCCGCCACCAATAAAGTAGATATCAGCATTAGGAATTTCTTCTCCAATATTAACTTCTATCAAGTTAACCTTGATACCTCTTTTTTCTGCTCTGAATTTCAAGGCTTTTATATTCCCAATATCACCATATAAATTTAGTAATTTAGGATATAAATGACATATTGTTATTTCTAAATTCTTATCTTCCATGCCTTTAGTATAACAAAAACCATGCTTTCGGGCATGGTTTGAAATAAATTTTCATAATTTATTTCAAATTATAACAATTTTGTAAAATTTTTCAATTTGCTAAAACCTTTTAAAGACAGGCTTTTTCAAAATTAGAGAGCCGAAGAATATTAATTTTAGTTAAGATTGTTGCACATTTTAAAATATCCCATATAATAAAGCATGTACACATAAGAAAGGGGATTACAATGAACAAAGAAGAATTAGTACAAGAAATCGCTAAATCAGCAAAAGTTACTCAAAAAGACGCTAACGAAGTTTTAGGCGCTTTAATCGATACAATCCAAAAAACAGTTGCTAAAGGTAAAAAAGTTACTTTAGTTGGTTTTGGTACATTCGAACCTCGTAAGAGAGCTGCTAGAAATGGTAGAAACCCTCAAACAGGTAAAGAAATTAAAATCCCTGCTAAAACAGTTCCAGCTTTTTCAGCAGGTAAAAAATTCAAAACTGTTGTTAACGGCAAATAGTTTGCAATTTCAGTTTTAAGGAAGGGTCAAGTTTCGGCTTGGCTCTTTTTTATGTATACTTTTTATACAAAAAAGCCTTTTGAGTTTTAAATTTAACATTTTTTCTGATAGAATGTTATTCGTGGAGCTTTTTGTATGAAGGAAAGATTAGTATTATTTATATTGGTTGCAGGTTTAACAACCTTTTTATACGTGTTTCAATTTCAATATAACACTATTCTTGGCTTGCTTTTGCTTATTGCAGGCATGACTTTGTACTTGATTTATTCAAATATCGCCACAAAACATAAAAAACGTCAGTTAAAGAAAAATCCACAAATTATTAATCCTGATTACAAACCTTTTGTTTCTGTTATGATTCCGGCTCATAACGAAGATACTGTTATTGCTGATACTGTAAATAACGTTTTGCAAATGGATTATCCAAATTTTGAAGTTATTGTTATTGATGACCGTTCAGATGATAATACGGCTGATGTTATTAGAAAACTTGAGGCTGAGCATCAAGGTAAAGTTATTGCAATGATTAGAGATAAAAATGCTTACCCTGGTAAATCTGCCGTTCTAAATGATGCAATGAAAATTGCTAAGGGTGAAGCTATTCTTGTTTTTGACGCTGATGCTAGAGTTGATAGTGATTTCTTATCAAAATTAATTCCTCATCTTGAACCAGAAGATGTTGGTGCATGCCAAGCAAGAAAAATCGTTAGCAACAAAGATTATAACTTTTTAACTCGTTGTCAAAATAATGAAATGACTCTTGATACACATGTTCAAGTTGGTCGTGATGCGATTAAAGGTGCCGTTGAACTTCGTGGCGATGGTGAACTTATTAAAAGAGAAGCCATAGAAGATATCGGTGGTTGGAATAATGAAACAATTACTGACGATTTAGATATGTCAACAAGATTGCATCTAAAAGGTTGGGATATTAGATTTATTCCAGAAGCTAAAGTTTATGAAGAAGCTATTATCTACTGGATGCCATTGTTCCGTCAACGCAGAAGATGGTTGGAAGGTTCTATTAGAAGATATTTAGAATATTTTGGTGATGTTCTTACATCAAGAGATATGTCATTGAGAGCTGGTCTTGATATGACTGCGTATATATTTGAATTTCTAATGCCATTCTGGTGTATTATGGAAATTCTTTTACGTATTATAAAATTTGCAATGGGTAAAATCCCTGCGTATTCTATTTCTAATTTATTATGTTTATTTGTAGGTATCGTTATCGCACTTGGTTTTACTGTTGCAATAAGATATGCTATTAGAAGATATGATGACGTTCCAAGAAAAGAAGCTCTAATTCAAGCTATTGAAACAAGCGCTTACTTCTTGGCAATATGGTTCCCTATGATGCTATTTATTTTATGCAAAATTCTTTTCTGTAAGAAATCGATGGCTTGGGGTAAAACAACTCACGGTTTAATTCAAGAAGAAGAAGACAATATTCAAAAACAAAAAGCTAAAGTTTAAGGAAGAAGGCAATTAAATGAAAACACTAACAGTCGAAGATATTAAAAACGAAATCAGAAATGTTCAAGATTTTCCAAAAAAAGGTATCCTTTTCAGAGATATTACAACTGCTCTAAAAGATGCTGATACAATGAAGGCTATGGTTGACTTCTTGTATGAGCATTATAAAGACAAAAAAATCGATTACATTGCAGGCATGGAATCTAGAGGTTTTATCGTTGGTATGCCTTTGGCGTATAAATTAAATGTTGGTTTTGTTCCAGTAAGAAAACCTGGTAAATTGCCAGCTGAAACATATAAGCAATCTTACGAATTAGAATATGGTACAGATGTTATCGAAATGCATAAAGATGCAGTCGAAGAAGGAAAAAATGTTCTAATTGTTGACGATTTATTAGCAACAGGTGGTACTGCTTGCGCAGCTTGCAAATTGTTACATCAAGCAAAAGCAAATATTGTTGGTGCTGCTTTTTGGATTGAGTTAAGCGGTATTAGTGGTCGTGAAAAACTTGAACAACAAGAAGGCATTGACGTAGTAAGTATGTTGCAATACTAAAAGCGAGCAGAGGCACGAACGAAGTGAGAGTCGAACGACTATCAACGGAAATTGAGCTTTTCGTTGTAGTCGTGAGCGTTGCCGTTTAACGCGAGCGTAAAAGCGAGCAGAGGCACGAACGAAGTTTTAAAATAGAGGCGAAGCCAACGGCTTCGCCTCTATTTTTTTGTTGGGGTAGAAACTCCAACCTAGATTAGTTATCTAACTTATTTTGTCATGCTGAGCTTGTCTCCGTATTTGACTTTAAACTGTTAGGCATATTATCCAAATTTAATGCCTTACAGATAAAAGGAAACGTAGTTTGACTCAGCATCTGAGGTCTGTGCTTGGATAATGCGGTCGTGGGTCAGATTCCGAATTGGAGTCTGGAATGACCTCTTTGTTTATAATAACCTGGTAACCTGCATAACATCGCTCACCCCGGCTAAGCTTTTTGCTCCTGTGGGTTTCGGACTTCGTCCTACAATCCAACGTCGCTGATATTATGTTACGTGTCCTGCTCGTCTTTGCCGTCGCAAAGCCGACACTGACACTTCACATCGGCTGTCTTGCTCGTTCGCATTAAACGGCAATTCCGCGTTTTGCAAAATAGTTTTAACAACTTTTGCAAAAGCGCTCCAGCCTCTGCTCACTCGCGCTTACGCTTTTCCGCAACAGTGTTTATATTTTTTACCGCTACCGCAAGGACATGGGTCGTTTCTGCCGATTTTATTATCATTTCTTACTGGTTTAACTTCGATTTCTTCATCTTCTTCTGATGAATCAAAGTTTTCAGCAGCTCTTGATAAATCTGTTTCGATAGCATCGTTTGGATTTATAACTTGTACGCCGAATTTTGTTCTAAAGATGTGTTTTACAACATCACCTTGAATTTCGTGCATCATATTATTAAACAAGTCGTAAGCTTCTTTTTTGTATTCAATCAGTGGGTCTTTTTGACCATAAGCTCTCAAGCCGATACCGTCTCTCAACATATCAATATTGTGTAAATGGTCAATCCATTTGTTATCAACTGTTCTCAACATTACATCACGTTCAATTGTTCTCATAATATTGTCATCAGTGAATGGTTCTTGAAGTTTTGGCTCGTCTTCGTATTGAGAAATTACGTCATTATAGAATTTGATAATTTCTTCTTCGTGTTCTCTATATTTTTGGAAAGCTTTTTCTTTAATCTTGTCATAAATAGCATCATATCTTAAATCTTTGATGTCATTAACTTGAATATCGTTAAGTTGAGGCATAATAGAATGAAGTTCTTTGATTAGTCTTTCTAAATCCTCGTAAACATATTCTGCAGTATTCATTTCTGGAGTGATGTAGCTTAAAAGTAATCTTTCGATTTCTTTTTCAATCATAAATTTAACATCTTCAGAAAGGTTTTTGCCGAATAAAACTTTTTTACGTTGTGCGTAGAATTTTTCCCTTTGAACATTCATAACGTCGTCATATTCAAGTACAGATTTTCTTATATCAAAGTGATAAGTTTCAACTTTCTTTTGTGCTGATTGAATTTGTCTTGTGATAAGAGGGTTTTCAATAGCCATATCTTCTTCAACGTTAAGAGCATTCATAAGGTTGATAATCTTATCACCACCGAAAATTCTCATCAAATTATCTTCCAAAGATAAGAAAAATCTTGTAGAACCAGGGTCGCCTTGTCTTGCGGCACGACCTCTTAATTGGTTATCGATACGTCTTGATTCGTGTCTTTCTGTACCAATTACGTGCAAACCTCCTGCTCTAACAACTTTTTTGTGTTCTTCTTCTGTTTGAGCTCTCATTTTTGCCAACAAAGCATTTTTCTTTTCTTCGTAATCAGGCATATCAGGTGTGATATTTTGGTTTTCAAGTTCTTCTTTTGCTAAGTATTCAGCATTACCACCTAAAAGAATATCGGTACCACGACCAGCCATGTTTGTTGCAATTGTAACTGCACCTGCACGACCTGCTTGGGCAATGATATATGCTTCTTTTTCGTGGTGTTTTGCGTTCAAAACGTTATGTGGAATATTTCTTTCTTTTAAAAGATGTGAAATATATTCAGATTTTTCAATACTGATTGTACCTACAAGCACAGGTCTTTGTTTTTTGTGCATTTCAATGATTTCGTCTACAACTGCCAAATATTTTTGTTTTTCAGTCTTGTAAATAACATCAGACATGTTTTCTCTAATATCAGGTTTGTTTGTTGGAATGATTGTAACTTCAAGGTTATAAATCTTACCAAATTCAGCCTCTTCTGTCATCGCTGTACCTGTCATACCAGATAATTTTGGATATAATCTGAATAAGTTTTGGAAAGTGATACTTGCTAGGGTTTGTGTTTCATCTTGGATTTTAACGTTTTCTTTTGCTTCAACAGCCTGATGCAAACCGTCTGACCAACGTCTACCTTCCATTAAACGACCTGTAAATTCGTCAACAATACAAACTTCGCCATTTTTAACAACGTAATCTGTATCTTTAACAAATAATTCTTTTGCTTTTAAGGCTTGAATTAATTGGTGAGCGTTTTGAGTTGCAATATCAAACAAATCTTTTACACCTAAAAGCTCTTGAGCCTTATCAATACCGGCTTCTGTCAAGATAACGTTTTTATTTTTTTCATCAACTTCATAATCTTCATCTTTTTTCAATTGAGGTGCAATTTTTGCCATTGTTCTATATGTTTCAGCTGATTTTTCAAGTCTACCGCTGATAATCAATGGTGTTCTAGCTTCATCAATCAAGATACTGTCGACTTCATCGATAATCGCATAGTTAAATGGTCTTTGTACAAGCATTTCTGGGCTACCTGCCATATTGTCTCTCAAGTAGTCAAAACCGAATTCGTTGTTTGTACCGTATGTGATATCGCATTCGTAAGCTTTTTTCTTGTTTTCAAATTCTTCTGAATTTCTTCCGCCAGAAAGAATTACACCAACTGAAAGACCTAAGAATTTATAAATTTTACCCATCCACTCAGAATCACGTTTTGCAAGGTAATCGTTAACTGTGATTACGTGAACACCTTTACCAGTAAGAGCATTCAAGTATGCTGGAAGCGTTGCAACAAGAGTTTTACCTTCACCGGTTCTCATTTCTGCGATATGACCATTATGCAAGAAATATCCACCGATAAGTTGTACGTCAAAGTGTCTCATATTTAAAACTCTCTTGCCGGCTTCTCTTACTGTCGCAAAAGCTTCTGGTAAAATTTTATCCAAAGCTTCTTTTTCTAAAATTCTATCTTGTTTAACGTTATCAGATTTTGGTCTTTTAGCTAAAATATCTTTAAATTCTTGAGTTTTAGCTTTCAATTCTTCATCTGATAATTTTGAAAATTCTTCTTCTAAAGCGTTTATATGTTCAATAACAGGCATCATCTTTTTGATTTTTTTCTCATGTGGGTCGCCCATTAATTTAACTAAAAAATTTATCATTTCTCACTCCGATTTATCTATTTTTTATCCTAAGTTTAGCACGGACAAAATGTTTGAGCAATAGCCCAAACTCCTTTATAAATCTAAATTTTATAGCCACTTGTACTATTTTTGTTAAAATTTGAATTGATATAATATTTGTATTTTGTGGTATATTCTATTTAGTAATTATGACTCCAGAAAGTGAATTTAAAAAGTTTTTAATAATAATCTTGGCTATGATTGCATTCTATATCATAGTTACGTCGGATAGTGGTTCTTCTTTTATAAAGAAAAACCAGTACAAAGTTTTTAATAAAATTTTTGAAGAAAAAGAAATTACACAAGATACTCCTGAGCAAGATAGTGAAAACTGGTTTGATAAAACTTTTAAAAAGAAAAATCCTTATGAATATTGGATTTCTGGTAATATAAAAATAAATTCAATGTCTGATTACAATTCTGTTTCAAAAGAACAAATTTATACTTTCAGAAAATATTATGTGAATAAAACAATTTTCAAGGATAAAAATTACGCACCAAAAGAAGAAGTTTTTGGTGGAATTTCTGAAAACAATAAATGGCTAGGTGTAAAAGCGTGGGCTTGTATAGGCGCCCATTCTTATTATGCTTACAGAAGTATGACAAATGATAGCAAGTTTATCAACAATCCTGCAATCCTTGTTGGTGTTGATTATGCAACTTTTCCAAAACAACGTTTTTCTTGCTCTAGCGACGAGTATTTAATTCCTAAAAAATTAAGTTTTTCAAAAGATGATAATACGTTTTATCTAACTTACGATATTTCTGATAATCAAATGAACAGAAGACTAAAACTTGTTGGTCTAAATGCTAGAGATTTAGGCTACAATTACGCATTCTGTAGAAAAACTAACAATATTGTTTTCGCTCATTCTTTAGATAATATTTCTAAAAATGTTTATAAATTCAAAGATGCAATCAGGGTTGATTCGTCTTGCGGTGTTTATGGTGGTTGCAACGACAATGTTGCTTTTCAAGAAGAATTATTCTTTGATGTAAAAGCTTTTCCTGCAACATTTGAAATGAAACTTTGGAAAGAAAATCCTGACAATACAAACTCAAAAAGTGATATTAATTTCACAATTATTTTAGAGTAAATTCTATTATAAAATTGTCTTGTCTATTTTTTTCGCTTACGCCATAATCATTGTCGTTTATGATATATAATTTTTTCTTTCCTAATGCGATACCTTCGATTTTTGTATCGCTGTCAATATGGTTTAAACCTGTCAACTGGTAAACTTGTTTGCTTTTTATTTTGTTACCATTGAGTTTTAATTTTCTTATTTGATGAATGCCGTCTCTAAATTCAACCGTCAAAATAGTATTGTTATTAAGCATTACGGCGCCAGAAACTTTTGAATCAGCGTTGATATCGTATTTATAAACTTTTTCTACGCGTTCAGTGTTTATATTAAATTTTATAATTCTTCCGTAAAATTCACCTTTTAACGCACTTTGAGTGAATACATAAATATGATTTCTACCGTTATATGCCATTGCTTCAAAACCCATATTCTTTTGAATAGCGTTTAATTCTTCTGGTAAAATGTATTCAATTTTAGAATTTATGTGTTGAGAATTTATTGGTGCAAAACGTTTTTCTACTTTAAAACTTTTGTTAACCTTGATTATAGATGGGTAATATTCTTCGCCAATCCAGTAATTGCCTTTTTTATCAATAATAAATGATTCTGTATCAGCACCGCTAAGTTGAGGATTTAAAAGGTCGCCATTTGGAGAAATGCCTAAACAATCAGTATTTTCATCTACTGGCAATCCGGTTGTACCTTCGATTTTACCTTTGCCAGAAACTTTTATACCTCCATTTGGCATAAATTTTGTTTCATAAATTGTCGGTACTAAGTTTGGGCAATAGAAAATACGAACTTCTTTATCTCCGATAAATCGAGGTTCGCTGTTTGGTCCTCTATCAGTTAAGATGTATAAATTACCGTCTTTGAAAAATAAGTCTGAAAAACCTCCAGCTTTTGTGTTTGCGCAAACATTTGGTAATGTGTTTATTTCATAAACCTTGTCTGGAGTTAAGTTTACTCTTTCAGAAAGAACTGAATGTATTTTGAACAAGGATAGTACTACAATTACCGCAATTATTGTTTGCTTTTTATATTTATTCCAAAATTTTCTGATTTTTTCTTCCATAATACTTTCATCATAACACAACTTTTTGACTTATTAAAATTTATCCTTAAATAAAAACTATGACTATAAGAAAACTTTTGGCTATATTTTTTACCTTTCTTGTGTTTAGTTCATCTTGTGCCTTTGCAGATGCTGTATTTTATGGTTCTGCTGAATACAATGTTAATTCCGCAAGAGAACGTGTAGTTGACGGAATTGCATATAGAATTAATAAAGACACTTTTAAAGATAAAATTTATGATTACGAAAATCAAGCTAATTTGCAAAATATTATCAATGGAAATTTGGAATTGAAAGATAGAACGTTAGCGTTTTTCTCTGATTCTACTTATGGAATTTTATACAAAGATGACCCATATTATGTTTATTATTATGATGCAAACGGATATTTAATCAATGTCGATAAAAAGGACGGTTTAAATTATCCTTACAACTTTTATAAATACTCAACAACAGGCGAATTAATAAATATGGGAGTAAGAGTTTCTAAGGGTGAAACTTATATTTATTCACCTGATGAAAAGCTTATTGCACATTGGGTTGGTGCAAATGCTTACAATGAAAAAAATAACCTAATAATGAAACGTAGATATTCTGAATAATTACATTACTAAATTTTTTGTTTTGCTTGTTCTTCTTTAAACTTCTGTATATCTTTTGTCGCCGTATATGTCCAATTTACGTAATGAATATTTTTTGTCATCGGGCTTGATAAATATTGAGGATATTTTTTATAAATAATTTCATAATCTTTCATTAATCTTTTTGATGTTTTTGGGTGAGATCTTAATATTTTCCAATCGTAGGCATCTTCACCACTTATTTTATTCATTATTGTAATCATTGCAATTGGGTTGTAGCCGGCTTTTACCATATAATCAATACCTATTTCATCGGCTTTGTATTCATAGTATTTGCTATTAAATTTCATTGCTACAGATTTACACCAACCTTCGTAATAATCTATATCATGAGCAATTTCGTGTGCCAAAACTGCAGCTAATTCATCATCGTTTTCGATATAGTTTAATAATTCCGGATATACGTAAATTCCTTTATTTCTGTATGCTGTATAAGCATTTATTGATTTTATAGGAGAAGTGTTAAGATAAAAAACTACACGGCTTTGAATTTTATTTCTGTTTAGAATTCTAGCTCCAACGTCAATAATTTTTTGTTCTCTTTTCCCTAGTGTATTCCAAATATTGTCCATATTAACTGAAGAAGAATTAGTTACAAAATCTGCATTTGCTGATAATCCAACAAAAAATATTGAAATTAATGCTAAAAACTTTTTCATATATTCTCCTTTTTGTATCTTTATATAATCTTAATTTACAACTAATAAAAATACATTGCAAGTGGCGTTTTTATGATAAAATATTGAAAGTATAGAAGAAAATTGAGAAAGGTTATTAATATATTATGTGCGGTATTGTTGGATATGTTGGCGAAAAAAATGTAGCCGAAGTTTTAACAAAAGGTTTAAGCTCTCTTGAATATAGAGGCTATGATTCATCTGGGGTTGCTCTTTTAGCTGACGGTAAAACAAAAATTTATAAAGCGGAAGGTAAATTACAAAATTTAAAAACCCTTTTAGCAACTAAAGAAGATGAAATCAAGACAGCAAATGTTGGTATTGGTCATATTCGTTGGGCAACTCACGGCGTTCCAAGTATTACGAATGCTCACCCTCATACTTGTAATTGCGGTAAGCTAGCCGTTGTACATAATGGTATTATTGAAAATTTTAAAGAATTAAGAGAAAAATTAGAAGCAAAAGGTTGTGTATTTCAATCTGAAACGGATACAGAAACTGTTGCTCATTTAGTTGCTCAAAAATATAATGAAGTAAAAGATTTAAAAGAAGCTGTAATGCTTGCTACAAAAGAGCTAGAAGGTGCTTATGCTCTATGTATTATTCATCAAGATGTTCCAAATACAATTGTTGCAACTCGTAGAAATGCGCCTCTTTTGATTGGTGTTGGTGAAGGTGAAAACTTTGCTGCCTCTGATGTTCCGGCAATTATTGAATATACAAAAAAAGCAATATATTTAGATGATAATCAAGTTGCTGTTTTAACTGCAAACTCAATTCATATTTATGATGCTGATAACAATGAAGTTAAACAAAAAGTTGAACTTCTTCCTTGGGAACCGATTGCTTTAAGTAAAATGGGTTATAAACATTTTATGCTTAAAGAAATTAATGAACAACCAGACGTTATTAGAAATTTCTTGTCAGGCAAGTTGCACTCTGCAAATGAACCAATTATATTAGATGAAGTTAAATTAGATAAATCTAAGTTAAAAGATTTGAACCGTATTCAGGTGGTTGCTTGTGGTACATCTCTTCACGCAGCATTGGTTGGTAAGTATATTATTGAAGAACTTTGTGAAATTCCTGTTGATGTAGAAGCTTCAAGTGAATATATATACAGAAAAACAGTTACAGACGAACATACACTTGTAATTGGTGTTTCTCAATCAGGTGAAACAGCTGACACTTTGACTGCTATTAAACAATCAAAAGCCAGAGGTTCACATATTTTGATAATCACAAACAGACCTGACAGCGCAATGGCTCGTGAAGCTGATAGCTTGGTTCCTGTAAATGCTGGTATTGAGGTTTCAGTTGCTGCTACAAAATCTTATGTAGCTCAATTAATGGCATTTTACGCATTGGCTCTTCACTTGGCTGAAATTAAAGGTTCAACTGATGCAGAAGAACTTAAAACTATTAAAAATGAATTACTTTTATTGCCTCAAAAAATTGAATTATTGTTATCAAAAACTGATAAAATTCAAAAATGCGCAAGAATGTATTCAAGCTCTAAAAACTTTATCTTTATTGCAAGAGGTATAAACTACGCTACTGCATTAGAAGGTGCTTTAAAATTAAAAGAAATCAGTTATATCAACGCAACAGGTTATCCTGCAGGCGAATTGAAACACGGTCCTATTGCAATGTTGGACGAAACTTTACCAGTATTATCAATTATGATGAGTGGTAGAGTTTATGAAAAAATTCTTTCAAATGCACAAGAATCAAAAGCTAGAAATGCAAGAATGATTGCGCTTACAGATTCGACAGATGAAAAACTTGATGAGCTATTCGATTACGTATTGAATGTTCCTCACGTTAATGAATTGGTTTCTCCAATCATGGCAATCGTTCCTCTACAATTGTTGGCATACCATATTGCAGAATTCTTAGGTAAAGACGTTGACCAACCTAGAAACTTGGCAAAATCTGTTACTGTTGAATAGGGTTTTTCAATGATATTGTCTGATTGTGTAAAGATTAAAAACGTAGAAAATGTTTCGACAGAATATGTCGAAACAGAGCTTAAAAAGCAAGGCATTGTACCTCTACGTTGGGCAATTACTGATGTCGATAAGACTACGTTAACAATAAGTTTAGCTTACGAAAGGGATTAGAATGGTAGAAACTATGTTAAATTGTGATATAAAAGATATTGCACTTGCGGAACAAGGCAAAAACAATATTGAATGGGCATTAAGAGATATGCCGGTTTTGAGAAGTATTCAAGAAAGATTTATAAAAGAACAACCATTTAAAGGTTTGAGATTGTCAGCTTGTGTACACGTTACAAAAGATACTGCAGCTTTGTGTACTGTAATGAAGGCTGGTGGTGCTGATGCTGTTTTAGTTGCATCAAACCCTTTGTCTACTCAAGATGACGTTGCAGCAGGATTGGTTAAATATTGGGGCATTCCTGTTTACGGTTATGCTGGCGAATCTGTTGAAACATATAGAGAACACGTAAGAGTTGCTTTAGAACATAATCCTAATATCATCATTGATGATGGTTGTGATATTATGGCAACTATTTATGAAGAAAAACCTGAACTTGCTGAACATATTATTGGTTCTACCGAAGAAACAACTACTGGTATTATTAGATTGAAAGCTTTGGAAGAACAAGGCAAATTAAAAGCTCCAGCAGTTGGTGTTAATGAAAGCTTGACAAAACACTTGTATGATAATAGATACGGCACAGGTCAAAGCTTGTTTGACGGTATTTTCAGAGCTGCAAATATTTTGATTGCGGGTAAAACAGTTGTAATTTCTGGTTATGGCTGGTGCGGTAAGGGTTGTGCATTAAGAGCAAAAGGCTTAGGTGCAAATGTTATTGTATGTGAAGTTGACCCTCTGAAAGCACTTGAGGCAGTTATGGAAGGTTATAGAGTTATGCCTATTGCTGATGCCGCAAAAGAAGGTGATATATTTATTGCTGTAACTGGTGATAAACATGTCGTTGATGTTGAACATTTGTTGAATATGAAGGACGGCTCTTTTGTTGGTAACTGTGGACACTTTGACCACGAGATTAATGTTAAAGGATTGAGAGAACATGCCGTTGAAATTAAACAAATCAGACCAAATCTTGAAGAATATAAATTGGATAATGGTAAATCTATTTATGTTATTGCAGAAGGTAGATTAGTTAACCTTGTAGCGGCAGAAGGACACCCTGCAAGCGTTATGGATATGTCTTTTGCAAACCAAGCTTTGGGTATTGAATATCTTGTTAAAAATCAAGGCAAATTGCCAAATAAATTGCTAACTTTGCCGGAAGAAGTAGATATTATGATTGCAAAGATTAAACTTGACTCTATGGGGGTTAAGATTGATACTTTGACACCTGAACAAGAAGAATATTTACATTCTTGGAAAATATAATTTAAAAAGATTATTTAAAACAGAAGAGGCGAAGCCTATGGCTTCGCCTCTCTGTTGTTATTATACTTACAAATTTCGCCATACCTTTCATGTCATGACACACCATGTCATGACACACCATGTCCACCTCCTCCATTTAGAGGAGAAAATTAAAATTCATTCTAGCTTGTTGGACCACTTCTTTTCTTTTTCTTTGATTTCTTTAAATTTTTTCTCTTTGATTTATATTCATTCTGTAACTGTTTTAATTGTCTTTTATAAACAAATTCTTTTTCTTTCTTTTCTTGCTTTTTAGCCTCTTTAGCTTCTTTTTTTTCTATTTTTTTTACATCTTCTAAGTGTTTAGTCTCAGCCTTTACAAGTTCAGGATCCTTAACCCCTGCTTGTACAAGTTTAAACCCAATAACACTTACTTCCATTGCTTGATTATTCAAAGATTCAAGTCTTGAATAATTTCCATTATAATCAATACTCCAAGCGCCTAAAAATTTAGGTTTATTGCCAGTAAACGCATAAGCATTCATCAAAACTCTATCATTATTATTTTTATCAAAGCCCAAAGGATAAATATCCCAGCGATATTCGCTCAATTCAAAACCTTTGGTCTTTTCCCAATAATGCAAAATCGCTTGTCTGATTTCTACAAGATTTGTTGCTTTCTTAGTTCTAAAATCGTATGTCCAAACATTTGTTTGCCAAATACCGTCAAAATTATTACCAATTTTTTCTTTTGCAACAAGTTTTGTATGGTTTACGTCAAAATCAATCGGGGTAATCGTTCTAAACGTATCTCTAACTTCTGTGTCTTTCTCTGTTTCAAGAATAGGGCTTTGCCATCTTTTTGCAACATTAGCCTTTATTATTCTTTGTGTATCAGGTAATCCAGTATCCAGTGGCACAACAAAAACGTCGCAAGTAGTAACGTTTCTATCTGCGTAATAATAAACTACCGGATAAACCATTGTTCTTAAGTCGTTTGAAATAAGTCCGAAGCCGTTTTCTCTTCTATCAAATCTATGTTTTCTGCTCAATCTAATATCTGGACTTCCAGGTGGGTCGTTATATCTAACAAGTTTATAAACCGGTTGAGGAAGGTATTTCATATCCTTATCTTGTACCGGAGCGATAAACTCTCTATCCTCTTTTGTTTTATCCTTAACCCTTGATTCTGCCTCGTATTGAGCAACTGTCATATATCCAGATTTCGGCATAAGACTTTTTTCATATTGTTCTCTAAGTTCTCTTTTTCTAACGTTATATTCGTAATCTAATTGTTTTTCTTCTACGCTTTTATGAAAACTTGGCATTGCAATATCAAATGTTGCAATTTCTTGTTTAATATTCTTTTTAACTTCTTTAGCTTGTTTTTTTGCATCGGCTTTTGTAAATTTTTTCTTCGTAGCTTTTGGATTAGTAGCTGTCGACAGCTCTTTCTGTTTATTTTTTAATCTTTTTGCCTCTTCTCTTCTAACCTTATTCAACTCCCTTTTACTAATTTCAGGGATAGTAAGTTCAATTTTTGAGGCAACTGAATTGTTTAAGCTATCGTCATAAGCCAATAAATTCAAATCTGGTTGAATTAATAACGCAAATGCAGAAGTTAAAAACATTGACTAAACCAAGCCTTCTTTCATTGCAAGGTTGATAGCTTTTGTTCTGTTTTCTGTGCAAAGTTTTTGTAAAATGCTGTGAACGTGAGCTTTTGCAGTTGCATAAGAAATAACCAATTCATCTGCAATTTCTCTATTTGATAAGCCGTTTACGATAAGACCTAAAACTTCTAATTCTCTATCAGTTAAGCCATAAGTGTTTTTAGCATTTGTTTTATTTAATCTTGTTTCTTCAGTTATAAGTGGATAAGAATTTTTATTGCGTTGAATATTTGATAAAACAATTCTTGCAATGTTTTGGTCAATCCAAGCAATACCTTCTGCAACAGCTTTTATTGCAGAAATAGTTTGATCTTTTGTAGCACCCTTCATAATATATCCGTCAGCGCCTGATTCAAATGCAGAAAGCACATCTTCTTCGCTATCTCTTGAAGTGTACATCAAAACTTTCACTTCTGGATTGTATTCTTTAATAACCTTTGTTGCTTCAATTCCGTCAATTTCTGGTAAGCCGATATCCATCAATACGATGTCTGGGTTTAAAAGTTTTGCCTTGTTAATACCAGATATGCCGTCTTCTGCTGTGTCAATCAATTCAATGTTTTCAGCTCTTTCGATAACAAGAGATAAAGCAATTCTTGTCATTTCGTGGTCTTCTACCATTAAAACTCTTATATCATTACTCATGGATTAATACCCTTTCTTTATTCGGAACAACAATATTTGTTAGTAAGAATGAGAATTCGCTACCTTTATTCAATTTGCTTTCAAGCCAAATTTTTCCACCATGAGCTTCTACAATTTGTCTTGATAAATACAATCCCAAACCTGTTCCTGTAGAACGTTTTTTACTTGTTCCTTGTGAAAATCTTTTGAATAGACTTGGAATATCTTCTTTTGGTATGCCGTTACCATTATCAATTACAGAAAAAACAATGTCATTATCTTCTTGTTTTACGCTTATAACTACTTTTCCACCGCTGTTTGTGTAATTGATTGCATTTCCGCATAAGTTTGTGATGACTCTTCTTAATTCACTTCTGTCTGCGTTAATACAAGTATTTTCATCTGGTGCATATTCTAATACGAATTCTAAATCTTTTTTGTCTGCAAGCGATTTTAACTCGTTGTAACATTGGTCGCATAATCCTTTGAAATTAAAGTTTGTTTTGACTAATTCAAGTTTTCCAGAATCGTATCTATAAACTTCTAACAATGAGTTAACAAGTCCCAGTAAGTTTTCATTGTTTGTTTTTAGCGTTGTTAACAACATTGTAGCTTTATCTTCAAATTTTCCAAGTGTTCCGTCCAAGAAGAATTTAAGAGTTTGAATTGCCGCAAGTAAAGGTGTTCTCATATCGTGAGTTAATGTTGCAATAAAATCGTCTCTTAATCTTTCTGTTTCTTTTTGTACAGAGACATCTCTGATTACTCCAACATATTTTTGAACTTTATCCTCTTCGCTTTCAATCATAGCCAGGCTGATTTCAACAGGAGTTGATTTGCCAGAAAGAGTGTTTGTTATAAAGTAATCTCTCAGAACTATTTCTCTTTCATCTGGGTCAATTGATTTGAACATTTCTCCCTTTTGAGGATAAACAATGTCTGAGAATTTCATGTTTTCTAAGTGTATTGCTGAAAGACCTGTTAAATTTTCGCAAGTTGGGTTCACTTGTTCAATTTTTCCGTTAATATCAATTGTTATAATACCGTCTGCGCAGTAATTAATGATATTACTCATTTTCGAGTTTAATTCTAAAATATCTGCAGTTTTTTCTTTTACTAAATCTTCCAAGTTATGAGAATATTTTTCTAATTCAGCTTTTGCAACTTCTAATTCTGAAATTTTTTCATTTAATTTCTTTATTAAGTTGCTTCTTTCAATACCATTTTTGACAGTAATGATTAAATCGTCATTGTCCCAAGGTTTTTCCAAGTATTTATAAATACCAACATTATTGATTGCATCAATTGCGTTTTCTTTATCGGCATAGCCTGTTAAAAGGATTTTGCTAACATCAGGATATATTTTTTTTGCTTCTTTTAAAAACTCGACACCATTCATTTCCGGCATTTTTACGTCAGAAATTATAACATCTGGTTCATTATTCTTTAAAAATTCAAGAGCATCTAGCGGATTATTAAAATAATTCGCATTACTAAAGCCCTCAACTTTAAATAACATTTTTAATGCCGACGTTACGACTTGTTCATCGTCAACTACGACTATCATCCCATTTCTCATACTATTAAGAATAACTTATTTTATTCAAATAGACAAATGCTTAACAAATTTTCATGAACTTTAGTAAAGATGGTTTTTGAAATATTTTAAAATTTCTATCAAGGTTGATGAATTCCCACCATAACCTGATTTTGAAACTATCCATTGTGATTTGTAGTCTAGGGATAGAGCGATTTGTGGTGCAACTTCATCAATTATTTGTAATTGTAAAGAGTTTATCGCTTTACAACATTTTATTGATGTTTGGCTACCTAATGTTATTAAAATTACTTCTTTTCTACTGATTACTTGACTAGTTAATTCTGCAAGAAAATCTGAAATTCGTGTGATTAATTTTGGTTTTGTCATTTCGTTATCAAGAGAATCGTCAGAAAAACCGTCAAATTCTTGTATCAAAGACGATGCGTTAATTGTTACTATATCATTATTTTCTAGCGCATTAATAACTTTGTTCACAACCTCTTCTGAAATTCCTTCCATAAGCATTTGCATTGTTATGCTAATTGCAAATTTATTTTCGATTTCTTCAGAAGCTGTTAATTTTTCTATTTGAGTTCTGCATAAGTGAGTTGGTGAACCAGATACGATTAATTTTGGTAAATTAGGAATTTTAACTGGTTTTGTTTGTGCTTCTTCTTCCTTATGTTTAATTTCATCTAAAATGTGATTTGCTAGAATTTGTGCTGTTGCAGTTGTACCTACTGGCAAAATATTTAATTTTGATTTCATTATTGCAAGTAATATTTGTTCAATATCATCGTTTGAAACAGCATCTGCTACAATGATTTTTTTGCCAGAATTAATTAAGTCTTTTAATTCCATTAAAATAGGTCCAGCACCTTGCATAACTCTGTTCAATTCAAGGTGTCCAATAAGGTCTGTTTTATCTTCATCAAGTTGCATTTTCAATAAAGTCGGAATGTATGATTCTGTAACTGGCGCCATTACGTCTCTAGCAATTTCTGTTCTTTCAATTGGTAAACCTTTAATCAACTGATATCCTCCAACAGTTGTTATGTTGTGGAATGGAGATGCCGGTATGATGATTGCGGCATCAAGATTAAGGTTTTCTATCATGCTTAGAGTTTCTATACCAATATTACCTCTGCAGTATGTATCAATTTTTTTGAAAAATTTATCTATGCCCAAGTCGTCAGTAAGTTTTATGCAAGCTTTTTTTACTTCGTTGTAAGATGTTTCAAGAGATTTACCTCTACTAGCTGTTGTTACTGCCCAAACTTGAATATTTTTTATCCCTTGTTGGATATTTTCACAATCCAAGACAACTTGAGTATGTGCACCTTTTAAGTGAAACTGTAAAGCTGCATCGTTAATTTCAGTTATATCATCTGCAAGAATACCAATAAGGTTGGAGATAATCATTGTTACTGTTCGTCCCTTTTTGAACCTAATAATCTAATGTTATTAGCTACAACTAAAAATCTTTCTTTTTCTTCACCAGATTGGTCTTTCCATTTGTTGATAGCAATTCTACCTTCAACGGCAACCATTCTGCCTTTTTTTACATATTCGCCAGCAAATTCTGCTTGTTTGTCCCAAACATCTACGTTAAACCAGTCTGTTACTTCTGATTTAGTTTTGCTGTCCCAACGGTTTACGGCAAGTGAAAAATTTGTTCTTACTTTTCCTGATTCAAAGTATTTGATATCTGAGTCTTGACCTGCACGTCCTACAATTACTACACTATTCATATTTATTAGCCCTCTTTTACTTCTTCTGTATTTTCTGAATTATTGCCTGTTACGCAATTTTCGTAACCTGTATTTTTACATATTTCTTCGCACCAAAGTTTAACAATTTCGTCTTCTGGTAATTCATAAGAAATCGGTTTACCAATTACAATTTTTACATTTCTGCCTCTAAATTTTTTAGAATATTCTTCAAGTCCGCAAATTGAAATTGGTACAATGTCTGCCTTGAATTTTTTTGCAAATAGAATAAATCCTTTATGAATATCTTCTAATTTTTTATTTTTACGAGTGCCACCTTGTGGAAAAATTCCTAGTCCCCAAGATGTTTTAAAAATTTCTGTAACTGTTTTAAAAGTTGCTAGTTCAGGTTTTTCTCTATTAACAGCGAACGCTCCCAATCTTTTTACTAACCAAGTTTTAATTGAGTTACCTTCAAAAAGTTCTTTTTTCGCCATAAATGCAATTGGTCTTGCAACTGCATATCCTACAAATGGCGGGTCAAGTTCTGAAACGTGGTTTCCTACATAGATTACGTTTCTATTTTTAGGTAAATTTTTTCTACCTTCGATTTTTAATTTGTAATAAAATGCTTGTACTGGAAAAACCATAAATACTAATACGAAATAGTAAAATAATGTTCTCCAAATATGGTAATCACTTGCAAATCTTCTTGCAAAATTTCTTGGTTCTTTTTTATCTTTTTCTTTAGCCATCTTTTTCTTTCCTAAGTTGCAGGAATGTATTCAAAACCTGTAAGCTTTTGAATAGCCAATCCCCATTGTTCCATAACAGCATCTAAATCTTCACTGAATGGAATTACTTCTCCAATTTTAATTTTAATTTTGCCTTTGAAAGGACAAAGAGTTTTATTTTGTGAACCAATTATGCCGATTGGTAAAATATCACATTTAGTAGCTTTTGCAAGACCTGCAAAACCTTTTTTTATATCTTCAATTTTTCCTACTTCTGCTCTTGTGCCTTGTGGAAATAAGCCCAGTACCCAGTCCGTATTTTGTACTTCAAGGGCAGTTTTAATTGTAGAAACTTCTAATTTTTCACGGTTAACGGCAAATGCGCCTTCCCAATCTAGCATCCATCGTACAAATCTTTTTTCAAAAAGTTCTTTTTTTGCCATATATGCTACTGGTCTATTTAGTGTAAAACAAACTAAAAACGGATCAAGAGATGATATATGATTACCGCAAGCAATATACTTGTTGTCTTTTGGAATGTTTTCTTTGCCCTCAATCTCAACTCTGTACATCAGCTTGAATTGCATTCCATACCAGAACTTACAAACTACTCTTTGAAAAAATTTTCTCCAAAAATTGAAATATTTTGCAGTTCTACGTGCATAATTTTTTGGTTGTTTTTGATTTGCCATAGTTCCTCCACTTGTTCTATTATACTATATATTTTTTATTTGTAAAATTTGTATTGTTTTAATACAAATCTGTGTTATTATTAATCTATACACTTAATCTACATTTATAACTGCATTTACTCACATTTGAAAGGAGAGTTTATATGAATTTAGACAAGAAAGCTTCTTGCCCGTTAGAAGAACAATTATTTAAGAGTGTTTATGATAGAACACCTCAATATGTTAAAGATTTGAAATTAATGGATTTTTCTAATAAAGGTGAATTCATTTTTACTTTGAAAAAAGAACATCTTTACCCTTATGACGAAACATCTAATCCTGAAGGTTTAAACTTAAAAGATTGGTTTGCAAATTACGCAAAAGAAGCAAAAGTTTCAACAGCTGGTATCAGAGGTCCTCAAAATATTTTATATCCTCAAGATACACGTTTTCCAATTAATCTAGTGGGTATTGTTTTAGCAACTCTTGCTAAAGCTCTTGTTGCAAAAGAAAAATATCCTAACCAACAAATTATTAAACTTGCTGGTCGTGAAGTTAGATATAATTCAGACTTATTTCTAGATGCAATCGCTAGAATTCAAGCTGCGCAAGGTATTAAAACTCTTGTTCCTGTTGAAAAGAAAACTATTCCTATTTGGTTAGCTTCGTTCTTGGCGTTTAAATTAGACCTGGTTGGCGGTGAATACATCACTTCAAGTCATGGTATTTCAGTTAAAAATGCCACAAAAGATTTAAACTCTCAAGGTAGTCAATATTTACCAGAAGAATCAGCTGAATTTGTTCAAAAAATTCAAGAAATTTTTGATGAAACAGAAAAAAATGGTTCTTACGAAATTAAAATTTCAGCAGAAGACAATCCTTTAATTGACGAAAAAGTCATGGCTAAATTACATGACGGTGTTGATTTATACGTTGAATACTTGAAATCTGGTGTTGCTGAAAAAGACAATTTAGATTTTATCAAAAAAGCCCAAAACAAAATTGTTATTGAAAATGTTGGAGGCTCTGCTTATAGAACTTTAAGCCGTGTTTTAGAAGAATTAAGTATTTCAGATAAATTTGTTTGGTTGAATGAAGGCGAAGATCCATTCTTCCACTCAATCGGTAAATATGACGAAGATCCAAAAGGTAACAAAACATTCTACGATTACTCAGTAGATGCAACTGTTTTAGCTAAACGTAAAAATGGTGAAAACTACTTCCCAGTAATTGAAACTCTTCATTATGACAAAGTTTTAGCTGATTATCCAGTAGGTACAGCTGTTCTAATCACAGACCCTGACCACGACAGATTAACAGTTACTCAAATTGAAGACGAAAAAGAAATCTCAAAACTTGAAAAAGCTGGTATTGCTTATGTTAAATTGGGCAACGATAGAATTTTAACAGTATTCACTCCGAACCAAGCTTTCTTATTGTTAATGGATTTCCGTATGAAAATGTTGAAATCACAAGGCAAATGGAACAATCACCCTCGCTTTATGATTAAAACTACAGCATCAGCTATGAGTTGGGACGAATGGGCAAAAGCTAATAACGTAGCAGTTGTTAACGTTCCAGTTGGTTTTAAAGAAATTGCTAATATTATGAAAAAAGTTGAATTAAAACTAAAGAAAAATCCTAACGATGAAGTTACAGTTATGGACGTATTTGGTCAACGTATCAACTTGGGTAAATCACCTCGTCTAATCTTCGGTGGCGAAGAATCTGGCGGTATGATTATGGGTGGCGAAGAAATGATTAAATCTCTTGCTGGTCGTGAAGCTATTGCAATGAGAGAAAAATCAGCAACTGAAGCAATTCTTGTTGCATCAGCTCTTTCTTCTAAGCTCGAAGAAGAAAATAAAACAATGTCAGAATACTTACTAGAAGTATTTAAAGATAATAATATTAAAGGTCAATTTGATACACGTGTTGATATCGCATACTACAATGAATCTGAACCAGATATCGATAAATTGAAAGCTGCAAAAGTTGCCGGTGAACAATTGAGAACTAAAAACGATTTGTTTTACTTATCAATGGCTATAGCAATCCGTTCTGGTAAAATGACTTTTGAAAATGCAAAAGAAATCTTAAAAGATGCTTTCAAAGAATTAAACTTTGACAACCTAAAAGCAATTAAATTTGTTGGTGATGGTACATATTTGGAATTTGATGATAAATACATTGAAATTAGACCTTCTGGTACTGATGCTAAAACAAAAGCATACGGTGCTGGTCTAAACTTTGATGAAATCGGTAAATACGCCTCTGCAATGGGTAATTTCTCTGGCGAAAGAACAGAACCTCATCAGAAATATATTTCAGATGAAATGTACGAATCAACAAAAGATAAATCAATGGAATACTATTTAGAATTCGTAAATGACGAAGCAAATAATGAAGTATTTGTTATTCCTGAATATTCATTCTAATTTGATAATAAAGTTAAAAAGGTGCGGACAGAGACTTGTCTCTGTCCGCACCTTTTTTTTATGAGGCGAAGCCTTTGGCTTCGCCTCTATTTAAAATTTATTTATTTTTAGATATATTTTTCAATGCAAAATCAATACACTGAACTATTAATTCATTTCTGCTAATATCAGTATTTGTAGATATTTCATCAACTTTTTTCAATAGTTCGTTATCTATTCTAATAGATATTATAGATTTTTCTTGTTTTGTTGGTTTAAATTCTTTCATAATTTTGTCCTTACAATATTGTATTGTATTTTTTATTTTTAATATATATTTAATTTTATATATTTTTATTGTTGACAAATCGTATGCTTTTATGTAATACAAAATATATGGTACATAAAATTTTTAATGCTTTGAGTAACGTGGAATTAACTGGATTTTTGATTATCCTTGTTCCTTTTGCAAATTTTATGTTTAAAAATTACTATTATTATCTACCGATAGAAGTTTTTTTAATTTTTGTAGTACTTTCAATTTTTTATTTGGGTTTAGTTTTTATTTCAAAATTAGCAAAGAATAATTTTGAAATTGTTTTATTTCTGTTAAGTTTTTTGTTATCTCAATCTTATCATTATTATTTTGTTAAACCCTTTATGTTGAATAATATTTATACCTTTATTGTATCAATAATTTCGGCTTTTATTTTTCTTTTGGTTTTTGTAATAAAGAAAAAATTCAAAATTTTAAATGTTTTTTTAGTTTTTTGTTTGCTTGCGTGTATGCTTCCATATTTTAAAATAGTAAAAAATGACATTGTAAAAAATGAAAAGCTTGTTAAAAATTTTAATTCAAACGCAGAATTTAAAGATGTAAAATTTAAAAATACCCCAAATATTTATTGTTTTCATCTTGAATCATATTCGGGTGATATTGCTTTAAAATCTTTATTTGATTTTGATAATTCTGATTTTATAATGGCTTTGGGCGATAGAGGGTTTTATACGTGGAAAAACTCTTTTTCAAATTATGATAATACATTTATGAGTTTGTATTCATTATTTACTATGGCTCATAATTACGCTCTTTTAGATGTTGATAATAGTTTTGTTGCTCAAAAAGTTGTAATGGGTAACAACTACAATACTTTGTTAAAAGTTTTGTATGAAAACGGGTATGACATAAATTATTATTTCTATCCAACTCAATTTGTAAAACCGTTTAAAAGTTATGCGAAATTTGCAAAGCTTTATCAGATAACATTTTTGAGAGTTTTTAATACGATTATTCAAAACCCTACGGATATGGCAGACCCAAATTTTCCTTATGAACTTTCAGATAATGGCGAATTTTTAAAATCAGATTTAGGTAAAAATCTTAAATCTGATAAACCTCAATTTTACTTTGTGAAATTTGCAAAAACTCGTCATTTTCTTCTAGACTTCAAGTTTAAGCCAACATTTGAAGAAAATTATATTTCAAAATTGACGGAATCAAATATTGAAATTTTAAAAATGGTTGATTATATCGAAAAGAATGACAAAAATGCCATAATTATTTTGGTAGGAGATCACGGCTCTTGGCGTTATCGTTTTTCTAATGATGTTAAAATTAAGGATTTTGTGCTATCTCAATATAATATTTTGCTTTCTATAAAAAATCCGTACGAATCTGTTAAAAATAGACCAAAGGTTTTGTCTACTGTAAATATTTTTAGATACGTAATTTCAACATTGGCTGAAAATCCAAATATTATGAAAAATAAGCAATTAGATATGTCTTTCGGGGAAAACAATACTATTTTTGTGGAAAATGGAAAAGTATTTAAAGAGATACAATATTTTAATGTTAATTATAAGTAGAGGAGTTTTATTATGAAGATCAAATATATTGTTGTATTTTTAGCTATTTTTTCAACTCCGGCATACGCATATATTGACCCTGGAACGGGTTCAATGGTGGCGCAAGTTTTGATTGCTGTTGTCGCAACTTGTTTGTGTTTTATTAAATCTATTTGGATAAATTTAAAAAATTTTTTTAAAAAGATTTTTAATATTAATAAGGATTCAAAATGATTATGTATAGTGAATTAGAGAGGGAAAAATCTTCATTTCGAGATTTGTCTGGTTTTCTTTTTAAAAAAGACAATGTTTTGTATAGACAAATTAATGAATGCTATAAATCAAATTATGAAAAACTGATGAGTAGTGGTTTGTATGATGAGTTGGTAAGTCAAAATTTGCTTGTTTCTCATGAGGAAGTAACATTATCTAACGTGAAGGCTTATAAAATTATAAAGCCAAAATATATTGAATACGTTTCATATCCTTATGAGTGGTCATTTTCAATGCTTAAAGATGCAGGATTGTTAACCTTAAATATTCAAGAAAAGGCTATAGAGCACGGAATGTCGTTGAAAGATGCGTCAAGTTATAATGTGCAATTTGATGAAAACGCTAAGTCTGTTTTTATTGATACGCTTTCTTTTGAACAATTTGAAGAAACTTCGTGGAAGGCTTACGGGCAATTTTGCAGACACTTTTTGGCGCCTCTTTTGTTAATGAGTTTTGTTGATATGAGATGTCAAAACCTTTTGAAATCGTATATTGACGGCATTCCTCTTGACTTAGTCGGTAAAATGCTTCCTTTAAAATGTAAGTTTAATTTGTCAATTTTAATGCACATATATTGGCATTCAGAAAAAATTAATCAGTTTGAAAAAACTTGTAATAGTGATTTGCATAAAATTAAATTGTCAAAATCTCACCACTTGGCATTGATTGATAATTTGAAAAGTTTGATATCCTCTCTAAAATTTCCAATGAAAACTTCTGAATGGGGTGAATATTACGATTTTACAAATTATTCTGAAAAATCTTTTTTATCAAAAAAAGAAATCGTAAGTAATTTTATTAATAAGACTAATCCAAAATCGCTTTGGGATTTGGGCGGAAATATCGGAATCTTTACTCGGATTGCTTCTGAAAAAGGAATTCCTTCAGTCGTATTTGATGTTGATTATGTTTCGGTTGAAAAGAACTATTTACAAATAAAAAAGAACAAAGAAATTAATCTTTTACCTTTGGTTTTAGATTTGGCAAATCCTTCTCCTGCAATAGGCTGGGCAAACGAAGAAAGAAAAACTTTCTTTGAACGTAGTTCTGCTGAGATGGTCTTGATGTTAGCATTAATACATCATTTGTATTTTTCAAATAACCTGTCTTTTGATAAAGTCGCAGATTTTGTTTCTAAATTTACTAAATTTTTGATAATTGAATTTGTACCAAAAGAGGATTCTCAGGTTAAATTCTTAGTTGTTTCAAAATTTGAAAATTATGAGGGTTATGACGTAGAAAATTTTGAACATTCTTTTACTAAGTATTTTGATATTCAAGAAAAAGTCGCTACAAAAAATTCAGAAAGAATTTTGTATTTAATGAAGGTAAAAGATTAAGATGAGAGGCGAAGCCAAAGGCTTCGCCTCTGAACAAAAAGTCGGGTCGAGATTTTCTCGATCCGACTTTTTGTTGTTTATAATTTAAAATTTTTATTTTAAATTTTGTACGTCTGAAAGAGCTATCATGTTAAATTTATTTAGATAACTCTTTAGAGGCAATTTAATAGTTTTAGATGTATCGTGAGGGTTAACAAGATAGATGTTTTTATCGTCTACATCTTTTACAGAATATGCGTGAGCGTTGTATATATGAACTTCTTCGCCCGTTTTAGCATCAGTCGCACCCATTCCTCTTGTATCAACATCGCCTGTCATACCAGTAATGGCTGCTTTACCATTCATACTGTTTTGTTGAATGTATTCAATCATGCTTTGTACACCGAATGAGCCAACTGCTGTGTTTGTATGGTCTGGGTCTCCTAGTAATTCAAGAGATTTTCCCACGTAGTTACCGTCAATATCAGCTTTACCTTCTGGAACAGTTTCTCTAAAATATCTGTCCATAGCAATTTCTAATGCTCTTACGTCTGAATCACCACTTGATAATTCATTTGAACATTTTAGGTCTCTTGCTGTAACTTTATATGTTTTGCCAACACCTTTTAATGTAACTGTCGCATTACCTTGCTTATCAACTTTTACTGCATTATCAAGGACTTTTTTACCTTGAGGTGTCATTGATAATGATTGAATACCCGCTAATAACCAGCAATCACCTGTTTGACCTTGTCTAAATGGAATATCAATTTTACCGTTTGGTCTTGGTCTACGAGCTTGTGTTGTGTCAGAACGGTTAACAATTTTTTTGAAATCTGCTGCTAAACGTTTTTTATCTAATTCTGGTAGCCCTTTTTTAGTATCATATTTTTTTACTAAATCTTGCATTTTTGGAAGAACATCATCAGAACGTTGATTGTTGTAGTTTGCAACATCTTTGCCAACATTTACCATGTGTTGTAAACATTGCTTTTTTTGAGCTTCTGATAAATGTTTGGTATTCATAACCATTTCTGGTAAGCTATATCCAGAGTTTGCAAAAACTTGGAATGCAAATTTATAACTTTTAGGATCTAGAGTGTGTATAGTTTGCATAAGTTTTTCTGTATTTTGTGCAGAAACTTTTCTTTGACTCAAACCTTTAAAGATTCCTAAAGTTGTTTGTTCTGTATATTTCATACGCATTTTACTGTCAATTAGTGGAACTGGCGGAGTATCATTTTTTATTTTGATTTCTTTTGGTTTGAATTCTGCTTTGTTATCAAAAATAGATGGTATTTTCTTCTCTGCCGGTTTGAATGGTATGCCTGAGCCTTCTGTTTTTCCTCCAAAAATTTCTATTTCTGGAAGTTGATTTGATGTTTGTCTAGTTTGATTTTTTGCCTGGTTTTTCTTACTATTGTCCCCAGCTGAGTAAATGTTAATTTCTGTCATATTTAAATCCCTAATTCTGCACTATAAGAATAGCACTTTTTTTACATGTTTACAATAAAAAATTCCTTTTACTTTCACATTTCTTAAAAGGAATTTTTTACTTATTTTGTTTAATGATTTTTTATTTTTTTGATTTGTCTGCAAATTCGCTATCAATTCTCAAAAATACTGGTGAAATTTGGTCTTTTTCGATTAATTTACCGTTTTTGATATTATCAAATTTCAAATCATCATATTTTGTATTGATATCGTAAGATAATTGTTCTGCCATACTTTTTGCAATGTTAGGACAGAAAGGTTCAATTAGAGATGCAACTGTGCACATAATTTCAAGAATTGTTCTTAATACAGAACCACATTCTGTCATTTTTTCTTCTTTTGCAAGAGTCCAAGGCGCATTGTCTGTTACAAATTTGTTTGCTGTATCAACAAGAGTCATAATAGCTTGCGCAGCTTCTTGAATTTCGTAATTATCAAAATGATATTTTACCATATCAACTGTATTTTTTGCCACAGTTAAAATATCATCGTTAACTTTGAATTCTTCTTTAACTTCTCCGTCAAAGTATTTAACAAGCATTGAAAGAGTTCTGTTTAAAAGATTACCCATTGAGTTTGCTAAATGAGCGTTGACTTTTTCCTTGAAATCAACGTCAGAATAGTTACCGTCTTTACCGCAAGGTGCCGCTGTTGCCATATAATAACGAAGTGCATCTGCGTTTTGAAGTTCAAAGTTTTTCAAAATATCTGCAGGTGCGATTACGTTACCCAAAGATTTTGACATTTTTGTTTCGTCAATTGTAATCCAGCCGTGTGCAAGGATTTGTTTAGGTAATGGTAAATCCAATGCCATTAAAATTGCTAACCAGTAAATGCTGTGGAATTTAAGAATATCTTTACCAATAACTTGAACGTCTGCTGGCCAGAATTTTTTGAATTCTTCTGATTGTTTGTCTGGGGTGTAGCCCAAAGCTGTAATATAGTTTGATAAAGCGTCAATCCATACATAAATAACTTGTTCTGGGTCATCTAAAACAGGAATACCCCAAGTTACGTTTGAAATTGAACGTGATACAGAAATATCTTGAATATCTTCCAATTGATTTAGAACTTCGTTTGCTCTAAATGCAGGTACGATAAAATTAGGGTTTTCTTTAATATGTTTGATAATGGCATCTTTGTATTTTGTAAGTTTGAAGAAATAGTTTTCTTCGGATACAACTTCTGGTTTTTTTAAGTGGTCTGGGCAAAGTCCGTCTTCTGTTAAATCTTTTTCGTTTAAGAAACATTCGCAACCTTGACAGTACAAACCAGTGTATGAGTGTTTGTAGATATCACCTTTTTCTACAAGTTTTTTGAAAATTAATTGAACAGCTTTTTCGTGATAATCATCAGTTGTTCTGATAAATTTGTTATAATTAATATCTAATAATTTCCAAGTATCAGTGAAAGATTTTGCATTATCGTCGCAAAGTTCTTTTGGTGTGATACCTTTAGATGCAGCTGTTTTTTGAATTTTTATACCGTGTTCATCTGTTCCTGATAAGAAGAACAAATCATTACATCTTTTTTTGAAATGTCTTGCAATTACGTCTGTAAGAATTTTTTCGTAAGCGTGTCCGATGTGTGGCGCACCATTAACGTAATCTATCGCAGTTGTTAAATAAAATTTTTCCATTATATACCTCTATTTACTTATGGAAAAATTATACAACAAACAAGGAGGAGTGAGTAGTGAGTTCTTAATAGTGAATGGTAACGAAGAATAAGCAACAAAAAAGCCGAAACTTTATACTGGAACAACGGCAAGAAATGGATTAGGTAGGTAAAGATATTTGATTACATGTATTATGTGCCACCCTTTTAAAGTTTTATAACAATAATCCACATTTAGTTTAACATTTGTTAAATTAAACTGTTATTGAAAACGAGGGTGCTTTGTCGCTTCTACCTGTGCAATAAAGATTACTACGCTTCACAACGGTATATCATAGTGTAGCTGGTGTTGCCTTTGGCTTTGTGTAGCCCAGCCTACACCGGCTAACGCAATTTTCCTCGCAATGATGTGTGAGAGTTGTCATTGCGAACGAAAGTGAAGCAATCCAATTTAAATAATTTCTTTTCCGTCAAATAAATCTACAACCATTTTTACTTGGTCTGAAAGCATTGTTTTATCAACCTCTTGTTTTTTATTAACAAGTTTTTCTGTGTCTTCTTCTGAACTATCATTATCTTCATCTTCTGTTTGAGAGTTTTCGGCTACTTCTTTAACTAATTTAGGTTTTACGGGTCGTTCTTCAATTTTTTCTTTTTTAATTATAGGTTTTGATAATTCTTCAATATTTTTTTTTTCAACTTGTGGTGCTGATATTTGAGTAGATGAGGCAAGTTTATTATCATCTGGTAAAGGCATTCTCACTATAACATTTGAATTTGTTTGTGAGAATAGTTTGTCGCAAGCCTCAATCAAGGCTTGTTTTTTTGAAGAATCATTGATTTTTCCGACTAAAGTGTCATTTTTAAATGTAATAATAACTTTTTCTGGAGTTATCAAAACAGGTGTTGAAAGTTTTAACAACGCTTGTGTTGCAGGACTTTGAATATTGTTTATCAGAGCTGTCCAAAGTTCTGCAAGGTTTGATGTTGAAGCTGGTTTTGGTTGAGATTTTGGAACAGGAGAAAAATCTTCTTCTCGAGCACTCTCTTTTTTAGGTTGCTCAACTATTTTTTCAAACGATTCTGTAACAACTTCTTCATGCTCTTGTTTGTGAGTTTCAATTTTTGTTTGAGAAGGTCTCAGAATAGGTTTTATTGTTGGCATTGGCGCTGTTTTATATGTCGTATGTGTCTGTGAAGCGCTTACTTCCCCACTTTCAAGTTTTGATAATCTTTCTTGCAACTCCATAAGTTTTGTGTTTTCTGTCAAATTTGCCAAATCGATTAGTGCAACTTCTAGCCACAAGTGAGGAGTTGTGCTTGTTTTTATTTCTTTTATATAATTAGAAATTTTTTCTATCAAAAAGATGATTTGTTGTTTTTCTAAATTTTCAACAAGCGGTGTTACAGATTTGATTTGTGCCTCATTGTATTGAGTTAATTCAATCGCAATATTTTTAGCGCAAGTTTTTACCAACAATGCGTTTTTGAAAAATTCAAGCATATTTAACAAAATTTGAGAGGGTTCGTTACCTGAGTTATAAATTTTTTCTAAAATGTTAATAGCTTCTTGCGGATTACTTTCTACAATAGTTTTAGAAATTTCTACAAGCAAATCAAAAGAAATTCTGCCAAGTAGCGAATTGATGTCGTCAACTGTAATTGCTGTAGTTGTACCAAGTACGCTTAATTGGTCTAAAAGTGAAATAGAATCTCTCATTCCGCCTGCAGAGTTCTTTGCAATTGTATAAAGCGCTTCTTTTTCAATATTAATATTTTCTTGTTTTGCAATGTATTCAAGATGTTTAACGATATCTTCTGTCGTGATACGTTTAAAATCAAATCTTTGGCAGCGGCTCTTAATAGTATCTAAAACCTTTTGAGGTTCTGTTGTCGCAAGAATAAAAATAACATTTTCTGGAGGCTCTTCCAATGTTTTCAAAAGAGCATTAAAAGCTGTGTTTGAAAGCATGTGAACTTCGTCGATAATATAAATTTTATATTTACCGTTTACCGGAACATATTGAATTTTTTCTAAAATGTTTTGTGCATCTTCAACTTTTCTATTACTTGCAGCATCGATTTCAATAACGTCAACGGGTGTTGAATTTGTGATATCAATACAACTTTCACATTTACCGCAAGGCTTCACAGTTGGTCCATTTTTACAGTTTAAAGATTTTGCTAAAATTCTTGCACTAGAAGTTTTGCCAGTTCCTCTTGGTCCTGTAAACAAATATGCGTGCGCAATCTTGTTTAGCTCAATTGCGTTAGTTAAAGCTTTTTTAATATGTTCTTGTCCAACAACTTCTTCCAAAGTTTGTGGTCTATATTTTCTGTATAACGGTACATATTTTTCGTTCATGATAATATTATACCGTAAGAGTTTTGAAAATTGTGAAATTATGAATTTAATTAAACCTAAAAAATTAAAAAAAGGTGATACCATTGGTATCGTTGCTACTTCTGGAAATCTAAAATCAGAAGAGGCTTTAAAAAAGGCTGTCTATTATTTTGAAAATAGAGGTTTTAATGTGGCTTTGGCAGAAAATCTTCACGATAAAAAAAGATATTTAGCAGGTGAAGATGACGTTAAAATTGAACAATTACACAAAATGTTTTCTGATAAAAAAATTGATGCAATCTTCTGTATGCGTGGCGGTTACGGCGCAATTAGATTGATTAACAAAATTAATTACGATTTGATTAGAAACAATCCAAAAATTTTTATAGGTTATTCTGATATCACTGCTTTGTCTGCAATGTTTTTGAAAAAATCAGGATTAATCACATATTCAGGTCCAATGTGTTTGGGCGATTTTGGTTCAGATGAAGGTGATAGTGAAACTTTTGAAAACTGTTTTAACGTCTTGATGAATGACAATATTTTAGAATATCTACCGTTTGAAAAAGGTTTATCTAATAATAAAAATGCACAAGGTATAACCTTCGGGGGAAATCTTTCAACTGTTGTATCTCTTTGTGGGCTTGATTTTATTCCAGATGAAGATTTTATATTTTTTATAGAAGATTTAAATGAACCTGTTTATAAAATAGATAAATGTCTATCTCAATTATTAAATATTCCTAAATTTAGACAAAATATAAAAGGTCTTGTTTTGGGTGAATTTTTAGATGTTGAAGATAAAAATGAATTAAATGAAGTATTTGAAGAATTTGTTTCTGGTTTAAACATTCCAGTTTTAGGAAATTTTAGAATTACTCACAATAAGAAAAAAATAACCGTTCCTTATGGTGCTAATTCTGAAATCAAAGATGGAAAGTTTATTGTTTACAATAAATAAAAAAGAAGGGTTGAAGCTTCGCTTCAACCCTTCTTTTTTTAATACTTTTATAATTATTGGTGAATACCTAACATCTTTTTGTACCAAGCAAATGAATCAACTTCAATGCCGTTAAAAGTTGTTTTTAAACATTGGCTTTTTAAATATTCTGTAAATTCATCGTTATTTTTTAATTTTGCTTCTGTTTTGTGTTGAACTGTTACTAATGCCATGTCGTAATCTCCTTTATCTAACCTTTATGTTTTATTTAAAGACCCTAAAAAAATAAATTGCCTAAAAATGATTAAACATTAAGAAATGTTAAATTAACACATAATCAACCAAAGGAATTTTTTTGTTATGTTTGCCATATATACTGCGATAAAGCTAAATATTAAATCATATAAAATTTTCCAACCACTTTGTGCAACGATTGAACCAAATATGCTTAAATCATCGCCAGAACTAATGATTGCGATAAACGCCGTGTAAAGAATACCGATTACGTGAATTGTTAAAACCCCGATTACAGTTGCTTTTAAAACATTTTTTATTGAGTACCCGTGATTTAGGATTGTACCTGTTAAGAATACTGCTGGAATATAGGCTAAAATGTATCCAAAATTAAATGCTAATACGTATTTTAAGCCTCCGCCCAGTGCAAAAATTGGATAGAAAAATAATCCGATTGCAATGTAGACTAAGACTGATAATGTTCCAAAAATTCTCCCCATTAATCCTGCAATGAACAAAATTGTAGGTATTTGTGGAATGTACAAATATCCTTTTGTGCTATCGATTATACCTTCTCCAAAATTCAAATTAGCTGTTGAATGAAGAAAGTGAGGTATTTTTACCTGTGTAAAAGTTGCAATGACTATTAAGAACGTGCAAATGCCAATCATAACAATTGTTCCAAGTGTTATTCTGATTGGTTCTCCTTTATATTTGAATATTTCTAACTGTTCTTTAGTTTTTTTCATAGTATGTTGATGCGTGAATTTAGTTCTTTTTCGTTTTCTGCAAACTTCAATTTAAATTTATCCCAAAAAATATTTTCTGTCCACATAATTAATGCGTCTTCGTTATTGTCTTGATAGTAATGTTTTCTGCAACCAAGAGAGGAGAAGGAGTATTTTTTGTACAAGTTTATGGCTGGCTCGTTTGAAACTCTTACTTCAAGCGTAATATATTTAATCATTTCTGTATAGCATTGTTTTAGTAAATGATATAAAAGAGCTTCTCCGATTGAATTACGTCTGTATTTTGGTGAAACTGAGACATTTGTGATGTGAGCTTCTTCAATAATAAACCAGCTACCAATATAACCAATTATTTCACCTGTTTCTAGCCTTGCAACGTAATAACGTGCTATGTTATTAGAAACTTCTGAGTAGAAAGAATCTTTTGACCAGTGATGTGGACCATAAGTTTCTTCTTCTATTTTGAAAATTTCGTCGACATCATTTGTCGTCATCTTTTCAATTTTTATACTAAGTTTTTCGGTTTTCATAGGATTATTTTAACATGAAAATTTGTTGTATAATTGTTTTATGATAAATTATTCAAAATTATTTGATTGCGCAAGAAATATCTATTCACTACCTACATATTGGGGGTTGTTTAATAATTTGCCGTTGAGATATTTTTTAGAATTGACATATCGATGCAATTTGAATTGCCCTTATTGTTATGTCGGCGAAGATAGAAATAAACAAGAACTTTCAACTGATGAATGGAGAAATATAATTAACCAACTTCCAAAATATTCACTTGCAACGCTTGTTGGAGGTGAACCTCTTGTACGTCTTGATTTTGGTGAGATTTTTAATGCTGTATCACGAAGATTATCTGGAAAAGTTTCTGTTGTTACAAATGGGATTTTGCTAAATGATGATATAGTAAAACTTTTTGATAATAATAGATTGCTTTTACTTTCTGTATCAATTGATGGTTATGGTCAAACTCACGATAACAACCGCAATAGAATAGGTCTTTTTGATACTGTTACAAACAATTTAGAGAAGATTTTAGAATTAAAAAAACGTCCCAAAATTGATATAAAAACAATTGTTTTGGAAAATAATTTAGATGATTTGCCAAAGTTGTATAAATATTGTTCTGATAAAGGTTTTGAGTTTTTATCTTTGTCTTTCTTGAGAGCAAATAAATTAAAACAAAATTGTCATTTACGAGAAGATTTGACAGATGAATTCTTTGAAAAATCAGAACATAATTTGTATTTTGATATGAAACATTTTAGAGAAGTTTTTAAAGAGATTGAAAGTCTGCGAAAACATTCAAAATGCAAAATTAGATTTGCGCCAAAATTTGAATATACAAAAAATATTGTTAATTCTGTTGAAAATTTTTATAAAAACGAAAAAGAATTTGGTAAATTATACAAACCTTGCAAATTCCCGTTCTCTGATACATTTATAACTCCAGAAGGGTTTGTTTATCCGTGTCTTTCTGTGAAAATGGGAGATTTAAAGGAACAAACTTTAAAAGAAATATATAATAGTGAAAAATATAAGAATTTTAGAAAAATAATAAAAGCAAACGGATATTTGCCGGCATGTGATATGTGCTGTGAACTGTGCGCAAGTGAGTAGATATTCTCTTACTTGTGTTCACAATATGCTAAATTCTTCTCCATATTTTAGATTGCTTCGTCGCAATCTTCTCGCAATGACAGATAACTAATCTAATACTTTAGAATTAGTTCTTTTGGGTTCCGTATTTGTACGTAAGTATTTTTACGTACGTACTTTTACGGACTTTTTTTATTTTTTAAATTCGCTATACTGATAATATCAAGTTTGAAATACTTATAACAACTGGGTAAAGGAGGCTTTATACCTTAATTTTAGATTGCATGTTTTTATTAAAATTTTTATCCGAAAATACATTTAACTTAATTTACTATTATTAATTATTATTATTGTATTGGAAAAGATTTAAAAAAGATTTTGCACAAGAAAGCGAAAATATGGAACTATCTGTAAGAGAAATTCAGATATTGGAATTCTTATGCTACGGTGATGCCGACAAAGAAATAGCATACAAATTAAATATCTCTAAAAGAACTGTACAAACTCATATTTCACGACTCGTTCTTAAATTACATGCAAGAAATAGAATTTCGGCTGTAGCTACTTACCTTCGACATTACGCAAATCAAATTTGCTATAAATAAGGGGTAAACATAAAATGAAAAGAATAATTATTCATTGGACTGCGGGTGCACCAGTCCCTAATTCTCGTGAAAAAGAATGCTACCATTTTTTAGTTGATTCTTTGGGAAAAGTAAGATATGGCAATCATTCTCCAGAAGATAATTTAAATTGCACAGACGGAAACTATGCTGCTCATACGGGTGGAGGTAATACTGGTTCAATCGGTGTTGCTCTTTGCGGAATGATGGGTTTCAAAGACAGAAACAATCTAGGAACTTGTCCTATAACTCGTGTTCAATTTGAATCAACAATGAAATTGTGCGCAGAGCTTGCAATTAAATACAAAATTCCAATTTCTTCAACAACAGTTATGACTCACTATGAGTTTGGTCTTGCTCACCCAACTTCTACGAGCAAAGGGAAGATTGATATAATTTTTCTTCCTCCCTTCTCCTGGCTTGAAAAAGATGAAATTGGTAAATTTATTCGTTCAAAAATCAAATGGTACTATAACCAACTTACTAAATAGGAGTTAACTAATGCAAACTTATTATTATAATCTTTCAGGTGGTATTAACCAATCTTCAACAAAAACAGAACTTGGTCTGAATACAAAAAATATCTTTTGGGCTGATTCTGTAAATATAGAAATTCTCCAAAATAGAGGAATAATCAGACAAAAAGGTAACATAAAATTTTTAACTATACCAACAGAAGAAAAAATTGTTGCTATTCAAGAACTTAAATATGGTTCAAAAATTAGGCTCGTTATTATCTCAAATTCTGGTGATATCTACATTTATAACAAAGATAATGATACGTTCTTAAAACTAGATACGACAATAGAATTCTCTAAAAAGATATCATTTGTAAAATACTTAAATGGGCTTTTAATTTGTTCTGACAAAAATAAATTATTATTTTTACAAAACGATGAAAAATTTACTCTTTCTGATTGCAACTTAAAAGATGTAAATGAAAATGATATTTGTACAAATATTGTTACAGTTTACAAAGGTAGAATTTGGGCTGCAAAAAATTCAACACTTTATTATTCGGCTTTAGGAAAATTTGATGATTTTCAAACTTCTGATGATGCGGGGTATATAAACAATTTCTATACTGATGCTGACAAAATAGTTGCTTTAAAACCTTACAAAGATTATCTTGCAATTTACAAAGAAAAAGCTGTGTATTTGCTTTCGGGTAGTTCGCCTGATGATTTTGCAATAATACCTTTTGCTGATAAAGGTACTTGTTCAAATGAAAGTGTCGTTAATGTTAATAACAAACAATACTTTTTTACAGATGGAATTTATCCTCTTGAAGTCGGTACTCTAAATCAAGTTATGATTGGGGAATGTATTTCTCACAAAATCAAATTAGAATTCAGTAAATTTAATAGTGAAGAGTTAAATAGGGTTTTTACGCTTCATTACGAGGCAAAAAATCAAGTTTGGTATTTTATTCCTTACAGTAATTCTGAATATTTTAATACAATTTGGATAAATGATTACGTAAACAAAGCTTGGTATAAAAGAGTTTTACCGCAAAATATTACTTGTGCTTGCGTGTTTAATGACAAAATCTTAACGGCTGATGATATTGGTAACATTTATATGGAAGATGTCGGCAACAGCTTTGACGGTAAGCCTATTAACTTTATGTGGAAATCACCTTTTCTATCTTTAGGTAATCCTTCTGTTAGAAAATCAATTGACGAGTTTTATTTTATCTTAGATGAAACTTATGAAAATAATTTTACGTTCTCTGTATTTAAGAATTTTGATAGCGAAAATAGAGACGATATAGAACAAATTTTTTCGACAAATTTAGATAATTTGCACTGGTCTGATGATTATAAAAATTTGAATGATGTTTGGGACAGTGATGAAAATTTATCTTTTTGGTCAGTAAGTGCTGACACGATGTATAAAGCCGAAATTTCAGAAGCGAATTTCTCTATTCAACTTTGTGTAGAAGGTTCAGAGCTTGCTAGTTCTGCTGCAATTATTGGTATTGAATTTAAGGAAATATACACAGAATAGTTCTGTGTAAGGGTACATAAAAAAGAAAGGAAAAACAAAATGACAGAAACGAAAAATGCTTATTCAGCTTTTATTCCAGAAATTTGGAGTCAAAAATTGAACACAATGCTAGAAAAAAATTGTGTAATGCTTCAATGTGTTAACAGAAACTATGAGGGTGAAATTAAAAATCAGGGTGATACTGTAAAAATTATTTCTCCTTCTGAAGTTACTATTTCTACGCTTGGCAATGATAATTTATCATATAGCGAGCTTACTCCGACTTCTCAAGATTTAGTTATCGACCAAAAGAAATATTTTGCTTTCAAAATTAATGATGTGGCTCAAGCGCAAGCAAATACTTCAATTATGGACGCTCATTTAGAAAGAGCTAAAAAAGCTATTGAAGAGGTTCAAGACTCATATCTTTTAGGTATGCATGCAAATGTTGAAGCTTCAAACATTGTGGCTTCTGATGAAACACCAGTTGAATTGAACAAATCTACAATTTACTCATATTTTGTAGAATTAGCATTAAAACTTAAAAATTCAGATGCTATTTCTGGTAACAAAAAACCTTGGGTTGTTATTAATCCAATCATTGAATCATATTTATTACAATCAACAGAATTTATCGGCGCTCATAATGTAGCAGACGAAACACTTAGAACTGGTTCAATCGGCAGAATTGCGGGCATGGACGTTCTTGTAAGCACAAATTTAACTTCTGTTGCTGGTAAATTTTACATCTTAGCGGGTACAAATGATGCAATTACTTTTGCTTCTCAATTAGCAAAAATTGAAAGTTTAAGAGATAAAGATTCTTTCTCTGATTTGGTTAGAGGTTTGTATTTATATGGTGCAAAAACAGTTGTGCCATCAGCTTTAGCAAAAATGGTTGTTAAAGATCCTAATTATGTCGCACCAACTCAAGAAGCGGAAGGTAACAAATAAGGTTAATAATTATGTTTAAAAATCTAAAAGAAACAATTAAGGATACTGCATTTTCTGCGGTAAAAAATGCAGAGGCTGTTTTGACAACTGCTTCTGGCAAACAAAAGAAGGAAATGGCTATTAGATTTGTTGTATCAAAATTACCAATTATGCAACCTTTTAAATCTATTTTGGTTCTTTGTTTATCAAAATTTATTGATAATGCGATTGAACAAGCCGTTATTTGTATGAAAAATTCTAAGAAATAAAAGAAAGGTAATTTATGAATAATAATCTAGACGTTGCTTTGGAAAATTTATCGAACGAAAAAGAAAATTTTGACCAAAAAGCTCTCGAATGTGATAGCAATAAAAATCTTGAAGACAAAGCTGAGCTTCAAGTACAAAATCAAAAAGAGTCCGATGCTTTGAAAAAGGTTGAAGACAAAATTCACGAAATTGAAAGACGAGCAAAAAATGATATTTCAAAAGTTGAAATGTTTTTGAAATCTGGACTTTTAAATCAAAAACAAGGAGAAAATTTAATTCAACAAATTATAAATAAGGGCTATCAAGAATTACGACAATGTGATTTAAAAATACCAGAACAAAAAACTCATCAACAATTGAGTGAAAAATCTTTTGATAAAATTTCTGCTATTTCTGAATTTGAGAAGGAAAACCCAGATTTCTTTAATAAAAATGGGCGTTTAGATGTTCTAAATTATTTAAAATCTGGAGTCCTAAATTTTGACAAGGAGGAGGTTTCCCAAATATCTAAACTTATTGAAATGGTTGAAAAATCAGCGATAGAAAGATATTTAAAAGAAACTGAGATAGAGGCAAAAATGCAAAAGACAAATGAAGAAGCAAAAAGTAGACTTAATGCAAATGCACAAAACGCAAAAGATTCGTCTAAGCAAATAATTTTTACTCGTGAACAAATTGGCAAAATGAGTGGTGCAGAATTTACTAAAAACGAAAAACTTATTATGGAACAGTTGAGACAAGGTTTAATTCGTTAACTCTCTAAGTCGGAGTGTACGGCATTTATTTGCCGTATGGCTTCGGCAAGAGAAGAAAGGTTTTTATGAAATATTTAGATTTAATCAATAAATGTCTTATTGAACTTAATTATAAAAAAGTAAAAAGTTTTGATGAACTGATAAAAAATGATCATCTAAAAATTAAAAATATTTTAAATATTGTTAATTCTGAGGTTTGTACTTTTGATGATTGGAATTTTTTATTGAAACAATCAACTCTTGATTTACCGGCAAAAACTGGTGAATTGAAAAATACAATTAACGGTAGAATAAAGACGTTGTCAATTGATAATTCAAAGTATGAATTTACAAATGATTTTGAAGCCTTTTTGTTTTCTTCTAAAAAAGATAGAAAATATTCTGTATTAGGCGATATGCTTTATTTACCTGTTTTTGAAGAAGATAAAAAAATAAAAATTATTTATAGTTCTTCTGATTTTGCAAAATCAAAAGAAGGTTTAACAAAATCACAAATGGAGTTTGCAGAGGACGAATCGTTAATTCCAGATATTTTTGTGGAACCGCTTTTGGTTTACGGAACTTGTATGCGAATGAAGGCTAATTTAGAATATCCAAAATTTAATTATTGGCTTGCAATGTATAACAAAGCTTTAGCCAATATGCGTTCAAAATTGGCTGTTTCAGCCGATGAAACACCTTCAATTGTTATTCGTCGAAGTGTCTAAATGAAAAAAAAGAAACCGGCTGAACTTTGTCAACCGGTAGATTTTACACTAGCCGAAATATAAATAGCATAATTATAATAACTTTTTATTTTATTAGGGGCAAATTTATTAAGAAATCTTAACATTATGAGTATTAATCAACAACAAAAACAGTTTATCGCTGAATATATAAGGACTTTAGATGCTGAAGCTTCTTTGAAAAAAGCTGGCTATAAGGATAGAAATCTAAAAAGTTTGGCACGTAAATTTTTGAACGATAAAGAAATTGTTAATGAAATAAGATTGCAAATGAAAAATCAGATTGAAAGTTTGCAAGTGCACAAAGGTTATGTGGTTCAAAAATTGTTGCAAATCGCAGAGTTTTCACTTCAAGAAGAGGATATTCTTGATAAAGAAGGTTATCCAACTGGTAAGAAAAAACTTAGGGATTCTTCTGCAGGAATTAAAGCATTAGAAAGTCTTTGTAAGTATTTAGGGTTTAACTCAAAAGAAGTTCAAGAGGGCTTTTCTACAAAAATTATTACGATTAGCAATCTTGACGATAAAAAAATTTAAGGAGAAAAAATGAAACAACAAAAAGATTTAACAGAAGAAATATTAATGGAAAATAAGTCGATAGATGAACTTATTAAGTTAAAAATGCAAGAAGAGCTGAAAAATGCTTTTAATAACAGAGTTGGAAACAATAGAAAAGTCTTAATTACTAACATTAAAGATGTTCCAGCAGGTAAAATTTTTACTAAAAAATCTATCTTTAAAGTTTTTAATAAAGAAACTCAAGTAGAAACAATGATTAATGGACTTCAAGCAGAAGCCTTAATTGGTATGCAAAATGATGTTAGAGAAAAGTTCAAACGAAAAGAGACTGATATTTTCTCTACTGATATTTTATTTGTGAAATTTGAAAGTATTGAGCTTTAAAATGCTTGAACTAATGTAGGGATTAGAGTCGCAAAAATTAGTGATAAAAAGATTAAAAGCGAAATAACAGCAAATATTTTTTGAATATCAGCAAAGTAGAAGTGTTGTTTTCTTCTTTTGCTAGCTCTAACTGCTGCAAATTCCATTGTGTATGGTTGAACAGGTAATTGTTTTTCAATTTCTTCTAGCGCTTTTGAAATTTTGATTTTGATTAAAAAATTGTACGCATCAATGTTCAAAAACCAAAGAATACTAACAAGAATACCTGTTAATGAAAAAATCGCACTTGCTGAAAAGATTTTACAAATAACGAAGTCTTTCATAAGGAAGATTAATACAAAAAGAACAAGTACAAGAACATTATAAAATTTGTTTGTCGTAAAACTTCTGTCAATAAATTTCTCTTTGTGTTGAGAGTAAATGTTGTACTGTTCAATAATTAATTCTTCTGTATTCATATAAACACCTCATTTGAAGGTAATTATACATGTAAATAAAGGAAATTGTCAATAAAATGATTAAATTTGCAAAAATAATAATTGATAGAAAAAATAATGAGTATCGAAATCTCCATTTTCTTCCAGAAGTGTTTTCTTTAATGCTCAAATACGAAAGGTTTATGTTTGATGATTATTTTCAAGCAAATGATATAGTCAAGGCTTTATTTGATATGGTTGAAGCTTCTGGAAGGTTTTTCTGGGCAATTGTTGATAGTGAAACAAATGAGTTAATGGGTTTTGCTTATTTTGATAATTTTATTGGCAATTTTCAAAACCTTCATTCAGCAGAAATAAATACTTGCTTTGCAAGAAAGTATTGGGGTTCTCAAGTAAGATTTGTTGCTAAAAAGTTTATCAAATATTGCTTTAAAATTTACGGCTTTAAGAAAATAAAAGCCACTGTTTTTCGTGAAAATTTAATGGTTAAAGGACTTTTAAGGTCTTTGGGCTTTAAAAAAGAGGCTTTGTTGAAGGGTGAAACTATCAAAAATAATAAGCTTCAAGATGTAGAAATATATTCAATTACAAGGAGAGAAAAATGCAAACAGAAAAAATTGATTTGACGACAAAGTTAGATGAAAACGAGAGTGTTAATTTAGTTAAATATATTAGTCAAAAATATGATGATTATGAGACAAAACGTTCAATGCAATTGTCAGATATTAGATTGGTGCGGGAGTCTATTTATTCAACGAAGGTTCCTAGTGTAAAGGATTGGAGTACAAATATTGAACTTCCTGATATTTATGAATTGGCTCAAACCTTGAAGGCTCATATTAGCGAGAATTTGTATTCGCACGCAGATGGAATGTTTGATGTTTCTGGAGTTACTCCGCAATCTCAAATGCTTGCAAATAGACAAAAAGCAATGCTTGTGAATACTTTTGAGCAGATGAATATTGAAAACGAGTTAGAAAAAATTATTGATTCTGTTGTTGAAACTGGTGAATGTACGCTTTTTGTCGGTTGGGAAACTAAATTAAAAAATATTCGCAGGGCTAAAACTATTGAAGAACAACTTACAACAGAAGATGAAACACCTTTTGTTGTTGAAAATAAGGTTGTTTACGATAACGCAAAAGTTAGATATATAAAACCAGAAGACTTTGTTTTTGATATTCAAAATAAAGATAGTTGGGATAGTTGTGCAAAAATTTATCGTACGTATTCAACGCTTGACGAAATTCAAAACAATTCTTTGAACAACGCTTTGACTTCTGAAAAGTTTGAAAACTTGAAAATGTTAATTACGAATAAAAGAAATAAAGATACGGATAAAGGAGTTGACGGCAACAAAGTTGAAATTTTGGAATATTGGGGTGATATAGAATTACCAAATGGTGAACTGCTTAAAAACTGGCTGATTGTTGTAGCTGGCAGAAAAGAGGTCATAAGATTTGAGGCTAACCCTTTTGTGATTAATCCGTTTATTCACGCAAATATTATTGAATCACCTGCGACAAATAGAGGTATTTCACCGTTGAGAGTTGCGATTGTGATGAATAATATTTCGTCAAACATTATGAATAAACAACTTGATGCGCTTGCGTTGATGATGAATCCGCCTTACCTTGCACCAAAAGGTTGTTTTAAAGGTGAGCAAGAGGTTCGACCAGGAAAAATTATTGAATATGATACATCACTAATGCCTCAGGCTCCTATTCCATTGACTTTTGATAAAGCTTTGAATGGCTGGGATTTCTTGAATTACTTTAAAACTACAACCGAAAATGCGACAGGTATTTTCAAAAATATGACGGGAAATGTTCAAAATCAGGCAAGAACAGCTACTGAAATAAATTATTCTGTAAGTGGTCAATCGGCTAGGTTGAATATGATGCTAGATGCTATCAGTCGAAAACTTATTATTCCAATGGTTGAAAAAACAGCTGAAATTATTGCTAATTTTAAGGTTGGCAAAGAAATTATTTGTTTGAATGATAGCGGAAAATATATGTTTTTAGAAATTGATGATTCTATTCGTGGTGCACATTATATTTATCGTTATGGCGATAGAAAAGCGACTGCAGAGAGAAAATTAAGACTAAAAGAATTGTTTGAAGTCGTTAAATCGTTTGCTGAAGTTCCGCAAATTTCTGAAAAGATAAATTGGATTGAGTGCTTTAAGTATGCGCTTGAACAATACGGAATTGAAAATTCAAACAATTTTTTAACAGGAGAAGATGTCGGGTAAATTGAAATGAAGTGGCGAAACGCTTTTGAGCGTTTCGCCTTGAGGAGAAGAAATGGGATATAAATTATTAAAATCGCAGAGAGAATTTTTGGAAATTCCTCACGATTATTCAATAGATGTAGCAGTGTATCAAGGCGGTTTTGGGTCTGGCAAAACCTTTGCGGGTTCACTTTTAGGGATTTTGTTATGTTTAAAATTTGCAGGGATAAGAGGGCTTTGTGGTGCGCAAACTTATACACTTGTTAGAGATACTACGTTGCAATCTTATTTTGAGCATTTAGATAATATGGGTTTTGTTGCGGGAGTTGATTATGCGTGGTCAAGTTCTAATCAGACTTTGACGTTTAAAAATGGGTCTGAAATTTTGTTTAGACATTTTGATGAGCCTGATAAATTAAAATCTTTAAATTTGGGGTTTGTTGAGATTGAGGAAATGTCAGATGTTCCGTTTTCGACTTTTAAAATGTTGCTTGCTAGATTGAGACAAACTCAAAGACGTTTTTGGAAAGGGTTTCAGTATCGTATTTTTGGGCATACAAACCCTGAGATGAATAAGGGTTGGGTTTATAAAACTTTTATTGAAAATCCGCTACCGAATTATAGACTAATTTCTGCTCCTACTTACCAAAATACTTATTTACCAGAGGGTTTTTGTGAGGAGATGAAAAAGCTATATGATGAGAAGTATTACAAGATTTTTGTTTTGGCTGAAACTGGCGACTATGATTCTGGGCTTGTTGTTAAGGGTTTTAAAGATGACAATATTCGTGAAATAAAGTATTGCCCAGATTTAGATGTGCATATAACTTGCGATTTCAATGTTGATCCTATGTCTTGGATATTGGCTCACAAGACTAAGGATAAGGTTTTCTTCTTTGATGAAATTGTTATGGAGAATACTACGACAGAGAAGGCTTGCGAAGAATTTGTTAATAGATATCCAAACCATAAGGGTAAAATTATTATTAATGGTGATGCTTCTGGCGATAATAGAAGTTGCACGAGCGAGTTTACGAATTACGTAATTATGAAGAATACTCTTGCAAGATTTGGGTACGAGACAGATGTAAGGATAAGGGCATTCAATCCTCCGATAAAAAATAGGATTGCAGCTTTTAATGCCAAAGTTCGCTCTGCAAGGGGGAAAGTTTGTGTTTATGTTGATAAAAAGTGTGAGAAGCTTCTATATAATATTTATAATTTAAGATATCAAGAAGGATCTTCAAGAATTGATATTCCTTCGTATCAGCAGATTAAAAAATCAAATGAACTCAAATTTTTAATGCACCCGCTAGATGCAGCATCATATTTAGTCGAATATTATTGGCCAATAAAATTAGAGGTATAAATTATGGAAACTTTTTTACAGTATTCTCCATTGATTGTTGTCATTATGGTGTTTTTGATACAACAGAGGGTTGTGGTTACACCAGAACAATTGGAGAAAAAACATAGGGAAATTTTGGCAGATGTTGAGGAACATTTTGCTACATTGAATAGTGTCAAAGACTTGAAAGAACAGGTTTTTGAGATGAAAGAGAAAATTGATAGGATTTACGAGTGCATTATTGCAGTTAAATAAAAAGACGGATTATTAAAAAAGTAAAAATAGTTAATTGTGTAAGATTAAGCAAAACTCCTATTATTTGGAGGATAAAGATAAATTTATTTGATAAAAATTTTTCATTTTTAATTCTGAAATTTTCGTTTGTATTTTCGTATATATACGTAAATATTGTAAGAAGATAGCCTACTGATAGTGTAAATACAAAAATACAGAATAATGTGAAAAGATAAACCCAAGCATCTTTAAAAGGCATTAAATGAGTAATTAAGAATGCAGTAAAAGTTAAGATTGCATTAATACATCCAAATAGACTTAATAAGTTAAAACTATAGCGATTTTTTATATTTGATAAGTTCATAAAGTGATAGTAAATAAAAAAAGAAAGGATTTCAAGATGAACAATATTAAAGAACATAAAGAATTACAAGAATTATCAAAATATGTTTATAAGGAAAGAGATAGCAAATTACCAACAGGTTGGTTATCAATAAAACCTTATGAAAATAAAAATACTGGTTTTTATGCAGAGGCATTTTATAAAAATGATAAAGTAGTAATTGCTATTAGGGGTACTGATATGGAAAGAGGTAATTTTGAGAAAGCAAAGGATATTATCGCCGTAAGTGATTTTACATTAAAATCGCTAATATAATATATAAATTATTATGCCAAAAATAAAGATATGCCATAGTATGCCTACGAAAAGTAAAATTAAATATGTAAGGCTCGTTGTATACTTGTTTTGCGGTACTTTAAAATTATAAATTTCTTCTACAATATATACAATAAAGTATACTAGAAGACTTATAATAGATAAACTAAATGTGAGTAACCAGTACCAAAATAGAGATATGTCGCCGGCTTCGGCTTCATAATTTGGCATTAATGTGGGCAACATTAATTTTAAAAATATTAGGATACAAAATATTCCACAAATAGCAAAAACATTAGAACTATATTTGTATCTTAATTTGTTTAGTAAATTCTTCATAGCGTGATTATACAGAATTTATAAAAATAATACAATAGTAAAACACTATTATCTCAGAAAGGAGTTTGTTATTGCAGTTAAATAAAAAAAATGGTATAATTCTCACATGCAAAAAGTAAAATTTTTTATCAAGCCCATAATATTTTACGCATTTCTATTTATGATATGTTTAGCCTTTTCTGCACACGCTTTAGGCTATGATTTTGATTTGTGGGCAAGATTGCTTGTAGGTAAAGCTGTCTTTCAAACAGGGCATGTTTTGACACACGACTTTTTGTCTTATACTCCAACTCACGAGTGGATTGACCACGAGTGGGGCGCAAGCGTTATTATATATGCGTTTTTTAAGTTGCTTGGGTATAACGGAATTATTTTTCTTCAAGCTATTTTAACGTTTTTGATTTTTGTATTTATTCATAAAACGATTAATTTGAATGTTCCAAACTATATTTCTAAATATAATATAGTATTTTATTTTATAGGGATTTACGTAATTCAAGATGTCTTCTTTAACCCAGTAAGATGTCATATGTTTACGTTCCTATTTTTTGCAATATTTTTGTACATTTTGGAATACACAAGGGCAAAAGAAAATTACAAACCTCTTTTTGCAATACCGTTTTTAATCGTATTGTGGAATAATATTCACGGCGGTGTTGTTGCAGGTTTGGGCTTATTATTTTTGTACGCAATTGGGCAAGCTTTAAATAAAAATAACAATCATAAATATTATTTTTATACTATTCTTGCATCTTTGCCTTTAATGATTATAAACCCTTATGGAGTTAAATATTTATCATTTTTATTTATGGCAAATACATTAGATAGAGCGGATATTGCAGAATGGTGGAGTATTTTCTGTCCATTCCATTTCTATTCGTATATTGCGTTTAAAATGTTTATGCTATTTGTTTTGACTGTCGAGTTTATCAAGGTCAAGAAAAATGGCTTTTCTTATCAAAATTTAGATAAAACAAAGTTCTTAATTTTGTTAGCAACTACAATCCTTGCAATTCAACATTTAAAATTAATTAGATTATTTGTTATTGCTGGTTTGATTTTTGTGTATACAGATTTTTATACATTGATAAAAGCTTTCAGACTAACTAAATGGAAAAATTTAGTAATCTATTCTTTCATATTTATGTTCTGTTTTTCACTTTTGAGAGTTGCAGATTATAGACCAAAAGTAAGTTTTGATTTTCCAGTTTTAGAAACAGAATTTATTAAAGTTAATAACTTAAAAGGCAATATTCTAGTTAATTTGGGACTAGGTAGTTACGTTGCGTACAAACTTTATCCTAATAACTTAATATATATGGACGGACGATATGAAGAAGTTTATTACGACGAAATGATTCCGTTATTAAAAAAATTCCACTTGGTTTCTGACGGTTGGGACGAATTGTTGAAAAAGTACCCGCCTGACGTAATGATTTTGGAAAATGGTTATCCTATCATAGATAAGTTGCAAGAAGTAAACAATTGGAATGTTGCATATCGTGGTAATAGATTTACCGTGTTTGTAAGTGATAAGCTGAAAAAGGACTCTTATCAGCTTCCAACAATGAATTTTTCTTATTACGAAAGTTCTATTTTTGATACAAATGTTGATTTCAGAAAGAAATAGTTATGTCAGATAATTCTCTAAAATATACAGTAATCTTTGGCGGTGGCGCAATTAGAGGAATAGCATACATTGGTGCTGTTAATGCGTTGAAAGAATATGGTGTAGAAATAGGTATACTTGCAGGTTCTTCTGTAGGGGCTGTTTTTGCAGGTCTTTTAGCCGTGGGTTATGATAATGATGAATTGAAAGAATTGTTTTTAAATGTTAATTTTGATTTGTTTAGAGATATCCATTTTGGCTTAGGTAAAGAGTTTGCTCTTTCAAAAGGTGGTGTCTTTTTAGATTGGCTAAGAGAATTAATTGAAAAAAAATATTACGGAGAAAATTATAAAAAAGGTGAAAATAAACCGGTTACCTTTGGCGATTTAGAAAAAGAATTAGTCGTTATTACAACTGATTTGACTAATTTTAAATGCAAAGAATTTTCTAAAAAGAAAACGCCAGATTTTGAAGTTGCAAAGGCTATTAGAATTTCATCTACAATGCCAGGGTTGATGCCACCTTATAAATATGAAGACTCAGAACTCGTTGACGGAGATTTGCAAAAAAGTTGGCCACTTTGGAAATTGTCCGATACTTTAAATAATGAAAACGATAGAATTTTAGAATTTAGACTTGAAGGTGATTACGCAGGTAAGGGTAAAAATGCTATAAACTTTATCAATACTGTTTATAGTTGTGTAACTTCTGTGGCGACAAAGTTTATTGTTGATTTGTATGGGCATAAGGATAAATATGACTACGTTATATTGAACACAGGCGAAGTTGTTATTGTTGACTTTAATCAACCGAAGGATAAACGTGAACATTTGATTAAAATTGGTTATGAGCAAACAAAAGAATATTTTGATTATATTTTGCCAAAGAAAAAACAAACTTTGTATAATCACTATGAAATGATTTTGAAACACTTGTGCACATTGGAAAAAGAACTAAAGAAACGCAAGATTTCTCAGATGAGGGAAGAAATGGGTCTTTTGTTTATAGATTTACATGAGGCAAATAAGGTAATCGATGAAAATATTTTTGATAAATTGACCGACTTGAAAGATGTTTTCTTTGAGCATTTGTCTGAACCAAATATTTTTGGAATGTACCCTAAATCTAAATTGCTAGTGGTGGAAACGGCGTTGACTATTGCAAAAAATGAGATTTTGTTGAAGAAAGACGAGTTAAGAAAATATATTTCTGACAAAATGTTTGTTTAATAAAATATACGCAAATTAAAAGATTTACAAATGTTTACAAATACCCTTGAAAAATAGAAATATTCAAGCTTTGAGATATGTTGGTTTTATTTTAACATTGGTTATTATAAAAAAACAATCACTAAAAATTTGATAAAATTTGCATGAAAACCCTTGTAAACACTTGCATGTAAAATTTTAGCAAATATTATAGATATAGTCGAAGAAAAAGAAAGGCTGGGGAGTATTCCTCAAGGGTAAAAATAGTGTCAAAAGACGTAATTGAATTAGAAGGAACAATTCTGGAATCTATGCCAAACGCAATGTTTCGTGTAAAACTTGAAAACGATCACGAAATATTAGCACATATTTCAGGCAAGATAAGAAAAAATTTCATAAAAATCCTACCTGGAGATAAAGTAAAGGTTGAAATGACACCTTATGACTTAACAAGAGGTAGAATTACATTTAGATTAAAATAACACATCAGTATAAAGGAAAAGAAAAATGAAAGTAAGAAGTTCAGTAAAGAAAATTTGTGACAAATGCAAATGTATTAAAAGAAAAGGTAGAATAGCAATTATTTGTGAAAACCCAAAACATAAACAAAGACAAGGTTAGATTTTGCGTAGAGTGATGAGCCGTAGGCTCAAACTCGAGGAAGCACGGAGCTAGCGAACGACAGTTTACAAAGTAAACGAAGTGAGTACAGCGGAGTGTGAAGCAATAATCTAATACAACGCTAGGGTGATGCCCTAGAAAGATTACCAAAGGAACGCAAGTTCAAAATCAAACCAAAAAGTAAAACACATTAACATAAAGGAAAGAAATATGGCAAGATTAGCAGGGGTAGATTTACCTCGTAACAAAAGAATGATTATCGCTTTAACATACATCTATGGTATCGGACCAAAAAGAAGCGAAAATATTTTAAACGCAACAGGTATTTCACCTGATTTAAGAACAGATGACTTAACAGATGATGATATCAAAAAATTAAGAAATGAATTAGCAAACTATGAAATTGAAGGGGATTTAAGAAGATCTGTTTCAATGCACATTAAAAGACTTCAAGAAATTGGTTCTTACAGAGGTATGAGACACAAAAGAAACTTACCTTGCAGAGGTCAAAGAACAAAAACAAATGCTAGAACTCGTAGAGGTAAAAAAGGTTTAGCAATCACTAAAAAGAAAACAGTTTAATTGAGTTTTGCGTAGGCTGAAGCTAAGCGGAACGCCGAAGTAGCGAGGACATAACGAACGACAACGAAGTGAAGTGAGTGATTAGTCCGAGTGAAGCAATAATTCAAGAATGAAAATAAAATTAAAATTAGATTATAAGTAGAAATAAAGGAATAAAAAAATGGCAAGACCAAAATCAACAAAGAAAAAAGAAAAAAAGAACGTATTGCAAGGTGTTGTTCATATTCAATCAACATTCAATAATACAATCGTTACTTCAACAGATACGCAAGGTAATGCAATTGCATGGGCAACAGCTGGTGTAACAGGCTTCAAAGGTGCAAGAAAAGGTACTCCATTTGCAGCTCAATCAGCAGCAGAATTAGTTGCTAAAAAATCAATTGATCAAGGTATGAAAAAAGTAGAAGTTTATATCAAAGGACCTGGTTCTGGACGTGAAACAGCTATTAGAGCAATTCAAGCTGCAGGTTTGGAAATTACATTAATTAAAGACGTAACTCCAATTCCTCACAACGGATGCAGACCTCCTAAAAAACGTAGAGTATAGTTTATATACTTAGGTAGTTAGTTAAAAGAAAGAAATAAAGGGAAAATAAAATGGCAAGATACACAGGACCAACAAATAAATTATTCCGTAACTACGGTGTTACAGAATTATCAAACAGAAAGTTAACATCTTCTATGAGACAAACTGAGTCTGGTCAACACGGTGCAATGAGAAAGAAACTTTCTGAATACGCTTTACACTTAAATGAAAAACAAAAAATCAGATTAACATATTTATTATCTGAAAAACAATTTGCTAAATATTACAATGAAGCAACAAGAAGAAAAGGTGTTACAGGTACTTTATTATTACAATTATTAGAATCAAGACTTGATAACGTATTGTTCAAAGCCGGTTTTGGTATTACAAGAAAACAATCAAGACAAATTGTAAATCACGGTCATATTTTAGTAAATGATAAAAAAGTAGATGTTCCATCATACTTGTTAAAAGCAGGTGATGTAATCACAGTTAGATCAAAATCAGTAGACTTCGTTAAAAAACAAGTTATTGAAATGATTGATATGCCTTGCGCTCCAGCTTGGTTAACAATTGACAAAGATGCTTTAAAAATTACATTTGACAGAATTCCAGAAAGAAGCGAATTGGATTCTGAATTTAAAGAACAACTTGTAATTGAGTACTATTCAAAATAGTAACAAAGCATAGCCACAAATAGCAAAAGGTTAAGGAAATCAACTAGGAGAAAAGGTTATTATGGAATTAAAAATAAAAGCAGTAAACACAACAACAAGCTCTGACGGCTCACAATACGGTAAATTCGTAATTGAACCGTTAGAAAAAGGCTTTGGTACAACAATCGGTAACTCTTTAAGAAGAGTATTGTTATCAAGCTTAGAAGGTACAGCTGTTACATCAGCAAGAATTGAAGGTATTACACACGAATATACTTCAATCCCTGGTATCTTAGAAGATGTAATTGATGTAATGTTAAACTTAAAAGGTTTGGTAGTAAAAACTGATTCAAAAGAAGCTCAACACTTGAGAATTGATATTGACCATGCAGGTCCAGTTCTTGCAAGTGATATTCAATTACCAGCAGGCGTAAAAGTTGTTAACCCAGACTGGTTAATTTGTACAATCGCTGATGGTGGTAGCTTCCACGCAGATATCATTGTTGAAACAGGTAAAGGTTATGTAGCAAATGATGTACCTCGTGATTCAAAAGACGGTGCAGCAATTGATATGTTACCAATCGATGCAACATTCATGCCAATCAAAAGAGTTAGCTACAACGTAGAACCAACTCGTGTAGGCGATGTTGTTGACTATGATAAATTAATTTTAGAAATTTGGTCAAATGGTTCAGTTGATGTAACAACAGCTTTATCACAAGCTTCTCAATTGTTAATCGACCACTTTATGCAAATTTCTGCAATTTCTGGTCAACCTGCAACAATTTCTGTTCCTCACGTTGTTCAAGAAGAAGAAGAAGCTCCAGTAGAAGAAACTCCTTCTATCACAATTGAAGAACTTGAGTTATCAGTTAGAGCATACAATTGCTTAAAAAGAGCAAGTATCAACTCAATGGCTGAATTGTTGAAAAAATCAGAACATGATTTATTAAACATTAAAAACTTCGGTAAAAAATCATCAGATGAAGTTGTTGAAAGATTAAGACACTTCGGTTTAGACTTAGCTCCAAGCCCAGAATTACCAGAAGAAGAATTAAACTAAAAGAATAATTAATAGAAGGATAAAAAAATGCGACACTTAACAAAAAAACATACTTTATCAAAAGCAAAAGACCAAAGAGACGCACTTTTAAGAGCTTTAGCTACAGAATTATTCACTCATGGTGAAATCAAAACAACAATGCCAAGAGCAAAAGCATTAAGAGCTTACGCAGAAGGTATTATCACAATGGCTAAAGAAGACAGTGTTCACTCAAGACGTCAAGCTGCTAAATTTATCTATGATAAAGAAATCGGTAAATTTATCGATACAAAAACTGGTGAATTATTTGATGCACCAGACAAAGATAAAAAATTAGTATCTCAAACTGTTTTAAGAAGATTATTTTACATTATTGGTAAAAAATATTCTACAAGACAAGGTGGATATACTAGAATCTTCAGATTACCACCAAGACGTGGTGATGCTACAGAAATGGCTTTAATTCAACTTGTATAATGTATAGATACAAGCTGGAAGTAGCCTATGTCGGCAAAAATTATGCCGGTAGTCAAATACAGTTAGCCAAGAATGGCACTGTAGAAACAAAGCCAACAATTCAAGGTGAACTTGAAAAGGCGATTAGCACATTGATAGGAGTCAAAGACTCTAAACAAATAAGAACTATAAAAACACTCTTCTCTGGAAGAACAGATGCAGGAGTAAACGCAAAAGCACAGTTTGTTCATTTTGATTCTGATAAAGAATTTGTTGCTTCAAAATTTATCAGATCAATAAACAAACTTTTGCCAAGCGATATTTCGGTAGCTAGTTTAGAAAAAGTAGATAGTTCATTTCACGCTCAGATGTCGGCAAAACAAAGACATTATGAATACAAATTCATAAATAGAAAGATTAAAAATGCCTTTGATGGTGATTTGATGAGGATTGAATATGATATTGATATTGAGAGAATGGCGCAAGCTCTAAGTTACTTAGAGGGAGAACATGATTTCAAAGCTTTTAAAAATTCTGGAGTAGATAACCCAAATACGGTTTGCAAATTAACCCGTGCAACTTGTAGAAGGGAAGATGATTTCATAATCATTGAACTATCTGGGAACAGATTTCTTTATAATATGGTAAGAAATATTGTAGGGACTCTGTTGATGATAGAAAAGGACAATTTAAGTCCAGAGGTTATGAAGGAAATCTTGAGTTCAAAAGACCGCAACAGAGCGGGCAAAAAAATCAGTCCGTATGGGCTAACATTAGTAAAAGTAGAATACTAAAATAATATAAATGGAGAAAACGCATGAAAACATATTCAGCAAAACCTCTAGAAGTAGAAAGAAAATGGTATGTAATCGATGCTACTGACGAAGTATTAGGTCGTTTAGCAGTTAGAATTGCAAACATTTTAAGAGGTAAACACAAACCACAATACACACCAAACGTTGACACAGGTGATTTCGTAATCGTTATCAACTCTGACAAAGTTCGTGTAACTGGTAATAAAGAAACAGACAAAATTTACTACCACCACACTAAATATCCAGGTGGATTAAAATCTGCAAGTTTCAAAGAATTAATGGAAAAAGATTCAAGATTAGTTATTGAAAAAGCAGTTAAAGGTATGTTACAACACAATACTTTAGGTGATACTCAATTTACAAAATTGAAAGTATACAAAGGCAGTGAACACCCACATGCAGCACAAAAACCTATCGTATTAGAAAAGGAGGCTAAATAATGGCAGATGCAGTTATGGCAACAGGTCGTAGAAAAACCTCTATCGCAGTTGTTAAATTAGTAAAAGGTAAAGGTAGAATTTTCGTTAACGGAAAAACTTTACGTGATTATATCGGTAACAGACCAGCTGTTGAAATGATGTTATATAGACCATTAGTTTTAACAGAAAATCAAGAAAAATATGATGTAAGAGTTAAGACTGTTGGTGGCGGTGTAGTTTCACAATGTGGCGCTATCAGACACGGTATTTCAAGAGCTTTAGTTAAAGTTAATGAAGAATACAAAAACGTATTAAGATCAGAAGGTTTATTAACTCGTGATCCACGTGTTAAAGAACGTAAGAAATACGGACGTAAGAGAGCAAGAAAAAGATTCCAATTCTCAAAACGTTAATCAGATTACAAAAAGCGGATTTTTCAAATCCGCTTTTTTGTTGGTTTAAATTAAAGTTTGGTTTTCTGTTTTGGTTAGAGTCTTTTATTGTTGAGGGCTTTGGGTTCTTTTTATAAATATATCTTGCTCTGGTTGAGCTTTGTAGCCTATAACTTTCCCTGCAAAATGCAGATATGTTTTTTCTTGAGGTTTTATAACGTTGCTTGCGTAATAGTTAAATCTATTTTGAGGCGGATATTTAGGTTGAAGACTGTTTCTTTGAGCTTTTTGTGCCTCTTGTTGTTGGAGCAATCTGTTTATTTGGGTTGGGTTGCTTGTTCCAAAGTTGGATTTGATTATGTCGAGATTTTTTTCAGCACTGTTGAAGATGCTTGTTATATCAGTTATATTTACTGTTGACTCTTTGCCTTTTATAAAACTAAATGCTTTCATTAACCTAAACCTTTTACTTTGAACCTAACCTAAATTTTGTAGTTATTGATTGTTATTTTTTATGAAATTGTTATTTTTGCACACAGTTGTGCATTACAGCAATTCTTGCATAAGCAAGTTGAGGTTTGTATTGGATATTTTGCACAAAAAGAAGTTGCACAAAAGGTTTTAATAACTTTTTGCTAATAAATTCTGAAATAAACATCACACAAAAATTAACCATGTTAAAACCACCAATAACTACCTACATATATATAAAGTATTTTGCTCTTAAGAAATTGCCTTTTTTAATTAAAATTTTTTAAAAATAACAAATATTCGTAATATTTCGTGATAAAATTAATTTATAGATAGTTGAAAGGAAAAATATGAAAGAATTATATTATCCACAAGGAATAGAAAAAAAATGGCAAGAAAAGTGGGCTAAAGAAAAAACTTTCAAAACATACGATGAAAGCGACAAGCCTAAATACTATGCTCTATCAATGTTTCCATATCCAAGCGGAAAATTACACATGGGACATGTTAGAAACTACACAATTACTGATGTAATTGCAAGATTTAAAAAAATGAAAGGTTTTAATGTCTTGCACCCAATGGGTTGGGATAGTTTCGGTTTACCTGCAGAAAACGCTGCAATGAAACACGGTGCAAATCCTGCAAAGTGGACTGATGAAAATATTGCTTACATGACAAAACAACTTAATATGTTAGGTTTGTCTTATGACTGGGACAGAGAAGTTGCAACTTGTAAGCCAGATTATTACAAGTGGACTCAATGGTTATTCCTACAATTCTACAAAAAAGGTTTAGCTTACAAAAAAGAAGCTGCTGTAAACTGGTGTAACGAATGTGGTACCGTTCTTGCAAACGAACAAGTTATTGATGGTAAATGCTGGAGATGTGATAGTGTTGTTGAAAAGAAATACTTATCACAATGGTTCTTAAAAATCACTGATTATGCAGATAGATTACTTCAAGATTTAGATAAGCTTGAAGGTTGGGGTGATAATGTAAAAACAATGCAAGCAAACTGGATTGGCAAATCTTCAGGTGCTATCTTTAATTTCAAAGTTGTAGATGCTCCAAACGGTGAAGAAATGTACGTTCCAGTATATACAACAAGACCTGACACAGTTCACGGTATAACATATCTTGTAGTAGCTCCTGAATACAAAGATATTGAAAAACTTACAACGGCTGAAAACAAAGATGCTGTTGAAGAATACAGAGCAAATGCAAGAAAAATGTCAGAAATTGAAAGACTTTCAACAGATAGACCAAAAACAGGTGTTCCTCTTGGAACTCACTGCATCAATCCATTCACTGGCGAAACTTTCCCTCTATGGACAGCAGATTATGCTCTTGTTGAATATGGTACTGGTGCTGTAATGGCTGTACCTACTCACGATGAAAGGGATTTTGCGTTCGCTAAAAAATACAATCTACCATTAAAAGTTGTTATTTCTCCGGCTGATAGAGAATTAAATCCTGATGAAATGACAAATGCTTATGTCGAAGAAGGTGTTTTGGTTAATTCAAACGAATTTAACGGAATGAAAAATACTGAAGCTAAAAAAGCTATTACTCAAAAAGCAGTAGATAATGGATTTGGTGAATTTAAAACTCAATTTAGATTGAGAGATTGGTTGATTTCTCGTCAAAGATATTGGGGAGCTCCAATTCCTGTAGTTTATTGTGATAAGTGTGGTATTCAACCAGTTCCGGAAAATCAATTACCAGTAATGTTACCAGAAGATGTTGATTTCTCAGTTGTGGGTAAATCACCAATCACAACTTCAAAAACATTCAAAGACACAGTTTGTCCAGTTTGTGGTGGACATGCTGTTAGAGAAACAGATACAATGGATACATTTATTTGTTCAAGTTGGTACTATCTACGTTATGCAGATGCAAGAAATTCTGAAAAACCATTTGACAAAGATTTAGTAAATAAATGGTTACCAGTTGACCAATACGTAGGTGGTATTGAACATGCTATTTTACACTTATTGTATTCAAGATTTTTCACAAAAGCTCTTAAAGATATGGGCTTACTTGATTTTGATGAACCATTCAAAAACCTATTAACACAAGGTATGGTTCTTAAAGATGGTTCAAAAATGTCTAAATCAAAAGGTAACACAGTTGATCCTGATGAAATCTTTGAAAACTACGGGGCTGATACAGCAAGATTATTTATCCTTTCTGATTCACCTCCAGCTAGAGATTTTGACTGGTCTGATGCTGGTGTTGAAGGTTGTTACAAATTCTTGAACAGAGTTTGGACACTTATTTCTTCAAACCAAAAAGATATTAATTTGAATTATTCTATCCCTGCAAATCTTCCAAAAGAAGATGATAAATTGGTTAGAATAGTAAACATTGCAATCAAAGGAATTACAAACGATATTGAAACAGACTTCCAATTCAACACAGTAATTTCTAAATACAGAGAACTTGTAAACTCAATCGCTGATTGGAGAAAATCTAAAGGTGATTTAAGTGAAGACGATAAACAAGTATTCAGCTATGCAATTGCAATGTTGATTAAATTAATGTCTCCTGTAACAGTTCACATGTCAGAAGAAATTTGGGAAAATTTAGGCGGTGAAGGTTCTATCCATGACCAACCTTGGTGTGAATATGACGAAAACTTAGCTAAATTAACAGATTTCACTCTTGTTGTTCAAGTTAACGGTAAAGTTAGAGACAAAATTACTGTTGATGAGTCAATGAGCAAAGAAGAAATGGAACAAACAGCATTAGCAAGTGAAAAAATTAAGGAATATACAGATGGAAAAACAATTGTGAAAGTTATTGTTGTACCTAAAAAACTTGTTAATATTGTGGTGAAATAATGACACTGTTAAAAAATAAAGCATTTATAATTTCAATGATTTTATGGTGTTTTATTACAGTAGTACGTATTTTAAACCATATTCCATGGTATGATGAAGCTCATGCTTGGACTATAGCAGAACAATTGAATTTATTTCAATTAGTTGATTTTATGAAAATTGAAGGACATACCATATTATGGTATGTCCTTTTGATGCCTTTTGCTAAATTGCATTTAGGATATCCGTATTCAATGCAGTTCTTAAATTGGATATTCTGTTTTGTTGCTTTAATTTTATTTTGGAAAAAAGCTCCTTTTAACAATTTAGTTAAGGTGCTAGTAACTTTTTCGTTTCCATTTTTAGTGATGTATTCTGTGTATGCAAGATGTTATTCTATTGGCATAATGCTTTTGTTTATTTTGTGTATTTTGTACAAAAATAAGTTGAAAAATCCAGTTTTGTATTCACTTTTAATAATTTTATGCGCAAACACAAGTGCTATGGCTTTAATCGGTGCTATGGTGTTTGGTTTGTTTTTTGTTTATGACTTTATTAAGTCTAAACCGACTTCTAAAAATTTATTATATGTTGGTTTGATTTTATTAATTGGAGCCGTTCTTTTGACGCTTCAGATTTTGGGTGTTAATGATTCTGCGCTTGATAAATATAAAGGTATTGAGTTTTACAAAACACCTTTAATGTTCAGTATTTTGAAAAGAGTTATTTGCGAAGCCGTAGTTTTATCAATCGTAACTATTTCGACATTTGTCTGTGTTTTTAAAAATAAAATTAGACCACTATTATTTTTATTGTGTGTCTCAGGTTTTATGACATATTGTTTTATGTTTAGATTTTATGGACATTATTGGAACCATGCTTTTTATTTTATTTATTTAATAATTGCGCTTTGGTTGGGTTTAGATAATTACAAACTTGATAATTATAAGGTTAAAGCTTTTGTTGTAACTTTATTTTTATCAATTATATCGATTACTCAAATTCTTATTCCTTTTTATATAAAAACTAACATGTTATATAATATTTTTTCTGATGATGGAATAAGATTATCCAAATTGATTTTGGAGGATAAAAAATTAGATGGTAAAACGATTATTTTAACCAAGGATAATTCGGCTGGCTTTATTTTATTACCATATAACAAATACAAAATTAAAAATTATTGTGAATCCGATAATTACAGCTACGACGTAAGATTTTTTACAAAGAATTCAAAATATTGTACTCAAATTCATCAAAATTCGCAATTTAAAAGTTTGTTTTATTTGGTAACTAAATTGAATATGGATAGATTATTGAATTTTGTTGATGATGACGAAGTTTATACAAATATCCCTGTAAACGATACCTTGGGTAAAAAAGATAAAGTTTCAATAAAAGACAGTCATTCTGGTTATATTTATACATTTGAAAAATATAAAAGTTTTAGAGCTGTAAATGGGTTAGAATATAGTTTGTATAAAATAACAAGAAATAAAAATAAATAAAAAAAAGGGGGAATTTTATTTCCCCACCCCAATTAGTATTTTAGTTTAAATTTATTCTCCTAATGGAATTATTAAATTTTGACCTAGCTGTAATTGGTTAGGATTTGCAATTCCATTAGCTTTTTCAATTTTTTTAGCATTAGCCTCTGAATATGAACCATAAAATCTGATAACGATTGATTCTAAAGTATCGCCATTTTGAACTGTATATTTTTCATTGTTTGCTAAATTTTTAACATCAGAAGTATCTGCAGGAATGAATGTTAATTTTGAAGATTCTGTTGTTGCTTCAACTGGTGCTGGAGTTTCAAAAGTTTCTTGAACAGCATTCATTGATAAGTTAACAACAGTTGTTAAAATTAACATTGATATCGCACCTAAAATAAAACCAGTTATGATATATACAATAGGTGATTTTTCGTACTTACTATTTTGTTGCTTTAAGTTTTGCCATAAAATATCAAGTTCTTTGTCTTTGATTGGCTGAATGTTTGAAGTTTGAGAAATGTTATAATTTCTTCTTCTATATTTAGAAAGAGCCTCAATAGCTTTAATCTTTTCTTTTGTGATATTTGAACGTCTAAGAGTTGTGCTTTTCATAATCCTTCCGTCTCGTCCTTCAGTCTTTACATGATAATTCTATCATAATTTAAATCTATATCAAGCTATAGACCAATTTTTAATCTAAATGATGTACTCCATTTAGAGGAGTTTTTTAGCAAAGTGCTAAATAAATTTTTTGGATTGTCGTAGATGAGTTTGTAAATAAACCACGGAGAGATGAGATTTTATGTTAAATAGCACTACTGATGAAAAAGTTCAAGGAAAGACTTTATTCAAAAATTTAGTTGACACAACTAACACATTAGAAATAGCAAGACTAGCTCACGAAAGATACTTACTGAAAAATCAACACGAGGATTTATTAGAAGCCGTAAATCAATATTTACAAACAATGAAAACTAACCCAACAATGGCAGAAAGCTACTATAGATTAGCATCATTAATGTTGGAAAGTGGTGATATTGATTTAGAAAACGCTATTATCCAATGTAAAACAGCTATTTCATTAGCTCCACAAAATTCAAATGCACACCTTTATACAGCGTATTTTTTAGAAAAAGCATCTAATTTTGAAAGTGCATCAGAAGAATTTGAAAAAGCTATCAAATGCGCAGGTGTTAATTCTTCTAGAGCAAGATTGTTGTATTCATCAAGTATTTTAAAAAGAGTTGATAATAAATATGCTCATATTGGTAATTTACACAAATTTTTATACTATTTTGTAACAGGTATTGCTTTATCGGTTATTGATAAGGCTTCAATCAAAATGTTATACAAAAATATTAAAGAATCAGCTTTAACAAACTTGTTCAAAACAGTGGGAGCCTTTTTTGAAGGTTTCAAAAACTATGGTACAACCTTAAATATTTATAAAAAAGCAATCAAGGCTACAGGTAAATCATCATTATTTAACTCAAAAATGGGTGATATATTGATGAAAAGAAAAGAGTATAATGATGCTTTGGCATGCTATAGAGAAGCATATTCTGCTCAACCTCAAGATAGAAATACATTGCTAAAATTAGCTACAATCACTCGTGCATATTTGCCAGAAGAAATTGATGAAACAATTGATTACTACTCAAAATTATTAGAATTCGGTGTAGACTTAGAAAAAATTTATTATGAATTAGGTCATTTGTACCTTAAAAAAGACGATAGTTTTCACGCATTAGTTGCTTTTAAATTGGCTTTAGATGCTGACGAAAATAATCCTTATTATAATAATGCAATTGCATTTGCATATTTAAGAAGCAATATGTTTGATGATGCAATTAAACATTACCAAAAAGCTATTAAAATTAATCCAGATGATAGATGGACAGCATTAGTTTGCCATACATTAGGATTATTGTACTTAGATATGAAAATGGATTTTCAATCAGCAATTTCTGCCTTTCAAGCTGGTATTGCGTTAGATTCAGAAAATTATGAATTACACATAGCATTAGCTGATGTTTATGTAATTCAATCAGATTTAGATAGTGCAATTCAAACATACTGCGAAGCAATTGCAATAGATGCCGAAAATTACTTAGCATACGCAAAAATGGGCTTAGCTTTGTGGGAAAAAGGTTGTTCTCAAGAAGCAATGATTTCTTTTAGCAAATCTATAGACCTAAATCCAAGCTGTGATATAGCACATAATAACTTAGGTGTTGTTAAATTAGATGCCTTTGCTGAAGCGAAAGAAGCTTTAGAGTGTTTCTTAACAGCAATTGAATTAAACCCAAATTACACAATGGCATATTTCAATGCTGGAAGAGCATACGAAACAATGGGCGAAGCGAAAGAGGCAGCATCATATTATCAAATGGCAATCGACTTAAACAGATTAAACCCTGAATTAAGCGAAGATGACATTAAAGATAAAATTCACAGCTTATTCAATTTATAAAAAACAAAAATCTCATAATTTTATTTACTTGGTACGGTCTAGCGGTCGTACCTTTTTTTTGACAAAGCGAACAGTTGAGCTAGAGCGAAACTTGTGAGCCTGTCTCCGTAGTTGACTTTAAGCCGTTAGGCATGTTATTCAGTTTAATGCCTTACGGATAAAAGGAAACGAAGGTGCAAGAGCAGAGGCACGAGCGAAGCGAGAGTCGAGCAACTGTCAACGGAAACGATAGGAGTTTTCGTTGCAGTTGAGAGCGTTGCCGTTTAATGCGAGCGGGACAAAGCGAACATTTTTTGGATTGCTTCGCTTACGCTCGCAATGACAAATACCTACTCACTACTCCCAATTCACCACTCACCACTTAACAATATTACAAATTTCAATAAAAGTATATCATTTTCTTAACAAAAGTTAATAATAAAACTCAAAAAAGTCAATAAATTATTCCAAAATACCTTTATATAAATGTAAGAGATTTAAAAATTATTAAGAGAGAAAAATAAAAATACAAAAATTGTTAGATAAGTTAAC